>JBARAK010000383.1:0-27197 GCA_049791955.1 Caulobacteraceae bacterium
CGCACCTGCCGGCACTGCGGCGCGCCCCTGTCGGCGCTGCTGGCCGACCTGGGCGTCAGCCCCGTGGCCAACGACTATCTCCGCGCCGAAGCGCTGGATGGACCGGAGCCGTTCTATCCGCTCGCCGTCTACGTCTGCGGAGACTGCAAGCTGGCGCAGCTCCACGACTACCTGAGGGCGGACGAAGTGTTCCGCGAGGATTATGCCTACTTCTCCTCCTATTCGACCAGCTGGCTGGCCCATGCGGAACGGTACGCCACCCAGATGACCGCCCGCTTCGCCCTTGCTCAAGGCAGCCGGGTGGTCGAAGTCGCGAGCAACGACGGCTATCTCCTGCAATACTTCAAGTCCCGCAACATCCAGGTTCTGGGTGTGGAGCCTTGCGCTTCGGTCGCCCGTCACGCGGTGGAGGAGCGGGGCATTCCCACCCGCGTCTGCTTCTTCGGCGCCGAGACCGCGCAGAAGATTCGTGACGACGTCGGCCCGGCCGACCTGATGGTGGCCAACAACGTCCTGGCCCACGTCCCGGACATCAACGACTTCGTACGCGGCTTCGCCCTCCTCCTGGCCCCCGACGGCGTGGCGACGTTCGAATTCCCCCACCTGCTTCAACTGATGCAGCACAACGAATTCGACACGGTCTACCATGAGCACTTCAGCTACATTTCCCTGCTGGCGGCCGAACGTGTCTTCGCGCGCGCCGGCCTGCGGATCTTCGATGTCGATCAGCTGAGCACCCATGGCGGTTCGCTTCGCCTGTATGCATGCCGCACCGAGGCGGTTCACCCCGAGGCCGAAGCGGTCGCGGAAATCCGCCGCCTGGAGACCGACAACCGGCTGGGTGAAATGGCGACCTACGCCGACTTCGCCGACAGGGTGAAAGGTGTGAAGCGCGAACTGCTACGACTGCTCATCGCCGAGAAGGAAAATGGCGCCAGGATCGTCGCCTATGGAGCAGCCGCCAAAGGCAACACGCTTCTCAACTATTGCGGGATCGGCCGCGACATCATCGACTACGTCGTGGATCGTTCTCCGTTCAAGCAGGGAATGTTCCTGCCCGGCACCCGCATTCCAATCCGGTCGCCGGAATACATGCGGACCGACAAGCCCGACGTAGTGCTGATCCTGCCGTGGAACCTGGCGGACGAGATCCAGAACCAGCTCAGCTACGTGCGTGATCACGGCGGCCGCTTTATCACCGCCATCCCCTATCCTCGCGTCTTCTGACGATGTACCAGCTCGGCGAATTGCTGCCAGGGTGCGTCCTGCTTCAGGGCGATCTCTTCCGTGACGACCGCGGCTGGTTCCGCCGCCTGCATGCGGCCAGCTACGACTCCGCGGGCATCCCCAGTTCGTTCCGGCAGACCGGCGCCTCCTACAACCGTCGGCGCGGAACGCTGCGAGGCCTGCACTTCCAGAGCGCCCCACATCTGGAGGTGAAGCTGGTCCAGTGCCTGCGCGGCGTAGTTTATGACGTCATGGTCGACGTTCGGTCAGGCTCGCCAACCTATGGGCGCTATGCAGCGGCGGAGCTGTCGGAGGAGAACGGGCACATGATGTTCGCCGCCCCCGGCTTCGCTCACGGCTTCCTTACGCTTACGGACGATTGCATCGTCGGGTATATGATCTCCCCCGATTATTATCCCGAGGCGGCTGGCGGCTTGTGGTGGAACGATCCGGATCTCGCCATTCCATGGCCGGAGACGCCCACGGAAATCTCCCCGCGGGATCAACGGCTGCCCACCCTCAAGGACCACGATCCACGCCTGACCGCGCTCGACCTCGAGCCAGACAAGCCGGATCCGGTCCGCAATCGAGCCCCCACCCATCTTTGAGAGCGACGATGAAGATCCTCATCACCGGAAACATGGGCTATGTCGGCCCGGTCGTCGTTCGCCACCTTCGCCAGACGTTTCCAGCGGCGATGCTGGTCGGTTACGATTCCAGCCTCTTCGGTCACTGTCTGACCGGCGGCGACGTGCTGCCCGAGCGACGCCTCGATCAGCAGTATTTCGGTGACACGCGCGAATTGCCGGACGCCCTGCTGGTGGGGGTGGACGCCGTCGTCCACCTCGCCGCCGTATCCAACGACCCGATGGGCGACCGCTTCGAAGCGGTGACCGACGAGATCAACCACGTCGCGAGCGTGAGGCTAGCCGAGGCCGCGGCGCGGATGGGGGTCGGCCATTTCGTGTTCGCCTCAAGCTGCAGCGTCTACGGCGTGGCCGCCGGCGGCCCGCGCCGTGAGACCGACCCGCTCAACCCCAAGACCGCCTACGCCCGCTCCAAGATCGCGACGGAGATCGATCTGGCCGCCCTGCCGCCTTCGGACATGGTGATCACCTCGCTGCGGTTCGCCACCGCGTGCGGCATGTCGGACCGCCTGCGCCTCGACCTGGTGCTCAACGACTTCGTGGCCTGCGCCATGACCACCGGCGAGATCTCGGTGCTCAGCGACGGCACCCCGTGGCGCCCCCTGATCGACGTGCGCGATATGGCCAGGGCGATCGAGTGGGCGGTCGTGCGCCCTGCGGACGCAGGTGGGCGAGTGCTGGCCATCAACGCCGGCTGCGCGGAAGGCAACCGCCAGGTCCGCGACCTCGCCCACGCGGTGGCCACCGAGGTCCCCGGCGCCAAGGTGACGATCAACACCGCAGCCCCCGCGGATAGCCGCTCCTACCAGGTCGACTTCTCGCTGTTCCGTGACCTGGCGCCCCTGCATCAGCCGCAGGTGGACCTGATCCAATCGATCCGTGGATTGCATGAGGGCCTGGAGGCCTTCAACTTCCAGGACGTTGACTTCCGTAAATCCCGGCTGATCCGCCTGCATATGCTCCAGGTCCATCTCGACTCTGGCCGGCTCGGCCGGGATCTGCGATGGACCTCCGAAGCCCCGCTGCACTCCGCCCCCCCCGTCTCCGAACCTGATGTGGTCCGCCGCCCGGAGATGGCGGCCACAAGCCTTTGACCCAACAGGAGGTCGCGCCGCTCGCCGGCAAGACGGCGCTGGTTACCGGCGGGGGTGGCGGGATCGGCCGGGCGCTGTGCGCCGCCCTCCTTCACGCCGGCGCGGAGGTGTTCGCCGCCGGCCGTACGGTGGAGCCCCTTGAGGCTGCAGCTCGCAGCCTGGGGCCTGGCCTCCGCGCAGTGCAATGCGACCTCGCCGATCCGACCCAGATCGCCCGCCTGGCCGAAACCATAAGGAATCGCTGCGGCGGCCTGGACATCCTGGCCTTCAGCTCCGGCCTCTACGCCAGCGGCCCAATGGCCGGCGCGGACGTGGCCGAGTTCGAGCGCCTCCTGCGCGTCAATGTGCTAGGCCCCTACGCCCTGCTCCAACAGTTGCTCGACGGCTTGAAGACGCGCCGCGGCCAGGTGGTGTTCGTCAATTCCAGCATCGTCCACGCCGCCGCCATCACCGGGCGCGGCCAGTACGCGGCCAGCCAGCATGCCCTGCGCGCGGTCGCCGACAGCCTGCGCGACGAGGTCAATGTCGATGGCGTGCGGGTGATCAGCGTCTATCCGGGGCGCACCGCCACCCCGCGCCAAGCCGCCATCCACAATGGCGAGGGCCGCCCCTACCGGCCGGAAAACCTGCTCCAGCCCGAGGACGTGGCCAGCGCCATACTGGCGGCGCTGGTTCAGCCGGACACGGCCGAGATCACCGACATCCGTATCCGGCCGATGCGGAAGTAGAGGGCGCCTATCCCACCAGCTTGATCAGGCCGGCGCCGGCTTCGACGCCCGTGAGCCGCGGAGGCTTGGCGTCTCCCCAGACCCTCCAGGGAGCCCGGCCGGACTCCCACAGGTCGCACAGCACCTTCTTGTCGCGCAGCGTATCCATCGCCTGCCAGAAGCCACTGTGCCGGAAAGCGGCGAGTTCACCCTCGTGGGCCAGCCGGTTCATCGGAGCCTGCTCCCAGACCGTGTCATCCCCGTCCACATAGTCGAGGACCTGCGGGTCGAGCACGAAGAAGCCCCCATTGATCCAGGCGCCATCGCCCTGGGGCTTCTCGGTGAAGGAGTCGATGGTCACGCTGTCGTGCGGCAGGGCGAAGACGCCGAACCGCCCCGGTGGCTGCACCGCGGTCAGGGTGGCGAGCTTGCCGTGCGAATGGTGGAACCGCACCAGGGCGCTAATGTCCACATCGCTGACCCCGTCCCCGTAGGTCATGCAGAACGGTTCGTCGCCAAGATGATCGCGGATGCGGCGCAGACGGCCGCCGGTCATGGTCGCCTCTCCAGTGTCGATCAGGGTGACGCGCCACGGCTCCACGCTCGTCATATGGTGATGAAGCTTGTTGGCGCGGAAATCGAAGGTGATGTCGGATGAATGCAGAGCATAATCGTGGAAGTATTGCTTGATGACGCTGCCCTTGTAGCCGCAGCAGACCAGGAAATCGTTGATCCCGTGGGCGCTGTACATCTTCATGATGTGCCAGAGGATCGGATAGCCTCCGATCTCCACCATCGGCTTGGGGCGCACGCCCGTCTCCTCGGAAATGCGGGTCCCGAGGCCGCCCGCCAGCAATACAGCCTTCATGCGCGTCACTCCGCTGAACCGCATTGGCTGCATGATGACCGCCCCGCGCCGCGCCGGCGTTGCGTTTTCTCCTCACCTCGCAAGCTGAACGCGGAAATGACCCGCTGCGAAGCACGCCGCAGTCCAGTGCTACCGGGCAGCACAGCCGAAGACGCGGAAAGCCGCCTCACCACCGGAAGACTACCGGAAAATCTCGCCCACTCGGATAAAGACCAAAGACACCGAGAGCGCGCCCGTGAACCAGATTCCGCTCGTGGCGATCGCCACCCCCGTCTTCAATGGCGCCAGGTATCTTGAGGCGGCCCTGCAGAGCGTGCAGGCGCAGACCTATCCCAATCTCGTCCACGTGGTCGTCGACAACGCCAGCACCGACGCCACGCCCGATATCCTGCGTCGCTATCAGGGCCTGAGGGTTCCTCTCCTGGTTGTCCGCAACGCGCGGACCATTCCGCTGGGCGACAACTGGAACGCCGCCGTGCACGCAATCCCCGACGACGCCAAATACTTCCAACTGCTGTGCGCCGACGACGTGCTCGATCCCACGGCCATCGCCAAGATGACGGCGGTCGCCGAGCGCAACGCCGACATCTCCCTGGTGGGATGCCAGTGGCGGGCGACGGGCCTGTGTGGCGTCGAACTCCCCGGTGAGCGCGACGTGTTCGACGGAGCTGAGCTCGTGCGCATGTATCTCAGGCGCGAGACCATGGTGGTCTCGGGGATGTTCACCCTGATGCGCCGCTCGGTCGCCGCATGGTTCCCGGAGTTCTACGACACCTCGATGAAGGGGCTGGACTCCGACGCCAATGTGCGGATGGCGCTGACCGGCAAATACGGGTTCGTCCACGAAGAGCTCGTGCACTGGCGCATCCATGACGAAAGCAGCACCGCGCTCGAGGCCGCCCCTTCCCACATCCACATGGCCGAGTGGCTGATCCTGCTCGACCGCTACGGCCCCAAGGTCATGACGCCCGCGGAGTTCCACCGCGTCCGCCGCGCATATCGCCGCCATTATCTGCGGCGGATGCTGGTGGTGCGCTGGCGCGAGGGTCACCGGGCGCTGTTCGAGGAACACCTCGCCCGCATGAAGCAGCGCGGCGACGCGGCGGGCGCGCTCGACTTCGCCGACGCCCTGACCAATTGGGCATGGCTCTACCTAAGGGGCCACCGGGAGCATGTCGGCAAGGCGCTCTGAGAGCCGCCTCCGATCACCAGCTTCACCGTACATTCGTTGAACTGACCTAAATCAGTTCGCTCCAAAAGAAGAGATCGCGACCGCTCCAACCAGGACGCATCATCACGCAGCACTCGCGTGTCAGGTGCGCCGATCGAGAGCGAACCACCCTTTATTCCGGCCAGCTTCGCGTATCTGGCTGGCGCCGCTCGATATCCTAACGAATGTGTCCCGCATACAATTTTTCGGGAGAGCTGTGCTATGCAGGCGGCGCGGACAGATAAGATTGTACTTCTGACAGCCGCGACAGGCTGCCTGCTTTCCGGAGTGGCGCTGAGCTGGACTCCCGCCTTCCGATCCCCCGGCGCGGGAGCGCCGGCGCGTCGGCCCGGTCCGGTTTCGCACGCAAACGCCGCGAAACCTGCAACGCCCGCTCGTAATGCCGGCGACGCGGCGACGCTGGCCAACCTCACGCCCGGATGGCCAGGCTCGCTGCTCATGCCCGCGGCCGCAGCTCTGCGCCTGAAGGCCGGAGAAGATCGCGCGCGGGCGACCAACTGCCTCGCCCTGGCGATCTACTACGAGGCGCGCGGCGAGGTCCGCACGGGCCAGCAAGCCGTGGCGCAGGTGGTCCTGAACCGTGTCCGGGACCCGATCTACCCCAACACCATCTGCGGCGTCGTCTTCCAGGGCTCGGAGCGGTCGACCGGCTGCCAGTTCTCGTTCACCTGCGACGGCTCGATGGACAGGCCGCCCCGGGGCCCCGCCTGGGGCCTGGCCAACCACCTGGCCGAACAGGCGTTGAATGGATTTGTCCTGTCCGAACTGGGCGGGGCGACCAACTATCACAATCATACGGTCGCCCCGGTCTGGAGCGAGTTCCTGACCCGGTCGGCGGAGATCGGCGGGCATATCTTCTATACGGCGGACCTGGCGCTGCGCTCCCGCTACCACGGCGGTGAACCGCTGATCGGGAAGGCGATCCTGGCCGAACTGAACGTTGGGCAACCCGGGCTGCCGCAGCCTTCGCCGGCCGACGCCCCGTCATCGGATGCGGCGCCCGACGAACCCATCGTCCTGGCGGCGGCGCCCCAGGTCGAGCCGGCCTCCACGGGGCCTCAAAAAGTGGCGATCGCTCACGATAGCATCGATCAGGTCGCCTCGGCCGACATGAACGCGATCGCCTCGATCAAGCCGAAGATCGAATGGTTCGCTGGTCGGCGCTCCTCCGTCCTGAAGACGGCAGGTGGAAACACTCCCTAAGCGCTTTCCAGGAAAAGCCGGCCGTTGCTCAGTAAGCGCCGCGCCGCGCCAGCAGGGCCGGAATGGTGCCCGCGATGATCGAGCAGTTCAGCGCGAACGAACGCCGCCGGACATAGGCCACATCCATCACCACACGCCGCTTGTAGTCGACATCATTGCGCCCGCTGATCTGCCAGAGGCCGGTGATCCCGGGGGCCACGGAACAGTATTGGGCATAGAAGCGCCGGTAGCGGTGGACTTCCGCCGCGACGATCGGGCGTGGCCCGACCAAGCTCATCTCGCCCCGTAGCACGTTGAAGAGCTGGGGCAGTTCATCCAGGCTGGACAGGCGCAGGAAGCGCCCCAGCGGCGTCACCCGCGGATCGACCCTCAGCTTATGATCCGTCTCCCATTCGCTCCTTACGCTCGGATTGGCGTGCAGCAACGCCGCGAGCCTGTCGTCGGCGTCGATGACCATGGTGCGGAACTTCAGGCACCCGAACATCCGCCCTCCCCGGCCGACCCGTTGCTGGGCGAACAGCGCCGGACCGCCGTCCTGGAGTTGGACCAGAACCGCCAGCAAGAGCAGCAGCGGCGCCAGGAACAGTATCATCAGGGCCGCAAGCGTGATGTCGAGGCCGCGACAAGCGAGATCGGACCCGCGTCCACCTGCTTTTGGTGCTCTTCGCTGAAACGATGACGTCTCGGACGCCGCTTGAGGCCGCTCCAGACGATCTGGCGGCGCAAACGCGACCGCGGCGACACCAGCGGGACGAGCGCGACCAGAATCGTCGGAAGAGACCAGCTCGAACAGGGCCATGGCGTTTCCTCACGGGCAGCCCATCAACTGATCCCGCGATCCCCGCGCGCAGCAAGCTTTGCGCCCCTGTAGAGATGGACCGCCAAGAAATTTCGACAGGTTTTGCGCAAACGCCCCAGTTGTCCTGGATTCGGGGCAATTCTTACGCTGACCGTTCCTCGCGACGGAAAAGAGCGGTGCTCATGTCCTGCATGAAGGCGCCTGCGCCTCCTCGGGCCGCGAAGATCAGCGGCAACGCTTATCTTCAAATCAATCATCGACTCCGACGCGCGCCCTCCACCCGTTCCGACCTCGCGCGCGTGCGCGAAAGACTTGGTCAAACGCCGGATTTGTCTGAAATCGCGGTGGCCTTCGACACCTCCCCGTCCCGGGCGCGAAAGCTGCGCGAACGGTGAGCAGCTCCACCAATCGCCGCGATGCGGAAGGCCGGCTCGGCCTGCGGGCCCGTCAAAAGCTGTAACGTCCTTCAAGACGCTCGGACTGAATGTTCGAATTGCGCTCCAACAACGGCGACGCTCGGGGGACGAAGTGAATCTTCGAAATCTTGGCAACAAGGTCCGCCAACGTGGGGGCGAATACCTGAGCGATGTGGTCGCAAGATCCTTCTCCAGGAAACATCGGGTCTATGGGGGTGTGGACTTCGCTCCACGCCAGATCCAGGTCGCGGCCTTCTACGCGCGACGCAACGGCATCTCCCAAGGCGCCGAACTGCAACGCCAGGCCTTGGCGGCCCTGGACATCGCCAGCGACCCGGTCGACGCGGCCCCCGCCCTGAGGAACCCATTCGCCAGAAGCCGCACTCCGGCGACGGATCAGGCGGTCATCGCCCACGCATCGGGACGACAGGTGGCCCTGGCCCTCAACTATCTCTCCCCCTCGGTGCGCAAGGCCGCGCGTATCGGCTATTGCGCCTGGGAGCTCGGCGTCCCCCCGCGAAGCTGGGTAGGATTTGACGCCCCCCTCCACGAAGTCTGGACCCCGAGCACCTTCTCGGCCCAGGCGTTGCGGGGAATCTGTCGCGCGCCGGTGCGGGTGGTCCGGCACGTCTGCCGCCCTCCCCCCGCCGTGCAGCCAGGAACGATACGGCGCCTGCTGAACCTGGAAGACAGCGCCTTCGTGGCCCTGGTGCTGGCTGATGCGCGCTCGAGCTTCGCGCGCAAGAATCCGCTGGGAGCCGTCAACGCCTTTTCGCGGGCCTTCGCAGGCGCCCGCGACGTCGCCCTGGTGGTCAAGATCTCGGCCGGCGGCCGCGAGCCCGGCCTGGTCGAGGCGCTCAAACGAGCCGCGTCGGGCCTGCGCGTCGTATTTATCGAGCAGCACCTGGATGAGGCGGACAAGTGGCGGCTGTTCCGGGACGCCGATGTCTTCCTGTCGCTGCATCGGGCTGAAGGTTTCGGCATTCCGATGCTGGAGGCCATGAGCATAGGCAAGCCAGTGATCGCCACCGAGTGGTCGGGCAACCTCGACTTCATGGATGCGCAAACGGCAGTGCTCGTCCCGTACACCCTCGTCGACGTGGAGGACGGCCAGGGCGTCTACAGCGGTGGGCAGTGGGCCGAACCTGACATCGATTTCGCCGCGGACGCCCTGCGCAAGCTGAAGGGCGAGCCCGACTTCGCCAGGCGTCTGGGAGCAGCCGCCCAAGCGCAAACGGCTTTCCCGCTCCAGCTCGATGAATTCGCCTCCCAGTTACCGCCCTGGGCTCTGGAATTGCGACAATCGAGGACACCGGCGCCGCCCCCTTCCGACCTGGCCTTCCTGGACCGCAGCTGGGACGCGAGGCCGACAGGTCCTTTCAGGCGGCGCGCGGCCGGCCGCCGGGCGAACCCGCGCGGCTGACGACCCTGACCGCCTGACGCGCCGCCACGGACAGTTGCGGCTCCGCATCGCCGATCACGGGCCGCGCATCACCCTCGCGGCGGCGTTGCGTCCTGCGCAATCTCACGTGTTCTCCAAGTACACCGAGAGCAAATGCCAGACGAAGATCGAATTCGAACCTGTTTTGAGCCACATCCCGCAAAATTAACAGGAATGGGAATTTGATGAACGC
The DNA here is from genome assembly GCA_049791955.1 of Caulobacteraceae bacterium. Lineage (GTDB taxonomy): Bacteria > Pseudomonadota > Alphaproteobacteria > Caulobacterales > Caulobacteraceae > CAHJWH01. Next base: position 9,827 of record JBARAK010000383.1, read on the forward strand.
CGCCCTCGCGAGGCGTCGATAGGCAGCGTTGTCGATGATGTCCAGCACACGCGCCTTGGACACACCCTCCCACCAGGCGCGCTTGACGGCCCATGACCGCTGAAGCCGCTCCGGCTCGATGATATGTTCGACCTCGATCCGGTCCGAATGCCAGATCCGCCAACCCTGATGGAGCAGGCGTTCGATCAGCAGCACTTCCTCCCCGCTGAGCAGGCTCGACCCATCGCGGCCAAGCCGCACGTCGAAACCACCGGTGGCGCGAAGGGCCGCGACCCGCATGACGGAATGGCCGATCCCGAACATCGGCGCTTCGCTCTGATCGAACTCGCCCGACATCTTGATGATGCTGAGATAGTCGGCCCAACGCTTTCCGATCACCGGAAGCGACATCGAAGGCCATGCCGGCGTCACATCGCCTCCGCATCCGGCGCAATCGTCCGGAAGCCGCTCGATCAGCGCCGCCACTGCTTCGGGCCAATCCGCCCGAGGCAGCTCATCGTCGTCAACAAAAGCGATCCACTTGGTATCCGCCGCCGCCAACGCGGTGTTGCGCGCCAGGGAAACCCCGGGCTGGTCATTGCGGATAAGGCGTACGTTCGGGTGCGCCTCGACGGAAGTCCGCACAGCCGCCGCCGCGGCCGGGTTGCTCGCGCTGTCAACGACAATGATCTCGACGCCCAGGCTCCCCAAGGCCGAGGCCATCCGGTTCAAAAGGTCGTCAAGACGCTGCGGCCGGTTGTGGGTGCAGACAGCTACGCACAGATCGGGCGGCGTGTTCATGACCTTGCTCCCTGGGCGTGACCCTGGAACGGGTCCGCTCTTCGAGATTGGATTGGACGCGTCTGGAGAAACGTCCTGGCAAGACGGCGAAGCCGGTCCATGACGTGCATCACTCCATCGCGACGAATCTGACGTAGGGCTCCCACGGCATGAAGCGCCGGCGCGGCTGCACCGCCGCCATGCTCATGCCGCTTCGCTCGGCCCGGGCCAGCAGCGCCTGCAGCAGCAGCGGCGCGATCCGCGGCGCCAGCGGCGCTTCGACGCCTAGGGGATCCTCATGCAACAGGACGATCGAACCGGTGAGGTCGGAACGTGCGAAGGCGGCGTCGGCGCGCCGGATGCAGCGTTGCTCAAGCTCCGCTTCGGACTCGCACCCATCCGCAAGCGCATGGTCCTCCAGCGCCACGCGCCAGTGGACCACCTGGCAGTCGCTTCTCCAGCTTCTGAGCAGTCGATGGACCCTCGGCGCGCGATGGCCCGCTGCGAACGGCAGGCGGATCAGGTATGGGCTGGGGGTGGGACGGACCCGGCTGAGCAGCGCCTCGGTATGGGTCAACTCCTCAAACAGCGCGGCGGGCGCCAAGGCGTCGAGGCGGACGTGGCTGAAGCCATGGGCGTAGACCCCGTGGCCATCGGCGACGATCGCCTCCACCAGTTCGGGCCAGCGTTGGACGCGATGGCCGCAGAGGAAGAACGTCGCCTTGGCCTCGTACCGCCGGAGCAGGGCCAGTACGTCCGGCGTGGTCGCTGGCGAAGGGCCATCGTCGAAGGTGAGTGCGAGGCTTCGACCCGGCGCCCGGTCGAGCACCGGAAGCCATCCCCCCACCGAGAAGGTGCTGGTCAGATCCCGTCTCAGGCGCCCCAGCATGCCCTTTCCTCTCCCGGAGCCACGCACATGATCAGATCAGTGCGCTTTCCGTTGTGTGGTTAAGCTACTGCAAGTCGGTGTTCGCCCGGCTCGCGGATCCAAGATGGTTTATTGCGACGTTTAAAGACCTCGGCGATCCTGGTCACTTTCCACTGATGGTTTCGCTCACGGAATTCTTGGCACGTAGCGAATCGTAGCGGTAAAGCGCCGTTCGAATGCGGAATGCATCGGGTTGAGGCATTTTGCATGCCACAACCTTAGAGGGCCCTCCGCAAGCTTCTCGCCGTTTGGCGGCCCTCAAAAACCCCCATGGCGGAGAACTGGCTCGTCACCGCGCCTGGCCGCCTCTCCTCCTGGACTTCGGAGGCCGGATTATGCGCGAACATCTTGCTGTCTATGAAGGTCCGCAATTCCTCGACATGGCCCGCGCTCGACAAGGTCGCGGCGTAACGGATGGCCCGGGCGCTCGCCTTCCCTAGCGCTTGCGGGTCCGCGATCAGCTTCTCGGCCATTTCACGCGTCAGGGGGAACACACATCCGTCATAGCCGGAGGGCAAGCCATTCATCGTGTGCTCGGATGCAAGCACCGGGACGCCGGCGCTCAGAGCGTCCACCACCTTGATCTTCAGTCCGGTGCCATCGACCGGCGATATCACGAGCTTCGCGCTGGCGTAGAGGGCGTCGGCGTCCTGAACAAAACCAAGCAACTCTACATTCGGCCGCCCCGCGACGGCCTCCCTCACACGCGCAACCTGGCAAACTCTGCCGGCGACAGCTAATGAATACTCCTTTGACCAATCATTACCGTGAATAAAATCGACAATTCCCTCTACATTGAAATGGTGCTCCGATCCCAAGAACAAAATATCATACTTGAAAATCTTATCCTTCGGGCCGGGGCCAGCCTCAGCTCTGGGATACTTCGGAATATAAAATATCGGCTTCGTCGGATACCAAAGCTTGAACATCGCCGCCTCCGGAGCGGCTATGGCGATGAGGCCGCCCGCCACACCTAGCAGGAAAGCTTCGCTGCGGAATTTACCGAGCACTCTCAGGTCCGCCAGAGATTTTCCATATCTCTTTGAATATATTAAGAACTTTACATCATGCGTTTCAATGATGCAGCGGCTTACATCCACACCGTTGAGCTCTGTCAGCGCATCGACGTAATTCACCAACAGCAGATGCGGCCCCCGCGCCACAAGAGCTTCATAGACGGGCGTCGCCCCCCGCACCCGCCAGGTGAGCAACTCCCGGGTGGTTTCGGGAGCCAGGGCCATGGCGGCGTTCTTCAATCGCCGGATCGTTCGAAGCTTTCTTGAGCGCCGCTCCAGGGCCAATTCGACCTTGGGGAACAGCTGATGGAAGCGTTCGATCTCCACCGCCCCCCATGGGCAGTCAGGATGATCCGAGAAGCTGTAGAGCGTCACATTCGCATAGTTCTCAGAGATCCAGGTGAGCTGCTCCCAGAAGCGGGCATGCGCGCCATTCTCCCGGTTGATGAACGTCCCATTGAAATAGACGATGATGGGAAGATTGCCGCTCATGATACCTGCTCGCCCTCCAATTCTTCACAGAGCGCCGGAAGATCACGTCAGGGCGGCGAGCGCGCCCGATCGGGCGCTCGCCAGGCTCAGTTGAGGCGTCATGGGCAGGGCGGGCGGCGGCAGGCTGGGACCGATCGCACGCTCCACGCTGGCGAGGAAGTTCGCGTCGAAGATCTCGGGGGAGAAGCGTTGGGCGTTCATGACCGCCATGCGCGGATTGAACCCCTTCTCCCAGCCGACGAAGCGCTCCACGGCGTCGATCAGCGCTTCCCTCGACGCCTCCTCGTAGAAGACCGCGGTCACGTCCCGCAGCAACGTCTCCAGGACCCCGCCCCGGCCAAGCGCGATCACCGGCCGTCCGGAGGCGTTGACCTCGACGGGAACGATCCCGAAGTCCTCTTCGGCGGTGAACACCAGAGCGCGACAGCGGGCGTAGGCGTGCGCCAGTTCGGAAAGGCTGAGGTGGGATTCGAAGCGGATGTTCGGCCCCGCCTGCGCCTGCAGGCGTTTCGCCATCGGGCCATCGCCCACGATGCGCAGCGGCAGGCCGTTGGCGTTGAAGGCGTCGATCGCCAGTTCGGGCCGCTTGTAGGGCACCAGTTGCCCCACCCACAGGAACTCCGATCCCACGTCCCGCGACGGCGAGAAACGCGACACTGGCACCGGCGGATTCACGACGTCGAATTCGCGCCGGTAGTACTTCTCGATCCGCCGCCCGACGAAATTCGAATTGGCCAGGAAGCGATCCACCCGCGCCGAACTGGCCACATCCCAGGTCCTGAGGCTGTGGGCGATCCACGGCATCGCCGCACGCGTCACCATGTTGGCGCTTTTGCGATAGACCGAGAACTGGTCCCAGATGTAGCGCATCGGGGAATGGCAGTAGCAGACGTGCGTCGCGTCCGGCGCGGGGATGATCCCCTTGGCTGGCCCGGCCTCTGAACTGATGACCAAGTCGTAGCCGGACAGGTCGAGCTGCTCCAGGGCCATAGGCATCAGCGGCAGATACGAGCGATAGCGGCGCCGCGCGTCCGGTAGGTTCTGGATGAAGGTCGTCTGTATGTTTCGCCGACGCAGGCGGTCGGACACGGCGCCGGGATCGTAGACGTGGGTGAATATATCGGCCTGCGGGTACAGATCGCAGATCCTTTCCAGGACGCGTTCCCCTCCCCGCATGGTGACGAGCCAATAGTGGATGATCGCAACCCTCATGCCCGGGCTCTTTCATATATGGCGGGTTAGTATCTGATCGAATTGCTCGGCGGATTTGCGCCAGGAGAAATGCGCGGCCCGCTCTATGCTTCGTTCAGACATCTCTTCGCGTAGGCTCCTGCTTTCCGCCATTTGGATCATGGCGCGGGCAAGGTCCTCGCAATCATGGGCGTCGACATAGATGGCGGCCCGTCCGGCGACCTCCGGCAGGCTCGAATTGCACGTGGTCGCCACCGGCGCCCCACAGGCCATCGCCTCCAGCAGAGGCAATCCGAAACCTTCGTAGAAGCTTGGATAGAGCACCCCCAGGGCGCCCGACAGCAGTGGGGGCAGCAGCGCATCGGGGACGTAGCCCAGTTCCACCACGCCCTCGGCGAGACCTGGCGAACCTGCGTCGCCGGCAAAGACCTGCTGCGCGCCTCTTGCGCCGATCACCAGCAGCTTCGCGCCAGCCGGCAGCCGCCCCCGGGCGCGTTCCCAGGCCTGCAGCACCAGCCGAAGGTTCTTCCGCGGCTCAAGCGAACTGAGGGTGGCGAAATAAGGCGCATTCGCCAGGGACAGTTCACTCAGGGCCTGCGCCACCTCCGCTTCCGGCCGGGGACGGAAGGCCTCGCTCACCCCGTTGGGCACGACTTCGATCCGGTGCTCGGGAATATCGAACGCCAGCGCCAGCCGGCTGCGCGAAAAGGCCGAAACGGTCACGATCTGGCGCACGGTGTGCACCAGGCGACGCCATATCGAGCGACAGGCCAGCACGAACGCCGGCGAAAACCACTCGGGGTGATCGATCACGGCGGCGTCGTGGATGGTGACGATCTGTCGGCGCACCGTGACGGGCCCGACATTGCAGGGGCTCCACAGCAGCCGGCCATCCAGCTGGGGCGGCAGCAGCACCTGCTCCCAGAAGTATCCGCCGAAACCGGTAGCCAGGCGCGCGGGCGACAACAGCAGACGCTCGGTCGACAGCCGCTGGCTCAACTCCGTGGCGACGCGCTGCACGCCGGTCTGACGGACGCGGCTGAACCGGGCGTTGACGACGAGTGGCGGCGCCCCGCCGGTGCTGGCTGTCACGGGATCGCTTTCTGATGAGAATGCGAAGATCGCGTTCGATGCCGAACGGTGCGGCCACAACGCTCCGCCGTCGTGGCGGATTCTCAGATCGGCGCCCCACAACAACTGCTGCTGCTGACGCCTTGATCAGACATTGACCTTACCGGAAGGGACTGGTTCCGAGCGAAGCAGACACGTGCGCGCCGCCGCCAAGCACCCTGACCAGGACGACATGGTCGACCAACTCGAAGCTCGCGGCCTCATCCCGCCCCGTCTTCGCCACCGGGGTCGAGGCCTGGAGCGGATCGTAGATCTCGACCGGCGCCCGGGCCGTCACGGTCATGCGCACTCCAGGGACGGCCACCGGCGACCGTCGCGCGTGGTCCCAGATGCGAGGCTCACGCCAGAGGGCGACGACGACACCGCCATCCGCAGCCGTCAGGGTCAGGCTGCGCCCGTCAGCCGGCATGCCCTGGAACCTGGGGTGCTGGCCCGGCGCGCCACCGCCCTTGCCCGCCACCGCCAGGATTGCCGAAAGGTTGTGGACCGCCGTTGCGGCAGGCTTTGGACTCCCATCGAAGCGGAACAGGCCGAAATGCCTCTGCTTGTCCGCGCCCGCCGGATCGGCATAGGCGTCCAGCAGCTCATAGAGATAGACCCGCGAGGCTCCGAGCCTGATCCCGTCGAAAAGCGTATTCAGCGTCAGCTTCGCCTGGGTCCGTTCATCCACCCCATCGCGGTCGCTGGCCAGGGTGGTGTAACCACTTTCGGTAAGTACGATCGGTCCCGAAGGCATGACCGCCCGCTGCCGCGCCAGGCTTTTGGCGAGCTCGTCGCCCGGCTGGTCGCCATTGTGTGCATAGGCGTGGAAGTTGGCGTAATCCGCCTCGCCCTTCAGATCCGGATAGGAAGTGACGTTGAAGACGGGGACCGGGCGAAGCGTGGGATCGGCCTTCACCGCGCGATAGAGGGCGGCCTGGAGGGCCTGGGCCGCTGCGTCTCCCTTGAGGCCGTTGAACTCCACCGGCTCGTTGTTGACCTCATTCGGCCCTTCGATGGCGACCACGCTGGCGGGATGGCGCTGGAAATAGGCATTCAAGGGCGCGATCCCCTCCGGAATGCTCCATTCCCTGAAGATCAGATCGAACTTCACCCCGGCGGCGGCGGCCCTCTGGTAGCTTTCCTGACCCTGGCCGGTCGGCTTGAGGCTCCAGTCCCGCACGTTCTGGAGGCCCAGATATCTCAGGTCGGATATCACCTTGTCCGCGTCCGCGTACCTGCCGTCGGTATAGGGCAGATGGATATTGATCCCGATCCGATCGACGAACGCCGCGGCGGGGATCGCCGCCCCCTGAGGCGAAGGCGGAGCGGTCGCCTTCGGCGCAACCGCGAGCAAGGCGATCAGGCAGGCGAGCGCGCGGATCATCCCGGTCTTCCCCCAGATGGACATGCCGCAGCGTGGTCCCCCCGCCGTGAACTTCGCCAGGGAAGCCGGCGCCCGCCCGCCGCCGGCCGCGGGGATCGCTGAAAAAAGCACCGCATTGCGGGAGATCGCTCACCAAACGCCCTGCCTGCGCGAGGGGACCCCTGCGCATGGTGTCGTACAGGGCGTTCGGTCCCGGCGCGCCTATGCTGTTTTGGCGGCGTTGGGCCCGCTCAAGAGCAGATCCGCATGCGCATAGCGCTCGCCATAGCAACGGTAGGACGCACGGAAACACTGTCGGCGATGCTGACAGCCTGGCGCGATCAGACGCGCGCCCTGGACCACGTGGTGATCTCCACGGTGCCAGGGGAAGCCGAACCGGAGATCGATGGCCTGCCCCTTCGCGTCCTGCGTGGGCCCAAGGGGCTATGCCGCCAGAGAAACGAAGCCTTGAACGGCCTGGCCGGCGCCGCTGACGTCGTCATCTTCGTCGACGACGACTTCCTGCCCTCATCCCATTTCGTGGCGCAGGTCGAGCGGCTGTTCACTCAGCACCCGGACATCGCCGTCGCCACCGGGCGGGTGCTCGCGGACGGCGCCACCGGCGGCGGAGTGCCTCTGGACGAAGCAATGGCGCTGATCGAGGCGGAGGACCGGCGCACGCCGCCATCATATCCCGCCATGTCGCCGACGCTGGGCGCCTACGGCTGCAACATGGTCATCCACACCCGCGTGACCGAGCCGGTCCGCTTCGACGACCGCCTGCCGCTCTACGGCTGGCAGGAGGACATCGACTTCTCCCGCCGCTGCAGCCCTTATGGGGCGGTGGTCCGCACCGACGCCTTCTGTGGCGTGCACATGGGCGCGAAATCCGGCCGGACCTCCGGAGTGAAGCTCGGTTATTCGCAGGTCATCAATCCGATCTACCTAGTCGCAAAAGGCACCATGCCCGCGCCCTACGCCCTGAAGCTGGTCGTCCGCAACGTCGTTGCGAACCTGGCGCGCTCGCTGCGCCCCGAACCCTATGTCGACCGCCCGGGCCGGCTGCGCGGCAACGCGCTGGCGCTGCTCGACCTGATGCGGGCCCGGATCGAACCCGAACGCATGAGTGAAATCTCATGATCGGCGCGCGGGCCCTGCAATATCCTTCCGCCCGGACCGTGCGGCGGCGGCGGTTCGCCCTGTGGGGCGGTCCGCCCGGATCGCCTCGCCGCGCCTCGCCCTCCCGGTACGAACGATCGACCGAAGGGATGCTCGTCTATGCGATCGGCGACATCCATGGCCGCGCCGACCTGCTCGCGAACCTCCTGGCCCGGATCGACGAGGACAGCGCGGGCTCGGACGCCCCCCGCCGCCTGGTGTTGCTGGGCGATTACGTCGACCGTGGGCCGGGCTCGCGTGAAGTGATCGAGCTGCTGGTGCAGTTGAAGTCGCGTGGCGATGAAGTTGTGCACCTTTTAGGCAATCATGATGCGACGCTGCTCGACTTCCTGATGGATCCGCAGGTGGGACCGACCTGGTGCGCCCACGGCGGGCTGCAGACCCTGATGTCCTATGGCGTACAACCACCGGCCGTAGGCGCCGATTACGCGGCCTGGGTCCATGCACGGAGCATGTTCCTCAAGGCCCTGCCTCAATCCCACAAGGAGTTCTTCACCTCCGCACAACTGCAATGGCAGATCGGCTCGTATTTCTTCAGCCATGCGGGCGTGCGGCCGCAAACGACCTTGGCGGAACAGTCACGCCGAGACCTGCTGTGGATTCGCAAGGACTTCATCGACGACACCCGCCCGCTGGAAAAGATCATCGTGCATGGACACACGCCGGCCATGGCGGTGCATGTGGATGACCGGCGCATAGGCGTAGATACCGGAGCGTACGCCACGGGCGTTTTAGCTGCGGTGCGACTATTGGATGCTGAAATTCGGATCATAATCGCGCAGCAGCGGGATAAAACAGCGGCCGCGCGCCAACCGAACCCCTCTGTCAATCATACTCCTCAATTATCGACGGTAGATGCGAGGCGGGGATGGACCGTAGATATTGCAGCCAGGCGCTCCTAGCCACCGTCCTGTGCGGAGGACTTGCTCTACGCGCAAACGCGCAGCCGCAGTCCCCCCCCGCGGCAAGCGAGGATTCAGCGTCAGCTCTTCGGCAGGAACTGCTGAACGAATACAGGCTGGGGGCGGGTGACAAGATCCAGGTCGTCGTGTTCGGGGAGGACAACCTTTCGGGGACCTACACCGTCTCGAATACCGGTTCGATCAATTTCCCGCTCATCGGCGACGTGAACGTCGATGGCAAGACCATCGTCCAGGTCGTCGACCTGATAAAGAAGGACCTAGCTGACGGCTTCATATACCAGCCGCGGGTTTCCGCGCAGGTCTTGACCTACCGTCCCTTCTACATCCTCGGCGAAGTCAACAAGCCTGGGGAATACCCTTGCGAAGCCGGGCTCACCATCCTCAAGGCCGTGGCCGCGGCGGGAGGCTTCACCTATCGAGCCAATACCAAAAAAGTAATTATTCAGCGTACACTGGGGCAGACCACCCGGAATGTCACCGTTGGCATTGGTGATACAGTAGCGCCCGGCGACACGATCCGCGTGCTTGAGCGTTGGTTCTGACTTAGCGCAATTCAAGCGATCTGCCAAAGGGGGCACTACCTGTGGCGAACTCGGACAATATCCTTGCGCCCGATCCGGGACTTGTGCGCGACACCGATCGCACGAGCCGGAAGATCGAGGCGTCGCGGTTTCGATTCCGCATCGCGCTGTTCTGTGGCGCAGCGCTGGCGGCCGCGAGCACCACGGCCTGGGGCGCCGATTTCGATCGCGGCCAAAACCAGAGCGTGCTCGACCGCGCCAGCGCCGCCTATGCTCCGGACGGGGTGGACCTGGGGCCCTTCCGGCTGTTCCCCACCCTCGACGTCGACGAGATGTACAACTCGAACATCTTCGCGACCCAGACGAACGACACCGGCGACTTCATCACCACCATCCGTCCGCAATTCAAGCTGAACACCTCGATGCGGGACGATACGTTCAGCATCTACGGCCAGGGCGCGATCGCGCGCTACGCCGACCACAGCACCGAAGACTCCGACACCGGGACGCTGGGAGGTTCGGCCCAGATCAACGCCCAGCACGATGTCGAAATCGACCTCCGCGTCGAACACCAGCACGATGTCGAGCCCCGCTACGACCCCAGCGTATTCGCAGGATCGGCGGTCCCCACGCTCTACGACCTGCAGATCGAGTCCCTGCAGGTCAGCAAAACCATAAACCGGCTTCGCCTGACCACCGCGGTCGAGAACGACCGGTATGACTATGGCGTCGTTCCTCAGGTCGCGGGTCCGGCCCTGAACGAAAACTATCGCGATCAGAACGCCTATACGATCGGCCAGACCGTCGAATACGCGATCAGCCCCGCAACAGCCCTCTATGCCGCATTCATCTACAACGGCCACGGCTATGACAGGTCGGAGCTGCTGACCGGCTTCAACCAGAATTCGAACGGCTACCAGGCCAATTTCGGCGCCAACTTCGACATCACCCACCTTATCCGGGGGCAGTTCGCCCTCGGCTATCTGTCGGAGAACGCCCACGACAGCCGCCTGCCGGACTATTCGGGCCTGAGCGTCTCGGTGAACATGGATTACTTCGTGACGCCGATCATCACCCTGCACCTCATCTCGAGCCGCAGCGTCAACGCGTCCGGACTGGTCGGGGCGCCGGAATATCTCTCGAGCAATGTCCAGATCGGGGCCGACTACGAGCTTCGGAGGAACCTCGTGCTGAGCGCCTCCGCGGCCGGAGGGTGGGACACCTACAATGGCATCGACCGGAACGACACCCGCCAATCATATAACGCCAGCGCGAAGTATTATATGAACAGAAATATAGCATTCGTTCTTCAATACCAGCGAATGACTCTTGATTCAGCGGGGACCGGCGCCGGAACGGGCTACCGTGTAAATCAAGTTACTTTTTCCATCGTGCTGGCGAGATGATAAACTGCTGAAGAGGGTCGTATGAACATGATTGTCGAGCCGATCGCTCAAGCGCAACGCTGGCCGCCGGCCATGCCGACGCTTCAGAAACTCGAAGGCGCGATCGACCTGGAGGGCGTCATCGCGGCGTTCCGTCGGCGGTCGCGGACCTTCTTCCTGCTGATCGTGCTCTCGGTGGCGGCAGCGGCGTTCATCTCCTTCTCCACCGCCCCCCGCTTCACCTCGACCACCTCGGTCATGCTCGACATGCGCAAGCAGCAGGTCGTGGGGGCGACCCAGGTCAACGTGCTGTCCGACCTGCCGCCGGACACCTCCGTGGTCGACAGCGAAGTGCAGGTCATCCAGTCGCGCACGCTCGCCGACCGCCTCATCAGCAAGTTCAACCTGATGGCCGACCCGGAGTTCAATCCCGCGCTCGACAAGCCCGACCCCTTCCACGCCATCATCGGCCGGCTGAAGGCCGCCATCCCCCTGCACCACGCCGCCACCCCGCTGTCGCCGGAGGCGGCGCGCGCCGCCGAACGCGCGGCGGTGATCGATACGGTGGTCGCTGCCGAATACGTCCGGCGCGAGGGCCTGACCTATGTGATCGACATCTCGTTCACCTCCCACGATCCGCAGAAGGCGGCGGCGCTGGCGGCAGGCGTCGCGGATCTCTATCTGACCTCCCAGCTCGACGCCAAGTTCGACGCCAACAAGAGAGCCAACGAGTGGCTGAGCCGCCGCCTCGCCGGCCTCCGCTCCGAGGTCGCGGGCACCGAACAGGCCGCCGCGTCGTACCAGGCGCGTAATGGCCTGCTGGTCTCGACCGGATCGAGCCTCACCGAACAGCGGGTTTCCGAACTCCAGACCCAGGAAGGCGCCGCGCGCGCCGATCTGGCCGAGAAACAGGCCCGCCTGCGGACCGCCCAGGAGCAGCTCGCCAACGGCGGCACCGGCGAAGATCTCGGGGAAGCGCTGGATTCCCCGGTCATCCGCGATCTGCGGGTCAAGCTCGCCGACCTGCACCAGACCGAGGCCCAGCTCTCCACCCGCTACGGACCGCGCCATCCGAACGTGATCAACGCCCAGCACGAAGCCGGTGAGATCGAGTCCGCGATCCATGCCGAAATCCAGCGCATCGTCGGGGGCCTGCAAGCGGACGTGAACGCCTCGAGCGAACGCGAGAAGACCGTGGACAGCGGCCTGGAAGAGGCGCGCGGCGTCCTGGCTACGAGCAAGAGCGCCCAGGTCGGGCTGGACGAACTGCAACGCAACGCCGACGCCTCGCGCACGATGTACACGTCCTACCTGGAGCGCTTCAAACAGACCTCAGCCGGCGATGCGCTCGAAACCTCGGACGCCCAGATCGTATCGCCCGCCCGCATGCCGACCCAGGCAAGCTCGCCGAACACCAAGCTCAACCTCGTCCTCGGCCTGCTATCGGGCATCCTGCTGGGGACGGTGGGCGTGTTCCTGCTGGAATCGCTGGACGCCGGCGTGCGGACCGCGACCGACGTGGAGCAGAAACTGAACGAGCTCTACCTGGGCTCGGTCCCCCTGGTGCGCACCCGGCCAGGCGTTTCCCCGGCCGACCTGGTGGTCGAGCGCCCCCTGTCGGCCTTCGCGGAAGCCTTCCGCCACCTGCGCGTCGCGCTGGTCCGCGCCAAGCTCGACCAGAAGGTCCACACCATCGTGGTCACCTCGGCCCTTCCCGGCGAAGGCAAGACCACCACCACGCTCGCCCTGGCCCGCGCCGCCTCGACCGGTGGGAACTCGGTGGTGGCGGTCGACTGCGACCTGCGCCGCCGCAGCCTGACCCACCTCGTCCGGCCCGGGACGGTCGAAGCGGGGCTGGTTGAAGTGCTCGCCGGCGGCGTCCGCCTGGAGGACGCGCTGATCACCGACGACAAGACCGATCTCAAGCTCCTGCCGGTCTCCTCGGCGAAGTTCACGCCGCGGGAGATCTTCGGGTCTCCGGCCATGGCGCGGTTGATCAGCGAACTCAACGAGCAGTTCGAATACGTGATCCTGGACTGCCCGCCCGTGCTGCCGATCGCGGAGGCCAAGACGCTCGCCAGCCTGGGGGATGCGGTGCTGTTCCTGACCGGCTGGCGCAAGACCAAGGCGTCGGCCGTCAAGCATGCGCTGGCCACCCTGCGCAACGCCAACGTCCACGTCAGCGGCGTCGCCCTCAGCAAGGTCAACCTCGCCGCCCAGGCCAAGCATGGCTACGGAGACGCAGCTTACTACTACAAAGAGTACCAGAGCTATTATACCGAATAGAGTGCACTGAACTTCAAAGGTCTTCGGCAGTTGGAGGGGTAAGATGGAACCTACCGCGATGGGCGTCGTGGCCATCGCCGCCGCGGCCTTCTTGTTCCGCGCGCCCCCTTCGCGTCTGCTCTGCCTTACGCTTTTCATGATCATTTTCGGCGCATCGGCGGCGGCCCAGCTTTCCGCGCTGGGCGGGGCGTCGGCGCCGCCGGCGCAGGTGGTCCTGGGCCTGCTGCTGGTGAGGCTGCTGGTGGACCAGCATCAGCGCAACAACATCCTGGCGGCGGCGCAGGCCAATGCGCCCTTCATCTTCTTCGTGGGCTACGCCATCGTCAGCGCCTTCGTGCTTCCGCGACTGTTCGCCGGAACCATGTACGTGGTGGCCGAACGACCGCTGATCGTCGGGTCGAGGGTGGTGCTGGAGCCGTTGGGACCAACGTCCGCCAACCTGACCCAGCTTTTCTACATCCTCTCGACCGCCGCAGTCATGCTGGCCGCGAACATGATCGCCCGCCGGGAGAACCTGATCACCCCGCTCTCCCGGACGATGATCATCCTGGGCGTCCTTCACGTCGCGTTCGGCGTCATCGATCAGGCCGCCTTCTACTTGCACCTGGGCGATCTGCTCGGCTTCATCAAAAACGGCAACTACGCCCAGGTCGGGCCCCAGCTCTTCTCATCGGGCGTCAAGCGCATATCCGGTTCATTTCCCGAGCCGTCCAGCTACGCCACCGTCGGCTTCCCGATCGCGGTGTTCCTCACCGAGTGGTGGATGCGCCGTCCCCGCGCGCCGTGGGCGGGCCTCACCGCACTTGGCGTCGTGCTGATGATCCTGCTTTCCACCGCCTCGACCGGGTACGCATCGCTGGCCGGCTACGCGATCTTCCTGGCCCTCAGGGGGCTGCGCGGTCCGTTCGAAGGCTATCGGGCGTCCAAGGCGCTGATCATCACCTTTGTCGGCCTGTTCGGGACCGTCTCGGCGCTGGCCCTTGTCGCCCTCCAGCCCCAGCAGGCCGCGATGTGGGCGGATCTGATCAACTCCCTTACCCTCGGGAAGCTGGGAAGCAGTTCAGCCACAGAACGCCTCGGCTGGGCGCACCAGGGCTGGGACGCCTTCAAGCTCTCGAGCGGCCTGGGCGTGGGCGTGGGCAGCTTCCGCTCCTCCAGCCTGGCCATGGCGCTGATCGGCTCGGTCGGAATACTCGGCTGTACGGCGTTTATATTGCAGATGGCGCGGATAGCGTGGCCGCGCATCCAGACCGGCGTATTGGAAGTCGACGCATTGACGGCGACCGCCCAGTGGACGGCCTTGCTCAGCCTGCTGCCGCTCTTCATCTCAGGCAGCACGCCCGATCCAGCCCTCATTTTCGGGGTTTTCGCAGGCGTGGCCAGCGCGGCGCCGGCCAGGCGCCTGCTCGGGAGCCATTCTCCATTCCCGGCCTATCCCATCCGCGAACGGATCGACTACACAATCCCGGGCGCCCGGCAGGGACGTTCTGGCTAGGTGCTGATTTTTCGCCCACCAGGCGAGACGCCGACCAACATTTGTTACTTCATACATAATCAATTTTGAGTAAGCGGCGCGCGCCTAGCCTTTGAAATTACGCATCAATGCCCCCAGGGCCGCTTCCCCCTCCCCACGCCGGTCCAAAAATATTGTGCAATGCAAACGCACATGCTTGTTATTTGGCGCCATTAAGATATCATTAATCTATCTGATCAACCTAACTGGGGAAATCGCCCGCTTCGTCAGCGAATCTGGGGAGTGTTTTGCGGCCCACGGTTGCAATTCAAACAAATTCACTCATGGCAAGCATACTATGACTGCCTAGCTCTCGTGAGTGCGCGGCGACGAAGCAAGCCTGATGTGTAAAGCTTTTGTAACTACTTGGTCCAAAGGGCGTTGATTGCATTCGACTGGCGATGATCGGCAACCGGTCACGCAGATGCTCATGCACCAATTTCATCCTTGGACCGAACGTCAATGGCGCGGCCGAGCGCACCGCCGCGATATTGATTTGTCCGCTTGAGACCGGTGCGTAACGCATAGGCAGGCGCCTCCTGCAGTAGCGCCTCGCCTCAAGTGACGAGGGTCGAATGTCTAACAATCGCAAGATACTTATCGCCGACGATGACGCCACGATGCGCCTTGTCCTCAGCCAGACGTTCCTTCGCGAAGGTTTCCTGGTCCGGACCACCAGTGCGGCGGGCGCCCTGCTGAAATGGATTCGCGAGGGCGAAGGCGACCTGGTCATTTCCGACGTTCTTTTGCCGGATGAGAATATTTTCAACATTCTTCCTGAAATCCGTGAACTGCGGCCCACCCTGCCCATCATCCTGATGAGCGGCCAGAACACCCTCCTGACCGCAGTCAGCGCTGCGGAAACGGGCACTTTCGAGTATCTGGCCAAGCCCTTCGACATGAACGAGCTGGTGGCGACCGCAAAGCGCGCGCTTTCCAAGCCCGGCCCCACGGAACGGTCGCTGCAGGCGACCGCGGCGCGCAGCGAGCGCCTGCCCCTGATCGGCCGCTCGCCAGTCATGCAGGACGCCTACCGAACCCTGGCGCGCCTCACCCACACCGACCTCACCGTCCTGATCCAGGGCGAGAGCGGCACGGGCAAGAACCTCGCCGCCCGCGCGCTGCACGATCTCGGCCGCCGGCGTGGCGGAAAGTTCGTCGTCGTTCCCCTGGGCGCCACACCGCGCGACCGCGTCGAGGCCGATCTGTTCGGCTCCGCCGACCAAGTCGGCGCGTTGGTGGAGGCGGATGGCGGGACCATCATGCTGGACCAGATCGACGACCTGCCGCTGGACGCCCAAACGCGGCTTCTGCGCGTGATCGACGGCTCTGAGAAGGCGATCAATCCGGCCACTGGCCGCGAGGTTTCGCCGAGACTGATCGTATCCAGCAAGGTCGACCTCCAGCCGCTGATCGGCCGCGGGCTGTTCCGCGAGGACCTCTATTTCCGGCTCAACGTGGCGGTCGTCCGTATGCCGGCCCTGCGGGACCATCCGGAGGATATCGCCGAACTGGCCCAGGTGTTCCTGCTGCGGGCCGCCCGCGACGGCCTTCCCGCCAAGAACATCGCGGTCTCCGCTGTGGAGCGGCTGCAGAAGCACGAGTGGCCCGGCAATGTCCGCGAGCTCGAAAACCTGATGCGGCGGGTCGCGGCCCTCTATCCCGAAACCACGGTCTCCGCGCGCAGCATCCACCAGGAGCTGTCAGGCCCCACGGCCCCACCGCGCATCGAGCCCAACCGCTCCTTCGAATCCCTGATCGAGCAACGGCTTTCCGAGGAGTTCATCGGGGGGCCCGACAACATGCCGCTTCCGGGACTGTACGACAGGATCATCGACGACGTCGGCAGGCCCCTGCTCCGCGCCACCCTGACCGCGACCCGCGGAAACCAGGTGCGGGCGGCCGAGATCCTCGGCCTCAACCGGAACACCCTGAAGAAGAAGCTGCGCCAGCTCGGCATGCCCACGTCCCGCCGGGAACTCGTGCAGATGCAGGGCCAGGGCCGGGAATCCAGCGCCAACTAGGGGATTGGAGGGCGCGCGCTGGAAGCGCGTCCTACCCGCCGCCCCCCTGAACGAGAGCCATGTCAGTGATAATGATGCGGCGTCTGCATCTGGGTGGTGATCAGGATCGATCCCTGCACCACAGCGAAGATCAGGACCAGCAGGACGGCGAACCGCACCACGATCTGGGCGCCGGAGCGGGTCAGACGGCGAAGCCGCCGCCTCCAGGACGGACTGCGGCGACCCGAACGGCCGTAATAGCCGCTGTAGGCGTAGTAGGCTTCGCCCAGGCCCGGCGCGCCCCATCGCCACTGCATCCAGCCAACGGAAAACAGAGCGCCTGAAGTCCAGGCGAGCAGGCAAAAAACCACAGTCTGCCAGAGTTGCGCCACCTCCCGACCTCCCAAGCCGAAACCGCCGCTTCGGGACCATCGGCGAGATACAAGGTCTTGGCAAAAGCGTTGAGCGACGGCTGCTCATCACGTCACCGAATGGTCACAAGCGATGCTTTCGAGCCCGACCTGAGTAATTATTGGCGCATCGGCTGAAATCTTGCGGACAAGCGACCTCCGCCGCTCACACCCGCGCGTAGAGGTCCTCCAGGCGCACGATATCGTCCTCGCCGAGATAGCCGCCGGAAGCGACCTCGATCAGGTGCAGGGGGGTGCGGCCGGGGTTGTGCAGCCGGTGCACCGCGCC
>JBARAK010000384.1:0-2029 GCA_049791955.1 Caulobacteraceae bacterium
GCGGGCGGCGGCGCGCTGGATCGGGCAGTCCAGCGGCTTCGCCCCCGACTGGAGCCGGCTGGTCATCACCGCCGGCGCCCAGCAGGGCATGGCGCAGGCCCTGGCCTCCGTCTGCGCCCGGGACGAGACGGTGCTGTGCGAGGCGGCGACCTTCTACGGGATCAAGTCCCTGGCCGAGCACGCAGGCTATCGGCTGGCCAGCGTGGCCATGGACGAGGAGGGGCTGGTCCCTTCGGCGCTGGACAGGATGGCGCGCACCACCTCCGCCCGGGCGCTCTACGTCATGCCCACGGTGCAAAATCCCACCGGGCGCAGCATGGGCGCCGCCCGGCGGGCCGAGATCGTGCGCATCGCCCGCAAGCACGACCTGTGGATCATCGAGGACGACAACTACGCCCTGTTCGCGCCGGCCCCCCTGCCCCGGCTGGCCGAACTCGCGCCGGAGCGGACCTTCCACCTCAGCGGCCTGTCCAAGTCGCTGGCTCCGGGCCTGCGCACGGGATTCCTCACCTGTCCCACCGACGACCGGACCGAGGCCGTGATCCGGGGCGTCCGAGCCAGCCTCTATGCGCCGTCGGCCTTCGGGATGGCGGTGTTCACGCAGTGGTTCGAGGAGGGTTCCGCGACCGCCATCGCCGAGGCCCACCGCAGCGAAGTCGCCCTGCGCTACCAGGATGCGCAGCGGATCCTCGGCGCGCGGATCGAGCCGCTGGCGGCGCCGGCGCCCCACGTCTGGCTCCCCTGCGGCGAGTTGGAGGCGGAACGGATCTCGGGCCAGGCCCTTCGCCTCGGCGTGGCGGTCACCTCCCCCACGGCCCCGTTTCCGCCCGACGCCAAGATCGCCGGCCTGCGCATCTGCATCGGTGCGCCGTCCACGCGGGCGGAGCTGGAAAAGGGCCTGGGCGTGCTCGCATCCACCCTGGCCGGAAGCCGCCCGCCGTCAGACCTGGGCGTGGTCTGAAGCGTCCGCTCAGGCCGCCGCGCCAGCCGCCCTGAAACGCGCCCCGGCCGCCATCGTGGCAAGGTCGCCCGCCGCCTCGGCCATCGCGCCGGACCAGTCGCCAAGACTCCGCTGCCGGTAGAGCCGCATGGCGGCGTACCATGGCGTGTCGCGCCGCTCCGTCGACCAGCGCCAGTCCGGCGCGAAGGGCGTGAGCGTCCAGGTCGGCCGCCCCAGGGCGCCGCCCAGATGGCATAGCGCGGTGTCGACCGAGATCGTCAGGTCGGCGCAGGACAGGACGGCGGCGGTGTCGGAGAAGTCGCCCAGCTCCTCGCCAAGATCGAGCAGGTCGATCTCGCGGTAGCGGCCCAGGTCGGCCGCCACGGGCCCCTTCTGCAGGCTCAGCCATCTCACGCCTCGCACGCGCAGCAGCGGCGAAAGCTCCGCCAGGGGGACCGAGCGGTTGTGGTCGTTGGGATGGCCAGGATTACCCGCCCAGGCGAAGGCCACCGTGAACTTGTCCCCGCCGCCCAGGCGGCCCTTCCAGCGCGCGACCTGCTCGGGCGGGGCGGAGAGATAGCCCCCCGCGCCCGGGATGTCGTCCAGGCGCGTGGCGAAGCAGAGCGGCAGGCTCCCCAGCGGGATGCACAGGTCGAAGGGCGGAAGCCGGAAGGTCGGCTCCACCACCTCCGCCACGCCCTCCACCCGCGCCGCCAGCCCCATCAGCGGCACGGGCAGCGCCACCAGCACCCTGGCCCCGCGCGCCGCCAGGGCCGGCGCGTACCGCAGGAACTGGATGGAATCGCCAAAGCCCTGCTCGGCGTAGATCAGCAAGGTCTTGCCGGCGAGGTCCTCTCCCCGCCACTGGGGTTGCAGCGCGGGCGGGACCGGTCCGCGGCGAGCGGGACGGAACTCGTAGTCCTGCCAGCCCAAAGCGTACTCGCCCTGCAACAGGCGCAGGAACGCCCGGCCGAAACTGGCCTCCGCGCCGTCCGGCGCGATCCCCAGCGCCGTTTCGTAGACCGGCCCCGCCTCGGACAACCGCCCCAGGGCGACCAGGATGGAGCCTAGCTGGACGTGGCCGTCGGC
>JBARAK010000385.1:0-4166 GCA_049791955.1 Caulobacteraceae bacterium
GCTTCTTCCTTCTCTATAGTGCGTGCGGGGTGCTCTCCTGTCTCGGCTATGCGGCGGCGCACCTGCACGACATGGTCCCGCTGGCCGGCGCCTCGGGCGCGGTCTCCGGCCTGCTCGGCGCCTCCACCCGGCTGATCGAACGGCGCAACGCGCTCTCGCCGCTCGCCACCCGCACGGTGGTGGCCTCGACAGCGGCCTGGATCGTGATCAACGCCGTGATGGGCGCCTTGCACTACGCGCCCGGCATCGGCGAGGTGCACATCGCCTGGGAGGCCCATATCGCCGGCTATTTCGCCGGCCTGATCCTGATCCGCCCGTTCGCGGCGGTCTTCCGTCAGCAGCCGCTGGAAGAAGATGAGCCGTCAAGCGAAAGCTTAAACTGACCTGCGTTTAGGTTTGCCCCGCTGCCGGAAAAGCGAGAAGCTGTCATCAGCTGGCGCAACCATAATAACGGAGGAAACAACCGATGCTGGTTTCGCAGATTCTCAAGCACAAGGGTTCGGCCGTATACACCTGCTCGCCGCTCGAAACCGTAGCGGCGGCGGCGGCCGTGCTGCATTCGCGGCGCGTGGGCGCCTTGGTGGTGATGGACGAGCACGACCGCGTGGTGGGCATCGTGTCCGAGCGCGACATCGTCAGGGTGATCGCGCAGCAGGGCGCCATGGGCCTGCAGGCCCCGGTGTCGAGCTGCATGACGCGGGGCGTGATCTACGCCTCGCCCACCGAGACCGTGGCCGACCTGATGGAACGCATGACCGATCGGCGCATCCGCCACCTGCCGGTGTGCAAGGGCGACGCCTTGATCGGCATCGTGTCGATCGGCGACCTGGTGAAGACCAAGATCGCCGAGACCGAAGCGGAGGCGCAGGAGCTGAAGGCCTATATCGCGCAGGGCTGATCAGGCGCTCAGAGGGCGAAGGCCGGCGATCAGGATGCTGATCATCCGGCGGGCGCTGGGCTCCCATCCGGGCTGGTCGTAGCCGTGGCTGACCGCGACCAGCAGGCGATAAAGATCGTCTGGGGTCACGTCCTGGCGCATGACGCCGGCTTGCATCGCCGCCGTGGCCAGGCGGTTCAGCGCATCGATGATGGCCGGTCCCGAAGATGCAGGCCCATCGTCGCCGACAACGGCGCGCAAGGCGGGCAGGATCACGCGCTTGGTCGCCATATAGTCCACCAGCAGATGCAGCCAGGCCTCCAGGGCCTCGCCAGGCGGACGATCGGCCAGCAGGGCGCCCGCCGCGGCCGACAACTGATCGACCCCGCGCTGATAGACCGCGGCCAGGAGGTCGCCGCGCGCCGGGAAGTGGCGATAGAGGGTGCCGATGCCGACGCCGGCCCGCCTGGCGATCTCCTCCAGGGAGGCGTCCGCGCCGTTCTGCGTGAACACGGCCTTGGCTGCTTCGAGCAGCTGCTCGCGATTGCGCAGGCTGTCAGCCCGGGGCTTGCGCGGCTTGTCGGCTTTCTCCACGACCATCCCTTGTAAAGCGGAGGCTACCTCCGCATATAATCGGAGGGGTCCTCCGGTTGATATAGGAACGCCGGGCGGCCTGCAGCAACCCTTCTTTGCGGAGCATGCCCATGTCTGGAGCTTTCGGAGCTAAATCCACTACCGACGATGTCCTGCAAGGGGTCGACCTCGCCGGCAAACGCGCACTTGTGACCGGCGTCTCGGCCGGGATCGGGGTCGAGACCGCCCGCGCCTTGGCGGCCCATGGCGCGGAGGTCGTCGGGACGGCCCGCGACCTGGACAAGGCGCGCCGCGCCGCCGCCGACGTGCGCGGGCTGGAATTGGTCGAAGTCGACCTGGCCAACCTGGCCAGTGTGCGCGCCTGCGCCGACAAACTGCTCGCCGACGGCCGGCCGTTCGATCTGATCATCGCCAACGCGGGCGTGATGGCCACGCCGTTCGGCAAAACGACCGACGGCTTCGAGACCCAGTTCGGCACCAATCACCTCGGCCATTTCGTGCTGGTGAACCGGATCGCGCCCCTGCTGAAATCTGGCGGGCGGCTGGTGATGCTGGCGTCGTCCGGTCACCGTTATTCAGACGTGAACCTTGAGGACCCTGGCTTCGAGCACACTGAATACACGCCCATGGGGGCCTATGGCCGCTCCAAGACCGCCAACATCCTGTTCGCGGTGGAATTCGACCATCGTCACAAGGATCGGGGCGTGCGCGCCACGGCGGTGCACCCCGGCGGCATCCAGACTGAACTCGCCCGCCATTTGGACCCGGGCGTCATCAGTCAGATGATCGAGCGGATCAACGCCGACCGGCCGGAAGGCGAGGCCGCCTTCGAATGGAAGACCGTTCCCCAGGGCGCCGCGACCTCGGTGTGGGCCGGTGTGGTCGCCCCGGCCGAGCTGGTCGGCGGACATTACTGCGAGGATTGCCATGTTTCGCAGCTGACCGACGCGGGCATGAACGCCCGCGAAGGCGTACGCGCCTATGCGCTCGATCCGGATCGGGCCCGGGCCCTGTGGGCCAAGAGCGAAGAAATGGTCGGCGAGCGGTTCGCCTAGGTAAGCGCGATCACCGCTGCGGTGCGGGAGCCGTCGGAGTCGGCGATGGCTTCGGCGAGGCTGTAGCTCTCCAGCACCTCGGCGGTGGCGTCGCGCGCCTTGCGCAGGGCCGGGCGCAGGGCGCAGGTCTCAAGATCCGGGCAGTCGTCGCACTTGCGGAACGCCATCTGGCTGACGCAAGGCGCCAGCGCCAGGGGGCCGTCGATCACGCGGATCACCTCGGCGAAGCTGACCTCGGCCGGCGAGCGCGCCAGGACGTAGCCGCCGAACTTGCCCCGGCGGCTCAGCACCAGGCTGCGGCGCGACAGCTCCAGGAGAATGGCTTCGAGGAACTTGCGCGGCGCATCCGCCCGCACGGCGATCTCGCCGGCGGTCAGCTGCTGGTCTCCGGCGCGGGCCAGTTCCACCAGGGCCCTCAGGGCGTAGCGGGCTTTCTGCGACAGCATCCTTAGGCGCTCCTTGGGCGCAATCGATAAGGGGAGGGGGGCTCGCCTGCAAGCCGGAGCCCCTGCGGCCGATGCGCCGAAAGCACTGTTATATGTGCGGGATCGGACGATTGTCCCTTGCACCCGCCGGCGGGTCCGCTAGATAGACGCCGGTCAGCGACATGCCGATACCTGCAACGCCCCTTCGGCGGCGGCGCAGTTCTTTTGCCTCACAAAGTCTTCGGACGAAGCGGCAAAAGAAACTTCGGAAGGTCGATTGACACGGCGGGCGGCGGCCAATAGATACGCCGCTCTCCAGTCGGGAACGACGCGGCGACGAAGATTTGGGACCGAAAAAGTCCTTGATTTTTTTGTCATCAACGCATAGTCTCCGACGCTCCAACCGAATCGCTACGGACCTAAGAGGGAAGCACCTCGGCAGCCCGCAGTGATTTTTGCGCTCTAATCCGGCCTTGGCCGTAGCGGATCGCTCTTCAAACCCGGGTCTCCCGGCGGCGAGAAAAAAGCTCGAAAGAGCCGGTTGACACGGAAAACTGGGGCGACTAGATAGCCGCCTCCGCCGACACCGGGCGCTAAACGGTGGGGCCGGCAAGCCGGTTCGGGTCTTTGACATCGTTGATTTGGAAAGAGAAACGCAGGCGGCGGCGTCCTAGCGATGACCTTCGGGTCATCTCGACGCTGACAATTGCGGTCTCTTGAAGACACCATGAAATCCCAATCGGTTTCGGCCGGTTGGTATCGAATGGGAACTCGTCAATAGACTACGCAATGCACAACGCCCACAAGTCTTCGGACAAGTGGAACGATGTCAGACGTCAACTCAACCTGAGAGTTTGATCCTGGCTCAGAGCGAACGCTGGCGGCAGGCCTAACACATGCAAGTCGAACGGATCCTTCGGGATTAGTGGCGGACGGGTGAGTAACACGTGGGAACGTGCCCTTTGGTTCGGAACAACTCAGGGAAACTTGAGCTAATACCGGATGTGCCCTTCGGGGGAAAGATTTATCGCCATTGGAGCGGCCCGCGTCTGATTAGCTAGTTGGTGAGGTAAAGGCTCACCAAGGCTACGATCAGTAGCTGGTCTGAGAGGATGATCAGCCACATTGGGACTGAGACACGGCCCAAACTCCTACGGGAGGCAGCAGTGGGGAATATTGGACAATGGGCGCAAGCCTGATCCAGCCATGCCGCGT
>JBARAK010000386.1:0-2945 GCA_049791955.1 Caulobacteraceae bacterium
GCCAGGCGCAGTGGCATCGCAGCCGTGCGGTGCTCAACGACCGCACCGCCCCCGCCCTGGACCGCCCCCCGCTGCCGGGCCCACGCAACGGCCCCGGCGACAACAACGCCAACACCAACGTCATCGACATGGGCGGTCGCACCTACGCCATCGTTGAGGCCGGCGCCTTGCCGATTGAGCTGACCTACGAGCTGGAGAGCGTGGCGCGATCCGACCTGGGCGGCACGCTGGAGCACGGCTTCACCGCCCACCCCAAGCTGGACCCGGTGACTGGCGAGTTGCACGCCCTGACCTACCAGCCGGGACTGCAGGCGCTGAGCTATCTGGTGGTCGACCGCGACGGCCGGGCGCGCAATGTCGCCGACATCCCCGCCCCGCACTGCCCGATGGTCCACGACGTGGCCTTCACCGCCAGCCGGGTGATCGTGCTCGACCTGCCGGTGACCTTCGACCGGAGCCTGGTCGGGCGCGGCTTCCCATTCGTGTGGGATAGCGAGCGCACGCCGCGGGTGGGGCTGCTGCCGCGCGATGGGGACCTGTCCGGCCTGCGCTGGATCGAGGCCCCGTCCTGCTACGTCTTCCACGTGATGAACGCCTACGACGACGGCGAGACGGTGGTGGTCGACGTGGTGCGCCACCCGCGCATGTTCTACCGCGAGCGCCGCGGCCCGAGCGAGGGCGAGCCGGTGCTGGTGCGCTGGCGGATCGATCCCGCAGCGGGCCGGCTGACCGAGACCCTGCTGGAGCCGCGCGGTTGCGAGTTCCCCCGCTTCAACAACGCCTTCGGCGGCCAGCCGTACCGCTACGGCTACACGGTTTCGACCCAAGAGGTGCAGGCGTTCGGCCCGGCCTTCAAGCACGACGTGAGCACGGGCCGCACAGAGGTCCACGACTACGGCCCCCGCCGAGCCTCGCTGGAGCCAGTGTTCGTCGCCCGCCCGGGCGCGACCGCCGAGGATGACGGCTGGATCCTATCCTATGTCTACGACGCGGAGCGCGACGCCTCCGACGTGGTGATCCTGGACGCCCAGGCCTTCTCCGACGCCCCGGTCGCCACCATCCGCCTGCCCGTACGGGTCCCGTTCGGCTTCCACGGCAACTGGCTGGCCGACCCGGCCTGACCCTCGCTGCCCGCCCTCACGCCAACCCGCCCGACAGGAGCCCTGTCATGAACGGCCTCGGCTACACCCTGCGCCACTTCGCCGGCGACATGTTCGCCACCATCCTGTTCCTGACGATCTTCCTGATAACCCACAACATTGTGCTGGCGACCGGGCTGGGCATCGGCATCGGCGTGATCCAGCTGGCCTGGCAGCTGGTACGGCGCGCGCCGGTCGGCATGATGCAGTGGGCCAGCCTGGGGCTGGTGGCGGTGTTCGGCACGGCCACCCTGCTGACCCACGACCCGCGCTTCATCATGTTCAAGCCCACCGCCATCAACCTGATCGTGGGCGTGGTGATGCTGAAACCGGGCTGGATGGAGCGCTACGTCCCCGAAGCCGTGCGCGAAGTCGCCCGGCCGATGCTGAAGGTGTTCGGCTTCATCTGGGCGGGGCTGATGTTCCTGACCGCCGCCCTGAACCTGGCCCTGGTCGCCACCGTCGACCCCAGGACCTGGGCCGAGTTCAACCTCTACTTCCCCCCGGCCTCGATGATCGGCCTGTTCGTAATCCAGAACGCCTGGATGCGCAGCCGCCGGGCGATGGCGACCTACCGGGAGACCGCCATCAGCCGCCAGCCGAGCTAAGCGCCAAGGGCGACGGCCATCTTCCAATCGTAGCGTGCGGCGGCTAACGCCAGGGGCGCGGCGCAGGCGCCGCCGACTCGATCCGTTCCGGAGGCCGCCGCCATGTCGCTGAACCGCCGCGAGACCCTGGCCATCCTGGGCGTGGCCGCCGCCGCGCCGGCCATGGCCGAGGCCCAGACCGTGTCGGCCGCCGACGCCGAACTGCAGTTCCTGCACGGGGTAGCCAGCGGCGATCCGCTCGCCGACCGGGCGATCTTCTGGACCCGCGTCACCCCCTCCGCCCCGCGCCCGCATTTCCCGGTGCGGCTGGAGATTTCCGAAACCGCCGACTTCGCCCACATCCTCTCCACCGCTGGCGCCAGCGCCGAGGCGGAGCGCGACTACACGATCAAGATCGATGTCCTCGGGCTGAAGCCCGGGCGCGACTACTGGTATCGCTTCAGCGCCGAGAAGGCGGTCTCGCCGGTGGGCCGCACCCGCACCCTGCCGGCCGGCCATGTCGACAAGCTGGCCCTGGCCTTCGTCACCTGCGCGCTCCACCCGAACGGCTACTTCAACGCGTACGACCACATCGCCAGATCCGAGGACCTGGACGCGGTGGTGGAGCTGGGCGACTACATCTACGAGTACGGCGCCGCCGCCGACGACTTCGGCATGGAGAACGGGCGCAGGCTGAGACGCATCCCCGAGCCGCCCCACGACCTCGTCTCGCTGTCTGACTACCGCACCCGCTACGCCCAATACCGCCGCGACCCGGACCTGCAGGCCGCCCACGCCCGCGCGCCGTGGATCTGCGTATGGGACGACCACGAGATCGCCAACGACACCTGGAAGGGCGGTGCGGAGAACCACAACGACAAGACCGAAGGCGCCTTCGAGGATCGCAAGACCGCGGCCATGCGCGCCTACTTCGAGTGGATGCCGATCCGCGAGCCGAAGCTCGGCCGCGCGGCGGAGGCGATCTGGCGCAGCTTCGACTTCGGCGACCTGGCCAGCCTGACCATGCTGGAGACCCGGCTGACCGCCCGTTCCTACCAGCTCGAATACAGCCGGCCGGGCGACATCCCCTTCATCGTCTACGACGCCAGCGATCCCAAGGCGCGCAAGCCGGTGCGCGATGCGGCGCTGGCCGCCCGGATCAAGGCCCAGGCCGCGCCCGGCGGCGCCCTGCCCGCCCCCTATGTGCTCGGCCCCGACG
>JBARAK010000387.1:0-4062 GCA_049791955.1 Caulobacteraceae bacterium
GGCCAAGGCGAAGCAGGTGGTCGGCGGCCGCATGGAGCCGGCCGCGCCCGCGGGGGCGGCGTCCACCGCCCTGGCGTCCCTGGACCGTTACCAGGTCGACGTGATGATCGGCTATTGCAGCTCGCACTCGACCAAGGACGACCCCAGCGTCGCCCACGTCCAGCTCCCGCCCGACCTGGCCGTGCCGGTCGACTACGGCATGACGGTGCTGACCGGCTCGCCCGACCTGGCGCGGCGCGAGGCCGCCGGCCAGCTCGCGCTCTACCTGATGAGCCCCGAGGCCCAGGTGATGATGAAGCCCTACGGCTTCATCCCGGTCGCCGCCCTGACGCCGGCTTCCTAAGCGACAGGCGGAGATGCTTTTCTCCTCCCCCGCTTCGCGGGGGAGGAGAGGGGTCGCCCTAATCGATGGCCAGGAGGGCGTTGAGCGTCTCGATGGCGGTTTTGCCGGTTGCGGCCATTGATCGTCCCCCAGATGAATGCAATCTATACGGGAATTCCGGACGGTGAAAACCGGTATCCGACACGCCGCGGGGAGGGCGCGTCAGCCGGCCCGGATACGGGTCACCGCCTCGTCGAAGCGCTGGATCTGGGCCTGGCCTTCGAAGATGTTGTACTCGCACTTCGCCATCCGGTCGGCCGGCGGGAAGATCACCGGGTCGTCGCGGTAGGACTTCGGCATGATCGCGGTCGAGGCGGCGTTGGGGCTGGGATACAGGATGCTCCGCGACAGCTCCGCGCCTGCTTGTGGCGACAGGATGTAGTTGAGGAACTGGTGGGCGTTGTCCGGACGTGGCGCCCCCTTGGGGATGCACAGGCCGTCGGAGTGCAGGATGCTGCCCTCGCGCGGGACCACGAAGTCCAGATCCTCGTCCTCGCGCATGACCTGGGCGATGTCGCCGTTGAACTCCATGACGATGTCGATGTCGCCCGACAGCAGCAGGTCCTGGCCGTTGTCGTCGTGGAACACCTTGATGTTGGGCTTCTGGCGGATCATCAGCGCCACCGCCTGGTCGATCACCGCCGGCGGGATGTTGTGGATCGAGTGGCCCAGGTACTTGGTCACGCAGCCCACTAGGTCGTTGGCCTCGGAAAACACCCCGATGCGGCCGCGATAGCGCGGGCTGTCGAACAGCCACTTCCAGCTGTCGGGCACGCCGTCGACCTTGGACTTGCGGTAGCCGATCCCCAGGCAGTCCCAGGTATAGGGGATCGACCATTTGCGGCCAGGGTCGAACGGCGGGTCGAGGAACTGGGGCAACAGGTTCTTCAGGTTGGGGATGCGGCGGTGGTCCAGCGGCTCCAGCATGTCGGCGGCGACCATGCGCTGGACGAACTCGTTGGACGGCACGATCACGTCGAAGCCGGGATTGCCCGCCTCCAGCTTGGCGAACATCTCGTCGTTGGTGGCGAACAGGCTCATGTCCACGCGCACGCCGCTGGCCCGGCGGAAGTCCCTCAGCGTGGTTTTGCCGATGTAGGTGTCCCAGTTGTAGAAGTTCAGCCGCTGGACCTCGCCGTTGCGGCCCACCCTGGGGGCTGGGCGCGAGCAGCCCTCCGACCCGAAGCTCAGCCCCACCGCCGCCGTGGCCCCCAGGCCGGCGAGGAGGGAGCGTCTGAGGGGCGCTGGGGGCATTGGTCCTGCTTCTATTCTTGGAAAAGAGGGGCCCTTTCCCCCGCTCATTCCCGCGAAGGCGGGAAGCCAGATTCAGTCTCACACGCCGGCGGATTTGACCTGGATTCCCGCCTTCGCGGGAATGAGCGGAAGAAAAGCGGGGAATAGGCCGAAGATAAAAGCGAAGACCCTCACCCGATCTGGTCGATCACTTCGCCCAGCTTGCCGAAGATCTCGTCGATCTGGGCCTTCTCGATGATCAGGGGTGGGGACAGGGCGATGGTGTCGGCGGTGACGCGGATCAGCAGGCCTTCGTCGAAGCAGCGGTGGAAGATCTCCGTGGCGCGGGCGCCGGGCGCGCCGGGGCGGGGCTCCAGCTCGATGCCGGCGACCAGGCCGAGGTTGCGCACGTCGCGCACGCCGCAGCGGTCGCGCAGGCTGTGGGCGGCGTCCTCCCAGTAGGGGGCGAGCGCGGCGGCCCGCACGAACAGCCGCTCGCGGTCGTACAGCTCCAGCGTCGCCAGCCCCGCCGCCGCGCACAGCGGATGGCCGGAGTAGGTGTAGCCGTGGAACAGCTCGATGCCGGGCGCGGCGGCGTCGATGACCTGGTCGTGCAACTCGCGGCTGACCGCGACCGCGCCCATGGGCGCGGCCCCGTTGGTCAGGCCCTTGGCCATGGTCAGGATGTCGGGGACCACGCCGAACAGGTCCGCCGCCGTGGCCGCGCCCAGCCGGCCGAAGGCGGTGATCACCTCGTCGAAGATCAGCACGATCCCATGTTTGCGGGTGATCTCGCGCAGCCGCTGGAGGTAGCCCTGGGGCGGCACCAGCACGCCGGTCGAGCCGGCCACCGGCTCCACCATCACCGCGGCGATGGAGTCCGGGCCGTGCAGGGCGACCAGCCGCTCCAGCTCGTCGGCCATGTCCGCGCCGGCTTCGGGCTGGCCGCGCGAGAAGGCGGCCTTGGGATCGTAGGTGGCCGCCAGGTGGTCCACGCCCCAGACCTGGGTGGTGTAGGCGTTGCGGTTGCCGCCGATGCCGCCCATCGACATGCCGCCGAAGTTCACCCCGTGATAGCCGCGCGCCCGCCCGATCAGGCGGAAGCGGCCGCCCTGTCCGCGCGCCCTCTGCCAGGCCAGGGCGATCTTCAGCGCGGTGTCGGCCGATTCCGAGCCCGAGTTGGTCAGGAAGATGCGATCCATGCCCTGGGGCATGATCTCGGCCAGCCGGGTGCACAGCTCGAACGCCTTGGGATGGCCGAGCTGGAAGGTGGGGGCGAAGTCCAGGATCGCCGCCTGCTCCTGGATCGCCTCGACGATCTCGCGCCGCCCGTGCCCGGCGTTGACGCACCACAGCCCCGCCACCCCGTCGAGCAACTGCCGGCCGGCGGGCGTGCGGTAGTACATGCCCTCGGCCGAGGCCAGCAGGCGCGGGTTCTGCTTGAAGTGGCGGTTGTTGGTGAACGGCATCCAGAACGCCGACAGGTCGGGCGTCCAGTTCGGCAGGTCCTGGGCGGCGGCGCCGGTGGGTTCGGAGGTCATCGGTTCACCTTGAACGGCGGAAGCGTAAAGGGCGATGGCACCTTCGCCCGGCTTTGTGTCCCGCTGCAAGCGATGAACCCCTCAGCGCTCTGATCCTGCTGAATTCTACATGCAGGTACTCAAGCAACGTAAAAAATAGTGCGGACGCGTTCGCTAACGCCGAAGCGTGAAGCCGCCGTCTGCGGGGCTTGCGGCTGAATACCTCAAGCGGGACATCTGAACGATGGAGAGGTGGTTAGCTGAACCTAGCTAGCCCGGGAATGGATGCTCCCAATATATGAGCGAATGCTGATATGGAAAAATATGCCCACAATGCTGTAAATGCGCAGAGTACGATCAAAGCATAGGTATAGATAATTGGCGTTTCGGTTCGGTATATATAGCCGCCACCTCTTGCTTTGGCCTTTCCTGACGCCACATGTACGGTGAAGCCGATCAAGAAGACTGTGGCTGCAAGGCTAAGCCAGCCAAGGCAAGCCGCACCGGTCATCGAATTCGCCCCCGAGTTAGCTTAATTTTGCGCAGGCAGGCGCTGAAATCAAGCCGGCTGTGGTGAGGCGAGCGTCCGGGGAGGGCCGCGAATGGCACCGAACGACCGATAAGAAGGCCCTCTTAACGCGCTCTGTCGTATATGCCTGGAAGTGGATGCGCTGGACTTCCGCGCGGGTCTACGGCTATTCGCGCAGTCCATCCTGAGGGCAGGCGTCGGCCGCCCGTCGAGGCGCTTTCAATTGAATCAGAACGATCTCTTCCGCGTCTATGGCGCGCCTCCCGTGGAACTGCAGACGGTTCCGGCCGGGGCGATACAGGTGTCGCCCCTGGTCCCGGGCGCCGCGGCGCTGGAGGATGTCGCGCCCGCCAGCCTGCCGGGCATGGTGGTGGCGGCGCCTCCGGGGACGGCTGAGC
>JBARAK010000388.1:0-10601 GCA_049791955.1 Caulobacteraceae bacterium
ATGCTTGGCTGAAGAGTGTCGGCTATCGAGTCATCCGCGTTCGCGACAAGCGTGCGTTCGAGGAGCCCGAAATGGTTGCGGCTGAGATCGCCGCTTCGGTTTCCCTTCCCCCTCGAAGGGGGAAGGGCAGGGATGGGGGTGCGGTCGCAACGGCTGAAATTGCGGCGCAAGCGGCGCTCGCCTCAACTTCCTCGGAAGATATCTAGATGCCCCAACTCCTGCTCGAACTGTTCTCCGAGGAGATTCCCGCGCGGATGCAGGCCCAGGCCGCGCGCGACTTGGAGCGCATGGCGCGCGAGCGCCTGGGCGCCGCAGAGCTTGCCTTCGAGACCATCCGCGCGTTCGCCGGGCCCCGTCGCCTGACCCTGGTGGTCGAGGGCCTGCCAACGGCCCAGGCCGACCGCACCGAAGAGCGGAAGGGACCGCGCGCCAATGCGCCCGACCAGGCGCTGCAGGGCTTCCTGCGTTCCACCGGGCTCACGCGCGAGCAACTGGTCGAACGCGACGGGGTGCTGTTCGCCACCCTACACCGCGCCGGCCGCCCGACGCCGGAGATCGTCGCCGAGATGGTCGACGCCATCGTGCGCGGCTTCCCCTGGCCCAAGTCGATGCGCTGGGGTTCGGGACAACTGCGCTGGGTGCGGCCACTGAAGCGTATCCTGTGCGCATTCGACGGCGAGATCGTCCCCTTCACCATCGACGGGATCGAGAGCGGCGACCTGTCCGAAGGCCACCGCTTCCTGGGCGGCGACCGTGCGCCCTTCGCGGCGCGGAGCTTCGACGCCTATGCGATGGCGCTGGCCAAACGTTATGTCGTGCTCGACCCGGCCGAACGTCGCGCCCGCATCGCCGATGGCGCACGCAAGGTATGCGCCGAACGCGGGCTAGAGTGGGTGCAGGACGAGGGCCTGCTGGACGAGGTGACCGGGCTGGCGGAGTGGCCGGTGCCGATTCTGGGTGACATGGACCCGGATTTCCTCGACCTGCCGGCCGAGGTGATCCGCACTTCCATGCGCACCCACCAGCGCTATTTCGCGGTGCGCGACCCGAAGACCGGCGCCCTGGCTCCGCACTTCGTGGTCACCGCCAACATCGAGCCCAGCGATGGCGGGGCGGTGATCGCCCATGGCAACGCACGGGTGCTTACCGCGCGTCTGTCTGACGCGCGCTTCTTCTGGGACGAGGACCGCAAGGCCGGCAATTTCGACCGCTGGCTGGAGAAGCTGAACGGCGTCACCTTCCACGCCAAGCTCGGGACAATGGCCGAACGCGTGGCGCGGATCACGGCCCTGGCCAGGGAGATCGCGCCCCTCGTCGGCGCGGATGTGCGCCTGACCGAAATCGCCGCGAAGCTCTGCAAGGCCGACCTCGTGTCCGGCATGGTCGGTGAATTCCCCGAACTGCAGGGGATCATGGGTGGCTACTACGCCCGCCAGCCGGTCTCGGAGACCACGGCGGATCAATTGGTCGACACCCTGACCGCGGCCGCCGATGGCAGCGAAGATCCGTTGGCGACGGTCGAGCAGATCGTCGAGATCTCGACCGACCACGCATGGTCCCACGGCTTGACCCTGGCTGAGATCGACGCGGTGGCCGACGCCGTACGGGACCACTACAAGCCGCTCGGTCCGTCCGATTCCGTGCCAGCGGCGTCGGTGGCCTTGGCGGTTTCGCTGGCTGACAAGCTCGACACTCTCGTCGGGTTCTTCAACATTTCCGAAAAGCCCACGGGATCCCGCGATCCCTTTGCGCTTCGAAGGGCGTCGCTCGGCGTCATCCGGATGGTGCTTGGAGCCGATTCCCGGCTTGGGCTGCGACAGGTGTTCGCGGCTGCGGAGAATGGTTTCCGCCTGCAGAAGGCGTCAGGCCGTACCGATGAATCCGCCGACCTGCTCGCCTTCTTCGCCGATCGCCTGAAAGTTCTCCTGCGCGACGAGGGCAAGCGCCATGATCTGGTCGATGCGGTTTTCGCGCTGGGTGACGACGACCTCGTGCGCATCGTGCGCCGGGTCGAGGCGCTGGACGGCTTTCTGCACACCGAGGACGGGGCGTCCCTGCTCGCCGGCTACCGCCGCGCAGCCAACATCCTGAAGGCCGAGGCCAAGAAGGCGCCGGGCGAGGACTATGGCCTGAACTGGGACCTCGACCTGCTGACCGCGTCCGAGGAGCAGGCCCTTTCGGCTTCGCTGCGCACGGTGGTGGGGCAGGTGGATCGGGCGCTGGAGGCCGAGGATTTCGCAGGCGCCATGCGTGCGCTTTCGCACTTGCGAACGCCAGTCGACGCTTTTTTTGACAAGGTTTTGGTGAACGATCCAGACCCGGCGGTTCGGTTGAACCGTTTGCGGCTGCTAAGCGCTGTTAGGGACACCGCGAACCGCATCGCGGACTTCTCCCTGGTTTCGAACGGATAGGATTTCCCATGGCCGACGGCTTCAACGACACCCCCAAGGGCGCCGCAGCCACCACCCGCTGGGTCTATTCCTTCGGCGGCGGGTCGGCGGATGGCGACGCCAAGATGAAGAACCTGCTGGGCGGCAAGGGCGCCAACCTGGCCGAGATGAGCGCGCTGGGCCTGCCGGTGCCGCCGGGCCTGACCATCACCACCGAGGCCTGCGTCCACTACTACGCCAACGCCAGCACCTACCCGGCCGAGCTGGAGGCCCAGGTCAATGCGGCCCTGAGCAAGGTCGAAAGCCTGACCGGCAAGAGCTTCGGCGACGCCGCCAACCCGCTGCTGGTGTCGGTGCGCTCGGGCGCGCGGGCCTCGATGCCGGGCATGATGGACACGGTGCTGAACCTTGGCCTCAATGACCAGACCATCGAGGGCCTGGCTAAGCTGTCCGGCGACCGCCGCTTCGCCTTCGACAGCTATCGCCGCTTCATCCAGATGTACTCCAACGTGGTGCTGGGGCTGGAGCACAGCCTGTTCGAGGAGATCCTCGATGATCACAAGGACCGACTGGATGTCTCGGTCGACACCGCCCTGACCGCCTCGGACTGGGAAAAGGTGGTGGCCGACTACAAGGCGGCGGTGAAGGGCGAACTCGGCCAGGACTTCCCGCAGGACCCGCGCGCCCAGCTCTGGGGCGCCATCGGGGCGGTGTTCGCCAGCTGGATGAACGACCGCGCCAAGTTCTACCGCCGCATGCACGACATCCCGGAAAGCTGGGGCACGGCGGTGAACGTGCAGTCGATGGTGTTCGGAAACATGGGCGACACCTCCGCCACCGGGGTCGCCTTCACCCGCAATCCCTCGACCGGCGAGAACCGCCTGTACGGCGAGTTCCTGATCAACGCCCAGGGCGAGGACGTGGTGGCCGGCATCCGCACACCCCAGGCCCTCACCCGAGCCGCCCGCGAGGAGATGGGTGAGAACGCGCCTTCGATGGAAGAGGCGATGCCGGAGGTGTTCGGCCAGTTCAAGGACGTGGTGGAGCGGCTGGAGCGCCACTACCGCGACATGCAGGACATCGAGTTCACCGTGGAGCAGGGCAAGCTCTACATGCTCCAGACCCGCAACGGGAAGCGCACCGCCAAGGCCGCGCTGAAGGTGGCGGTGGACCAGGTGGCCGAGGGCCTGATCACCCGCGACGAAGCGGTGCTCCGGGTCGAGCCGGCCTCCCTCGATCAGCTACTGCACCCCACCATCGATCCCGGCGCGACCCGCGACGTGATCGCCGCCGGCCTTCCGGCCTCGCCCGGCGCCGCGACCGGCAAGATCGTGTTCCACGCCGACGAGGCCGAACGCCTGGCCGATCTCGGCGAGGCGGTGATCCTGGTGCGCGAGGAGACCTCGCCCGAGGATATCCACGGCATGCACGCCGCCCGCGGCGTGGTCACCTGCCGTGGCGGCATGACCAGTCACGCGGCGGTGGTGGCGCGCGGCATGGGCCGCGCCTGCGTCTCCGGGGCCGGCGAAATCCACATCGATGAGAAGGCGGGCGAACTGCGCGCGCGCGGCCGCACCTTCAAGGCCGGCGAGGTGATCACCATCGACGGCGGCAAGGGCGAGGTGCTGGCCGGCGCGGTCAAGATGATCGAGCCGGAACTGTCCGGCGACTTCGCCCAGCTGATGGAATGGGCCGACCAGGTCCGGCGGCTGAAGGTGCGCGCCAACGCCGAGACACCGCTCGACGCCCGCACCGCCCGCGGTTTCGGGGCTGAGGGCATCGGCCTGTGCCGCACCGAGCACATGTTCTTCGACGAGGATCGGATCGCAGCGGTGCGTGAGATGATCCTGGCCGACGACGAGAAGGGCCGCCGCACCGCCCTGGCCAAGATCCTGCCCATGCAGCGCAAGGACTTCGAGTCGCTGTTCGAGATCATGGCCGGCCTGCCGGTCACCATCCGCCTGCTCGACCCGCCGCTGCACGAATTCCTGCCCCACACCGACGCCGAGATCGAGGAGCTGGCGGCCTCGGCGGGCCTGGACGTTGGCAAGCTGAAGCGTCGCCGGGCGGAGCTGTCGGAGACCAACCCGATGCTCGGCTGGCGCGGTTGCCGCCTGGGCGTGGCGTTCCCCGAGATCTACGAGATGCAGGTGCGCGCCATCTTCGAGGCCGCTTGCGCCATCGCAGCTACCGGGCAGCCGCCGATCGTCGAGGTCATGCACCCGCTCGTCGCCAAGAAGGAAGAGATGGCCTTCCTGCGTAAGCTCACCGACAACACGGCCAGCGCCGTGCTGAAGGAGAAGGGCGTGACGCTGGACTACAAGGTCGGCGCCATGATCGAACTGCCCCGCGCCGCCATCCGCGCCGATCAGCTTGCCGAGACGGCGGAGTTCTTCTCCTTCGGCACCAACGACCTGACCCAGACCACCTTCGGCATCAGCCGCGACGACTCCGGCAAGTTCCTCGACGCCTACCTGAAGAAGAACATCATCGAGAAGGACCCGTTCGTGTCCCTCGACCAGGAAGGCGTCGGCGAACTGATCCGGCTTGGTGTCGAGCGGGGTCGTTCGACGCGTCCGGACGTGAAGCTCGGTATCTGCGGTGAACACGGCGGCGATCCGGCCTCCATCGCCTTCTGCGAGGCAGTGGGCCTGGACTACGTCTCCTGCTCTCCCTACCGCGTGCCGATCGCGCGCCTCGCCGCCGCTCAGGCGGCGTTGGAAGCGAAGGGGCGCTGATCGCCGGCCCCTCTTCCACCGGGAGAGGGGCGCCTTCCTCAACGCTCGGAAGAGGCTTACGAAATTTCCGCCGCGATGGCCTTGGCCATTGCGGCTAGTTCGCCCGCGTCCGCCATTCCCGTCTCGCCATGCCGGCCGAGGGCGACGCCCTCGTAGCGGGGCAGGATGTGGAAATGCAGGTGGAAGACGGTCTGGCCGGCGGGCGCGCCGTTGAACTGGGTCACCGTCAGTCCGTCGGGCTTGAGGACGGTGCGCATGGCCCTGGCCACCCGCTGCACCCCCAGGATCAGCTTCTCCAGCACCTCGGGCTCGACATCCAGCAGGTTGCGGGCGTCGGAGGCCTTGGGGATCACCAGCACGTGGCCGCGGGTCTGGGGGAAGACGTCCATGAAGGCCAGCACGTGCGCATCCTCGAACACCTTGGTGCTGGGGATGTCGCCCCGCAGGATCTTGGCGAAGACGTTGTCGTGTTCGTAGGCGCCGTCCAGGCTCATGACCCGATCTCCCTTGCGGTGTAGGCTTCGCTATCAGACCTGAAGACGGGCGCAAACATGCCGAAGTGGGAACCCGAAACCCTCACCGAGCGGCAGCGGAAGTGGTTCACCTCGGTGCAGGAGGGGCTGGAGCGTGACACCGGCCGCACCCTCGAAGCCTGGGCCGAGATCGCTCGCGCCTGCCCGGAGACCGCGCATCGCGCGCGCCTGAGGTGGATGAAGGAAACCCATGGCCTGGCGCAGAACCGCGCTTCGATGGTGCTGTCCGCAACCTTCGGCGAGGACGCCCCTGACGGGGACGGCGCGGATCCTCTGTGGTCGGACCCGAAGGCGCTTGAGGTGTTCGAGGCGATCCGGGGCGCGGCCGGGCAATTGGACGAGGTGCTGGTCGGACGACGCAAGGGCTACACCCCCTTCTCGCGGCGTGTGCAGTTCGCCGCGGCCCGTCCGCTCAAGGATGGCCGGGTTCGCCTTGGCTTGGCCTTATCACCGGAAGTCGACGCCGCTCTCTCGCCAGCCGGCCGGGAGTCCTGGTCCGAGCGTCTGACCACCGTGCTGGAGTTCGCTTCGGCGAGGGAAGTGGATACCAGGGTGGCCGCTCTTCTCCGGCAGGCCTGGGAGCGGTCGTAATCCCGGAACGGGCCTTGTTATCCGAATGCGGTTCGAATAGCGCCGCCATGATCTTTCCGGACAGCCTGGATATCCTGTGAGCGTACCCGATCAGAGTGCAGGGCGTGCCCCGCATGCGCTGATGTTCATCTTCATAACCGTCCTGCTCGACACCATGGCGCTCGGCATGGTGCTGCCGGTGTTGCCGAACCTGATCACCCAGTTGCTGGTCGGCCATCCGATCTCGCCGGGGCTGGCGGAGCGGCTACACCGGCTGCCAGGCGGCACGGCTTCGTTGGCGGCGGTGATCTATGGGCTGTTCAACACCGTTTTCGCCCTGATGCAGTTCTTCTTCTCGCCGATGATCGGTTCGCTGTCGGACCGGTTCGGGCGGCGCCCCTTGATCCTGGCCTCCAATATCGGCCTCGGTTTGAACTATGCGCTGATGTTCTGGGCCCCGAACCTGGCGTGGCTGTTTATCGGGCGACTGGTCTCGGGCGTGACCGGGGCCAGCATCGGCACCGCCAGCGCCTATATCGCCGACACCACGCCGCCTGAGCGGCGGTCCCAGGCGTTCGGCCGGATCTATGCGGCCTTCGGGGCGGGACTGATGCTCGGCCCCGCGGTGGGCGGTGTGCTGGGGGAGTACTCCACTCGCCTGCCGTTCCTGGTCGCCGCCGGACTCAGCCTGTCCAACGCTCTCTATGGCCTGCTGGTCCTGCCGGAATCCCTGCCGACGACGCAGAGGCAAGGCTTCAGGTGGAGGCACGCCAATCCTGTCGGCGCCCTGGGCCTGCTGCGCCGCCATCCCGAGCTGTTCGGCCTGGCCAGCGTCGCCTTCCTCAGCAATCTCGCCCAGGTCTCGCTGGGGTCGCTGGTGGTGCTCTACGCCACCCATCGCTACGGCTGGACCAGCAGCACGGTTGGCGTGACCATGGCCGCGGTCGGCGTGGCGGTTGGTTTCGTCCAGGTGGTGCTGGTCGGCCGGATGGCCCGGCGGTTCGGCAACCGCGTCACCCTTGTGACCGGACTGGTATTCGGCGCGATCGGCATGGTGATGGCGGGACTGGCGTCTGGTCCGCTGGCGTTCCTGGCCGCTGTCCCGGTGATGGCGCTCTGGGGCATGTCGGGAGCGGCGGTTCAAACGCTGATGACCCACCATGTCGCCAAGGCCGAGCAGGGCCAGCTCCAGGGCGCCAACGCCAGCCTGACGGG
Organism: Caulobacteraceae bacterium; assembly: GCA_049791955.1. Classification (GTDB taxonomy): domain Bacteria; phylum Pseudomonadota; class Alphaproteobacteria; order Caulobacterales; family Caulobacteraceae; genus CAHJWH01. The sequence goes on from JBARAK010000388.1 coordinate 7,447, forward strand.
CATATCCGAGCTTCTCGGCCCGTCGATCTTCACCCTGACCTTCGCCTACTTCGTAAGCCCCGGCCATCCCATGGACCAGGCCGGAACGCCCTTCCTGCTGGCCGGCCTCATCCTCCTGGGCGCCGCCGTCTGGGGTTGGATCTGCACCCGGGGCGAGACTGACGAAGAGCCGGAAGGGGACTGAAACGGCGCCCTGTCATCATATGGCCGCTGGAATCCGCTATAAGGCCGCGACTGAACAGTTCGTCCTGTCGGGAGAAGCCTAATGGCCCTGTTCCGCCTCGCACTGCCCCTGCTCCTGGCGGCTTTGCTGACGGCGCCGGCGGCGGCCGATCCCGCCAAGCCTGATGCCGCCAAGTCCGGGTCCGTCGGAAAGAGCCTTCCGATGAACCAGTGCATAGACACCACTTTTTCCAACAGTTGGGAGCCCCTGGACGATCATACCCTGCTGGTGCGCACCCTGGGGCATGCCTATCGGGTCACCACGTCGACGTGCCAGAGCCTCGCCGGTCCCGTGCCACGGATCACCACCGTCATGCGGGGCGGCAGCCGCATCTGCAGTCCGACGGACGCCCAGCTCTATGTGTCCGACGGCGGCGTGATCTCCACGCCCTGCTTCATGCAGAGCATCGAGCCGCTGACGCTCGACGAGGCCAAGGCGCTGGAGAAGAGCAAGCGTAAGTAGGCGCGAATTCGAAGCCTTAGTCGGTCTCGCGGAAGGGCGAGTATTCGGCTTCCAGATAGGCCATCTCGCCTTCGACCGCCGCGCGCTCCTGATCCAGGTAGCGTGCGACGGGTTCCCGTAGCGCGCGGTCGGCGATCCAGTGGGCGGAATAGACCGGGGAGGGGAGATAGCCGCGGGCGATCTTGTGCTCGCCCTGGGCGCCGGCTTCCACCCGCTTCAGCCCCCGCAGGATCGCCTGCTCGATGGCCTGATAGTAGCAGAGCTCGAAGTGCAGGAAGGGGATGTTCTCCAGCGCGCCCCAGTTGCGACCGAACAGGGTGTCGCGCCCCATCAGGTTCAGGGCGCCCGCGATCCAGCGGTCTTCGCGGCGGGCCATCACCAGCAGGACCTTATCCGCCATCCGCTCGCCCAGGAGCGAAAAGAACAGCCGGTTCAGGTAGGGCCGGCCCCATTTGCGCGAGCCGGTGTCCATGTAGAAGGCGAAGAATGCGTCCCAGTGCTCTTCGGTCAGCTCCGAACCGGTGAGCGCCACGATCTCGAGGTCGGCCTGGGCGTCGCGCCGCTCGCGCCGGATGGTCTTGCGGCGGGATGACGACAGGGCGGCCAGGAAGTCCTCGAAGCTGGCGTAGCCGGCGTTCTCCCAATGGTATTGCTGGTCCTGGCGCAGCAGCAGGCCTTGCTCGCCCATGGCGCGCCATTCGGCTTCCAGTGGGAAGGTCACGTGCAATGACGAGGCGCCGATGCGCTGGCACAGCGTGCGGGCGCCGGCCAGCAGGATTCCTTGAGCCTCTGCGCGCGGCGCGCCGTCGCGCACCAGCAGTCGCGGGCCGGTCACGGGCGAGAAGGGAACCGCAGACTGGAGCTTGGGATAGTAGGCGCCGCCCGCCTGCTGGTACGCGTTGGCCCAGGCGTGGTCGAAGACGTATTCGCCCTGGCTGTGCGACTTCAGATACAGCGGCATGACGCCAGCGATATCACCGGCGTCATCGCGCACTGACAGGTGGTGGGGCGCCCAGCCGGTGCGGGGCGTCACGCAGCCGCTCTCTTCCAGCGAATGCAGGAAGTCGTAGGCGGTGAAGGGGTTGTCCCCGTAGTCGGCGGCGGCGTTGCAGGTGTCCCAGGCGTCGCGGCCGATCTCGGCGATGGCGGTGTGGACCTGGATCTCGGCCCTCACGCTGGGGGCCTTAACCAATCAGGCCAGCTCCACCACGGCGTCGACCTCGACCGCGAAGTTGCGTGGCAAGCGGTAGACCCCCACGGCCGATCGGGCGTGGCGGCCGGCGTCGCCGAACACCTCGACCATCAGGTCCGAGGCGCCATTGACCACCGCCGGGATGTCGAAGAAGTCGGGTCCGGCCTGGACGAAGCCGCCAAGCTTGACGATGCGCTTCACCCTGTCGAGATCGCCGGTGGCCGCCTTGATCTGGGCCACGAGGTTGATTCCGCACTGGCGCGCTGCGCGCTGGGCGGCCTCGAGGTCGATTTCCGCGCCCACCACGCCGACGACGCCGCCGTCGGGGCCCAGCGAAACCTGGCCGGAGATATGCAGAAGGTTCCCCGTCTGGACGAAGGGAACGTAGTTGGCGATCGGCGCCACGGGTTCGGGCAGGGTGATCCCGAGTTCGGCCAATCGGGCCTCGACCTTGGACATGGACGCCTCACATTGAATGGGTGGCCCGCTCATACCCCCGCGAGCTCTCAGCCTCAACGCTGGAAGCCGTATTCCCGCTCCACCTTCGCAACGCGCACACGATAGGCGTCATACCAGCGCTCGCGACCGAGGCGCTGGGCCGCGGCGTGCTGCACTTCGGCCTTCCAGGCGACGATCGCCTGTTCGTCCCGCCAGTAGGAGACGGTGATCCCCAGCGTCTCCCGAGCACTTTCGACGCCAAGGAAACCGGGCTGCTTTTCCGCCAGTTGCTCCATCAGCGCGGCCATGGCGGCGTAGCCGTCGTCGCCATCGGTCCGAAGCGAGCTGAAGATCACCGCGAAGTAAGGAGGTGTTGGGGTTTGGGCCAGCATTCTCCCATCATACAAGACAAAAGGATTCGGATCCTTTTGGGGAATGCATCGCGCGAGGGGAGGCGCGACGGCCGAAGCGGGTCAGCCCGTGATCCGCCCAATCCAGGCCATGCCATCTGGGTGGGTCAAAAAGGCTTTGATTCAAGAGTCTAGGGCATGATGTCCCATGAAACCGGTATCCACTTCCGGCAATCATGCTCTAAGAACGACCGGGGGCGACAGTCCGCGGCGCAACGCCAGCACTGGGAACCGTTTGTTTGGGAAGACTGGGCCTAGCCCTCGCCGCCGTTGTCGTGCTGGGTCTTCCGGTCGCCGCCGCACAGGGCGCGCCCCGCCGCCCCAAGCCCGAACCGCGAGCCATGGTCGAAGGGGTGCAGGACAAGCCGTTGCGTCAGGCCCTGGAGCGCGCCGTGGGCGATGCCGAGGGGGCGCCCGCCAACCGCATCGA
>JBARAK010000389.1:0-3364 GCA_049791955.1 Caulobacteraceae bacterium
AGGTAGAACAGCCTCCAGCCGCTCGCGCTTGTGGCCGAAGCCCGGTCGCCGGGCGACTTCGAAGCCGGCCACCGCCAAGCCGCGCCGGACCTGGCCGGCCACGGTGAAGGTGCCGATCTGCGCCCCAGGAGCGGAGCGGGCGGCGACCAGTTCCAGCACCTCGTCCCGCCACATCTCGGGATTGCGGGACGGCGCGAAGCCGTCGAGGAACCAGGCGTTGGCCCGCCCGCCCCATGCAGCGAGGGCTTCGGCCGCCTCGCCGATACAGAGGTCCAGGCTGGCGTGGAGCCCTGGAAGGTCGATGCGGTGGAAGCCCCTGCGGCCATCGGGCCAGCCCGCGAGCAGGGGGGCCGTGACCTCCGACAGCTCCGGCCAATGCGCCAGCGCCCTCGTTGCGGCGTCGCGCGAGATGGGGAAGGCCTCTACGGAGAAGATCGATAGCCGCCCATCGGCCGGCCGGGTCTCACGCCACAGCTGCAGCAGGGCGGCGATGTTCAGGCCAGTCCCGAAGCCGAGTTCGCCAACCGTGAAACGGCTGCGGCCCCGCCAGGCGTCCGGCAACCCCGCGCCGGCCAGATAAACCATCCGGCTCTCGGCCAGACCGTCGGCGGCGGAGAAGTAGACATCGTCGAACCGGCGGGAGCGGGGACCGGAAGACGTCCAATCGAGATCGTCGCTCACACTTCAGACCAATGCAGTCCGGACAACGAAAAAGGGCCGCCCCGGAGGACGGCCCTTCCAACGCGAGATCGCGTAAACGCTTATTGGGCGTTCGAGGTCGTGTTGGTCTCGGTGGTGTTGGACGTCATGCCGGTCGAGTTGTCCGTGGTGTTGGACGTCATGCCGGTCGAGTTGTCCGGGGTGGTGGTGGTGGTGGTGTCGGTGGTGGTGGTGTTGGTGGTTTCGTTGGTGGCCGAGCCACCGCCGTGGCAAGCAGCGACGCCGAGAGCGGCGACCGCAGCGCCAGCCAGCATGATCTTACGGATCGAGGTCATTGTCCCTTGGTCCCCAGTTGGAGGTTAGAGCGCGTCAAAATCGCAGACCCAACCCTAGAACCGGAGGGGACGACCCGCCGGCCGCAAGGACCGAAATCTGCAGCGCTTCGCGCAATATGCGCGACGAAGGGCAGAACACGCAAGCGTGATCTGCGGTTCCCGTGAAACAGCCGAGCTTAGGCAGCCTCCGCCGACATATTATTCAAGGCTTCTTCGAGCTCCATGAAGCTCGGCTGGGAGGCGGACGGCACGGAGCCACGGCCGATTTCAACCGAGATCTGGGCCGCGTTCCCATGCAGGTGCGCCACCAGGACCGAGCGGATGATGCTGTAGAACGCACTCTCCTCGTCCACCACTTCCTTGAGGCGAGCGGCCATGGGGCCGACCATGCCATAGGCCAGGAACACGCCGAGGAAGGTGCCGACAAGGGCCCCGCCGATCATCTGACCCAGGATCTCCGGGGGTTGAGTGATGGCGCCCATGGTCTTGATCACCCCCAGCACCGCGGCCACGATTCCCAAGGCCGGCAAGGCGTCGGCAAGGCTCTGCAGGGCGTGCGCGGGGGCGAGGCCCTCGTGGTGGTGCTTCTCGAGCTGCTTTTCCATGCAGTCCTCGACCTGGTGGGGATCCTCCAGGTTCATGGTCATCATGCGCAGCGTGTCGCAGATGAAGTCGACCGCGAAGTGATCCTTGGTGATCTTGGGATACTTGGAAAAGATGGTGCTTTCGGCCGGCTTTTCGATGTGGCTTTCGACCGCGATGACACCCTTCGTCTTCATGGTCTTGGTCAGGACGAACAGCAACGACAGCAGGTCGGTGTAGTCGCTGGCCTTCCACTTCGGGCCCTTGAAGATCTTGCCGAAGCCGCCGCCGGTGGCCTTGATCACCCCCATGCTGTTGGAGATCAGGAACGAGGCGACGCCAGCGCCCAGGATGGCCATGAGCTCGTGGGGTGCGGCCTCGATGATCACGCCCATGTTGCCGCCGGAGATGATGAAGCTGCCGAACACGAGGCCGAACAGCAGCACCACGCCGATGATCTGAAACATTTTGAACTGTCCGTAGGGCGGGAGGCCGAGCGGACATCATTGTGCCGTTTAATGCTTAACTTGCCGTGTGCGGTTGCAGCACTACCCTGCGGCGAGCGGGCGCACGGACCAGCAGCTCCGTGTCAGACCCTTCCCGTGACCGGCAGCAGGGCCCCGGTCACCGCCTGCGCCTCGGGCGAAGCCAGGAAAAGCATCACGGCCGCCAGCTCATCCGGACGCACCCAGGCGGCGAAGTCGGCGTCCGGCATATCCTTGCGGTTGGTCGGGGTGTCGATGATGGACGGCAGCACCGCATTCACCGTCACACGCCCTTTCAGCTCTTCGGCGAGGCTCTCGGTCAGCCGATGGACACCGGACTTGGCGGCGGCGTAGGCGCCCATGCCGGCCCCGGCCTTCAGCGCGCCGGCCGCGCCGACGTTGACGATGCGGCCCGACCCATCCATCGGCAGGTAAGGCAGCGCAGCCTTGCAGGCCGTCGCGGTCAGGCGGACGTTCATGGCGTACAGCCGGTCCCAGCCCTCGATGTCGCCGTCGGCCAGGGTCTGCCAGCGGAAACCGCCGGCGATATTGAGCAGCACGTCAAGCCGCCCGGTCTGCGCCTTCACCTTCGCCATGGCGGCCTCGGCCGCGGCGAGGTCAGAGAGGTCCACCTCGCCCAGCAGCACCGCCCCCTCGCCCAGGCCCAGGTCGCCCTGCGGGACATAGGCCATGTCCAGCGCCGCGACCACGGCGCCCCGGTCGGCGGCGGAGCGCGCCACCACCCGCCCCAGCGCGCCAAACGCACCGGTGACGACAACGGTTCGTCCTTGGAGATCGGTCATGCGCGTTTCCGTTCGGGCAAGTTCTCAGGCTGGCTGAAGCGAAGGCTGACCTCGGGACGGCGCTGGGAATCCTGGCCGATGCCGATGGTGGCTATGCGCAGTATGGCGCTACCGGCGAGCACGGCCAGGGCGCCCATGTCCGACACCTGCTGCGCCCGCTGGCGCTCACTGAGCCGGCGCGAGGCGGCGAACAGGCCCAGCGGCAGCAGGACGCCGAGCCCCATAACCGCCAGTTCCTCGATCTCGCCCCACTCGCTCTTGAGGGACTCGCCGACGCCCTTGTCCTTGACGTTGTTGTGGTGGACCAGGGTGGCGATCAGCTCGGTCAGCAGGGCCAGCGAGGTGACGGCGGTCAGGGTGCGGCGGATGGCGGGCGATTTCTCGCCCAGCGCCAGGGCGGCGGAGCCCGCGGCCACCGAGGACGAGGCGAAGCGCACGCTCAGCCCCTTGGGATCGGCCGCCCAGTAGGGCCCGCTGGTCGCCGCCAGCAGGGCCGGGG
>JBARAK010000390.1:0-2428 GCA_049791955.1 Caulobacteraceae bacterium
GGCCAATATCGGCACGACCTGGCGCGAAGGCGGGGTGGACAAGATCATCGCCGGCTCGGCCGACACGCCGGTGCGGGGCGTCGCCACCACCATGATGGCCACCTTCGACGCGTTGAAGGCGGCGGTCGCGCAGGGCCTCAACCTGGTCATCACCCACGAGCCGACCTACTGGTCGCATCCCGACACGCTGACCCAGTTGCAGGACGACCCGCTCTACAAGCTCAAGCGCGACTACATCCAGGCCCATCAACTGGTCTCGTTCCACTTCCACGATCACTGGCACGGCAAGCGGCCGATCGACGGGATCAACTATGGCATGATGCGCCAGATGGGCTGGACCGGTTACATGGACCCGGTCAACAACCGCGCCTTCAACCTCCCGCCGACCACCTTGCGCGCCCTGGCGCGATCGTTCCGGGCCAGGCTCGGCGACCGCACGTTGCGCGTGGTCGGCGATCCGGACCTCGCCGTCTCCAAGGTGGTGGCCAGTTGGGGGAACTGCAGCGAGTTCCCGGGCGTGACCCTGCTGCAGGGTGACGCCGACGTGCTGGTGATCGGGGAGGCGCAGGACTGGGACCTGGTCGCCTATGCGCAGGACCTCGTCGCCTCCGGGCGTCGCAGGGGCCTGATCCTGCTGGGCCATGTGCTCTCCGAACAGTGGGGCATGGCCTATTGCGCCGAATGGCTGAAGGGCTTCGTCCATGAGGTCCCGGTCAAGTACGTCCCTATCGTCGAGCCGTACTGGAACCCCAGCCGCCCGGTATTCGAGATCAACACCCGGATCTGAGACATGCCCGACACGCCTCCGCCACCGCCGCCCAGGCCGCCCGCCCACACCGGGCCCATCACCGCGCTGCAGTTCATCGACCGCGTCCTGGAGAAGACGGGCGCTCCGGGACGCACCGCGACGGTAGACCGGGTCATAGCCGGCGACCCGACCCTGGCGGTGACCGGCATCGCCACGACCGGCATGGCGACCCTTGATGTGCTCCGCGCGGCGGCGGCCGCCGGGCATAACCTGATCATCACCTATGAGCCGGTGTTCTGGTCCAGCAACGAGGACCTCGACCGCCTGGAAGGCGATCCGCTGTTCCTGCAGAAGCGCGATTTCATCCGGGCCAACAGGCTGGTCTGCTTCACCCTGCACGATCACTGGCGCGACCGGACGCCCGACGGCGTCGTCGCCGGCATGGCCGACGAACTGGGCTGGACCAGCGACGCGGACGGCCCCGACCGCTTCCGGCTGGCGCCCACCACCCTGGCCGCCCTGGCGCAGAGCCTGTCGCAAGCGCTGCACGATCCGAGCCTGCGGGTGGTGGGCGATCCGGGGCTCGCGGTGCGAACGGTGGCGACCAGCTTCGGAAACGCCAGCCAGATCCCCACCATCCACCTGCTGAACGGTCCCGAGGATGTGGTCGTCGTTGGCTACACCCATGAATGGGAGGCGGTGGAGTACGCCCAGGACATGGTGGCGACCGGCGCCAGGAAAGGGCTGGTCCTGCTGGGCGAGCTCGCCTCGGTGCAGGGGGGAATGAAGTATTGTGCGCAGTGGGTGAAGGGCTTCACGCCCGAAGTCCCGGTCGCCTTTTTCCCGGCGCAGGACCCCTACTGGACCCTGGAGTCCTGAGGGGAGGGCGGTTTTCTGCACCGCCGTGCTCGACTGTCGGGGCGCTAGGAAGCCAGATCAATTGATAAGCTGCTCATGTTGCAGTGCATCCTTGAATACAGGCCTTGACGAAGGGGATATTGTTCACGCTAACATCGGTCGCGTATGAGTATGTGGCGAAGACCACAACTTTGAGGAAACGCTGACATCGAAGAGGGCGCCGGATGACCTGTCATGCCCGTACCGTTGGAGTCCCCCCTGTAGAGTCCCGGCGGCGTTCGCGCCGGATAGCGGCCACGGCCTGCTGATCGCCATGTTCAAGCCGTTCAGCAAGGAGTGGAACCGTCTCCTGCACCAGCTTTCCCGCGTCGCCGGAACGTCCGACGCCGCGGAGGATGCGCTCCAGACCGCCTATCTCAGGGTCGAGGAATACCGGCGGGTCACGCCGGTGGCCAAGCCGGACGCCCTGCTCAGGCGCGTGGCCCAGAACCTGGCCCTGGACGAACGCAGGCGATCGCGACGCTACGAATGGGTCGAGGTGGAAAGCCTGGGCGCCGAAATCCTTGACGACCAGCCGCTGCAGGATGAGGTTTTGGCGGCCCGAGAGCGTCTTAGGAGAGTGGAGACAATCCTGGCGCGAATGCCGCGCCGAACCCGGGAGGCGTTCCTGATGCACCGCCTGACTGGACTGAAGTACAGGGAAATCGCCGAACGCCTCGCGATCAGCGTCAGCGGGGTGGAGAAGCACATCGCCCGCGCCGCCCTCCTGCTCGCCGACGGGATGCGGGACGTCCGAGGCGACGCTTGATCCGCAGGCGCACA
>JBARAK010000391.1:0-1681 GCA_049791955.1 Caulobacteraceae bacterium
GCCCGGCCCTGATCCACGCCCGCATCGCGCCCGGCTCGATGGACAAGCTCGGCCGCCCGACGGTGAAGCCGCACGAGGTGGCCAGCCGCTTCAAGGCCTTCCTGGCGTCCTGAGCCCAGCCATGACCGACAGCCCCATCCTGCTCACCCCCGGCCCCCTGACCACCCGCCTGGCGACGCGACAGGCGATGCTCCGGGACTGGGGCTCGCGCGACAAGGCGTTCATCGCCCTGACCGCGGAACTGCGCACGCGCCTGCTGGAGGTCGCCGGCGGGACTGGAAGCCACGCCGCCATCCCGCTCCAGGGCAGCGGCACCTTCATCGTCGAGGCGGCGATCGCCACCCTGGTGCGCCGCACCAACCGCCTGTTGGTGCTGATCAACGGCGCCTATGGCGAGCGGATAGCGACGATCGCCACTCGCTACGGCCTGGACGCCACCGTCCTGCGCTGGGCCGAGGACCAGGCGGTCGACCCCGCCCAGTTGGACGCCGCCCTGGCCGCCGATCCCGCCGTCACCCACGTGGCGGTGATCCACTGCGAGACCACCACCGGCCTGCTGAACCCCCTGCCGGCCATCGCCGAGGTCGTCGCCCGCCACGGCCGGCGGCTGATCGTGGACGCCATGGCCAGCTTCGGCGCCCTGCCCCTGGACTTGAGGGCCACCCCCGTCGCCGCTGTGCTCGCCTCCAGCAACAAGTGCCTGGAAGGGACCCCCGGCCTGGGCTTCGCCCTGGTCGCCCATGACGCCCTGGCCGCCGCCAGGGACGTCAGTCCCTCGCTGAGCCTGGACCTGCACGCCCAGCACCAGGGGTTCGAGGCCAACGGCCAGTGGCGCTTCACCCCGCCGGTGCAGGTGGTCGCCGCCCTGGTGGAGGCCCTGCGCGCGCTGGAGACGGAAGGCGGCCGCGCCGCGCGGCTGGCCCGCTACCAGGACAACCTGGACACCCTGGTGGACGGCATGGCCCGGCTGGGCTTCCCGCTCTATCTCGACCGGGCGCTCCAGGCCCCGATCATCGCCACCTTCCGCCCGCGACCAGGGCGGCCGTTCGACTTCGAGGTGCTCTACGATGGCCTGGCCGAGCGCGGGTTCCTGATCTACCCGGGCAAGCTGACCCAGGGCGAAAGCTTCCGCATCGGCTGCATCGGCGACCTCCACCGCACCGACTTCGAGCGGCTGCTGGCGGCGGTGGAAGAGGTGGTGGGGGCCTAGCCTTTAAGCCGCCCGCGCTTCCCTGCGCAGGCGGAGCGCGGCGCGGACGCCGACCACGATCGCGACCACCGGGGTGACCACGCCGCCGATCCCGACCACCCAGGGGGCGACGCCGAACCAGACCATGAACGGGATCACCAGCATGGCGTCGTCGGGGTCCACCAGCACGCGGCCATTGGCGCTGACGCCCTGCGCCGTCGCCACCTTGGCCACGTTGAGCAGGTAGAACAGCGCAACGATGCTGACCCCGGCCGAGGCCCCCAGCCCGATCCCGGCCCAGCCCATCTGGGCGCGCAAGCCGATTCCCAACCCGATGAAGGCGATGATGTTGCCGATGCAGTCGCAGATCAGGTCGTAGCGATAGCCGCCGACGCTGCTCTTGCCGGTCTGGCGCGCCAGCTCCCCGTCCGCGCGGTCCAGCAGCAACGACAGCAGCAGCGCCACGCCGCCCACCGCGAACCAGGGCTGGGC
>JBARAK010000392.1:0-1629 GCA_049791955.1 Caulobacteraceae bacterium
GCCGCGCCGCTGTGGGCGGCCCTGTTCGCCCTGGTCAACCAGCAGGCCGGCAAGCTCTCCGGCCAGCCCCACGCCACCCTCTACGCCAACCCGTCGGCCTTCCACGACATCACCAGCGGGAACAACAGGTCCGGTAACATCGGCTACAGCGCGTCAAAGGGCTGGGACGCCTGCACGGGGCTGGGCGCGCCGAACGGGGCGGCGATCGCGAAGCTGTTCGGGTGAGGTGCGGTTTTTTCGCGGAGGGATCAGGTTCCTGAGGAGCTCCAAAAACCCGCTCTTCCCCGCGGAGGCGGGGATCCAGATTCATTCTCGCACGGCGGCGGATTTGATCTGGATTCCCGCCTTCGCGGGAATGAGCGGGTCTTGAAGGCGAGAGGCAGAGAAGAAAGTTGTCCCCGCAGGAGGGAGGGGGCTCCAGGGCCTACTCCGCCGCCAGGCGCTCCACGGCGGCCTTGGCGTCGGGGCTCGACCAGTCGGTGTCGCCCGCATAGATCGCCCGCTCATAGCCCTTGCTGTCGATCAGCACCGTGGTCGGGAAGCCGACCGGATGGGGGTTCAGATTGGTGAGGAAGGCGAAGTCGGAGTCCTGGTAGAAGTCCAGCGGCGCGTGCTTGGCCATGAAGGCCCGGGCCTGTTCGCGCTGGGGCGCGCTGTCCATGCTGACCGCCAGCACCTTGACCGGCTTGCCGGCGAACTCGGTCTGCAGCTTGGCCAGGGTCGGCATTTCCTTGACGCAGGGCGCGCACCAGGTGGCCCACAGGTTCAGCACCACCGCCTGGCCCTTGAAGTCGGTCAGGTGCACGGTCTTGCCGTTGGCGTCGGTGAACGGGACCGCCGCCGCCGCGATGGGCTGGGGCAGGATTTCGAGCTTGGCCAGGGTCCCCTTGGCGACGGCCTTCAGCCCACCCGCGGTATTGGGTTTGATGACGGCGGCGCCGATGACGTATAGGACCGCCGCCACACCGATCGCCAGGACGACGTACACCGCCGTCTTAAGTCCCCTACCGAGCCCGGCGCCTGGCGCCTTTTGAGGTTCAACCGCACTCATGTCCGACGCGCACTCCGGCTCGCCCAATCCTGGGCCCAAGGGTCAAGATATGTGGGGCGGCCGATTCGAGCGAAAACCCGCCGAGCTGATGCAGGCGATCAACGTCTCGATCGGCGTCGACCGCCGCCTGTGGGCTCAGGATCTTGCCGGATCGCGGGCGCACGCCGCGATGTTGTCCAAACAAGGGGTTATTTCAAGGCAGGATGAGACCGCCATCCAGGACGGCCTGACGCAGATCGAGCGCGAGATCGAAACCGGCGTCTTCCCATTCCGCGACGAATACGAAGACATCCACATGAATGTGGAAGCCCGCCTGTCCGAACTGATCGGGCCGGCGGCGGGGCGGCTGCACACCGCCCGCTCGCGCAACGACCAGGTGGCGCTGGATTTCCGCCTGTGGGTCCGCGACGCCTGCGACCGCACGGTCGAGCGGTTGAAGGCGCTGCAGCGGGCCCTGCTGGCCAAGGCGGCGCTGCACGCCGACACCCTGATGCCCGGCTTCACCCACCTGCAGCCGGCTCAGCCGGTGACGCTGGGCCACCACCTGATGGCCTATGTGGAGATGTTCGGCCGCGACG
>JBARAK010000393.1:0-1626 GCA_049791955.1 Caulobacteraceae bacterium
GCCTCGACCTTGGCCAGGTTCACTGGCGACATCAGGGCGAGCAGCTGCCGGGTTTCCGCCTCGGTGCGCCAGGCGACCCCGGTGGGTGTCTCCTCGATCACGTCGGCGAAGGTGCTCGTGCGGCGATCCGGGGTCGGCAGGTTCCACCAGAGCAGGCTGGCCTTCACCGGATCGGGCAGGGCGTCGACGGCCTTGCAGAGGCTGCGCGTATGGAAGGGGAGGAGCGGGCCCGGGGAGACCAGGGCGGGGTCGATCTCCACGTCCTCGCGCACCCCGATCACGAACAGCCGCGGCCGCGACTGGGGCACGAACAGGTCGGCGTTGATGATCAGCGCCCCATGCCGGTAGCCCGCCTCGGCGAAGGTGCGGCAGATGGCCTGGAAGTCCTGGCCGCCGTGCGAGGTGAGCGTCCCGCAGACGTTCTCTATGGCTACTAGCCGGGGCGCGCGCCCCTCCTTCGCCAAGCCGGAGATCACGTCCCAGAAGGGATAGAAGGTCCCCGACCGCTCGCCGCCCAGGCCCCGCCCGACACCCGCCAGCGAGAGGTCCTGGCAGGGGAACGACCCCCAGACCAGGTCCGCCACGCCGGGCATGTCAGTGGGGGTGACATGTCGAATGTCGCCGACCTTCAGCCCCTCGGCCCCGAAGTTGGCCTGGTAGGTGAGGCCCTTCCTGAAGTCGAAGTCGTTGGCGAACAGGCACTTCCAGCCATCGCCGAGCCCCGTGCGGGCCATCCCGCCGCCGGCGAAGAACTCGTAGAAGCTGGCCGGGGCGCGACATGTCACTGCTATGGAATCGGCCGACATGTCGCCACCCTGACGCCTGACATGCGCCCCGTCCACAAGGGCTTTCCGGCTTCGGCTGCGGCGTGAAGACAGCGTAGAACGCACCCATGATGCAGATCGACCAGGCGCGCGTCGCCCCCCCCGATTTCGACGAGGGGTTCCGCGGCCAGCTTTTGGACTTGTTCCGCTGGCGTCGTGACGTCCGCCGCTTCCGCACCGATCCCGTGCCGGAGTCAGCCTTCGCCCGGCTGGTCGAGACCGCCTTCCTGGCCCCCTCGGTCGGCCTGAGCCAGCCGTGGCGGTTCATGACCGTGGACGATCCCGGCCGCCGCGCCGCCGTCCGGGCGAGCTTCGAGCACTGCAACGCCCAGGCGCTCGCCAGCCAGGCGCCGGAGCGGGAGGCGCTCTACGCGCGCCTTAAGCTCGCCGGCCTGGACCGGGCCCCCCTGCAGTTTGCGGTGTTCTGCGAGCCCGACCCCGCGCAGGGCCATCGCCTGGGGCGCGCGACCATGCCGGAGACCGCCGCCTATTCGGCGGTGATGGCCATCCACACCCTGTGGCTGGCGGCGCGGGCGGAAGGGCTGGGGCTGGGCTGGGTCTCGATCCTGGACGCAGGCGCCGTGGCGGCCGCGCTGGACGCGCCGCCGGACTGGACCCTGGTCGGCTATTTCTGCCTGGGCTACCCGCAGGCGGAGAGCGACACGCCGGAGCTGGAGCGGACCGGATGGGAGCGGCGCCGGGCGCGGCCGGAGATCATCCGGCGCTGAGCGTCTCCGCGGCGAGGATCGCGGCCAGGCCCTCGCGGTAGGTCGGCCACGCCGGCCGCCAGCCAAGTGCGGCC
>JBARAK010000394.1:0-6264 GCA_049791955.1 Caulobacteraceae bacterium
AGCCAGGCGTCGAACGCGGCCTGCTCTCCGGCGGCGACCCTGCCGCCGGACCGGCGCGCATACCAGGCGGCGGCCGTTTGATCGGGCGTTTGCCTGCCCTCAGACATCGGCGCCTCCGACCTGCGCCGAGAGATGGGCCACGGCCGCGGCGATGTGTTTCTCCACGGCGCTGACGGAAATCCCCAGGGAAGACGCGATGGCGGAATGACTCATACTTTCAAACCGATGCATGACGAACACGGCGCGCCGCCTGGCAGGCAGCGTCCTGATCGCACGTAATAAGACGTCCAGATGCTGGCGATCCTCAACCACCCGGCTCGGATCGGGCTCGTTGGCCGCGATATCGAGGTCCTGGACATCGATCGGACGCTCGATCGCCCGGCGCGGCGCCTGGCGGTAGAAGTCGGTGAGCAGGTTGGCGGCGATGGAGAACACGAAGCTCTCCAGGTTGCCGATGTCGCCGAGGTCGTTGCGGCGCGACAGGCGCACGAACACCTCCTGCGTCAGGTCCTCGGCGTCCTCGCGCACGCGGGTGCGGCGGGCGAAATACTTGAACAGCGGCTGACGCAGCCGGGCGACGAGGTCGTCTATCGCTGGGCTGGTGGAGGTCATTTCACGTCGTATGCCGGCGCCGCTCAACTGCATGAACGCGAGCCCTCGCTGAAGCCGGGCCGCGGACGATCCGGGGACTGGCGAACCACACTCTGGTGACAGCGCCGTGACGACCGCCCCGGCGGACGCGAACGCGGGCGGATCAGCCACACTGGCCGCCGCCCGGAACGCAGCTTGGTCAGACAAAAGGGGCGCCCCGGCCGCATGACCGGGGCGCCCCTCGATGGGTTCAGAACGCGTAGGAGGCGTTGAACAGGAAGGTGCGGCCGGTCTCGACGAAACCGCCTTCGTTGTTGGCCCCTTGGGCGAGGAACTGAGTGCTCTTCCCGTAGGTCGCCCAGTAGGTGTAGGCGTTCAGCAGATTCTGCACCGCGAAGCCGACCTTGACCCCGTCCGGCAGCATGTAGGTCATCGACAGGTTCAGGGTCGAGACCGGCTGGGTGTAGATGTCCGGGTCGGTGGTCTGGATCTGCTCCAGCGCCAGGCCCTGGTAGCTGTAGTCCAGCGCGCCGGAGAAGCCGTACTTCTGGTAGAACAACTCCATGTTGTACATCAGGTCCGGGGCGTTGGGCAGCGAGGCGCTCTGGATCTGGGTGGGCGACAGGGCGTAGCGGGCGCGGCTGGTCTGGGCGGTGACGTTGCCGCCGATCCCGAACCCGTCGAACGGAACCGGCAAGGTCGTCAGCCGCTTCCTGAAGTTCACCTCCACGCCCATGGCGTAGCCGTCGAGGCCGTTCAGCGTGGTGTTGATCGTGGTGTTGCCCGCGATCGTGGTCACGTTGTTGCTGATGTCGGTCGAGGCGTTGGTCGAGCCCGCCGCGAAGATGACGTTGCTCAGGTCCTTGTAGTAGCCGTCGATCTGGAACACCCCGCCCATGTGGTCGTAGTGGTCGAAGCCGAGGTCGTAGTTGATCGCCTCGACCGGCTTCAGGTTCGGGTTGGGCTCGCTGATCGAGACGTCGCCATCCACGCCCGTGGTGACCGTGGTCGCGCCGTACAGCTGGTCGAAGGCCGGGCGGGCGTAGCTCTTGCGGATCGAGGCGCGCACCACATCGGCGTCGTCAGGCCGCCAGGTGGCGCTGATCCCCGGCAGCAGCTCGCCGTAGGACTTGCCGTTGTTGACGAACTGGCCGCCGCCATTGCCGTTGGACTGGAAGCTGTTGAAGCTGTCGGTGTTGTACTCGTAGCGCAGGCCCGGATAGATCGACAGGGTCCCGAACTGCAGGTGGCCTTCGATATAGCCGGCGTAGCGGTTCTCCGTGCCGGTGATCTTGCTGTCGGCATAGGCCAGGGCGGCGGCGGCCTGGTTCTGCGGATTGGCGCCTTCCAGCGAGGCCCACAGGCTCTTGTAAGCGTCGGCGTTGACCAACTTGAACGGCCCCGCATAGCCGGGGAAGCCGCCGCTCAGGAACGTGCCCGGGAAGGCGGCCGTGGTCGGGCCCTGCCCCTGGTAGAACTGCGGCTGCTGGGGGCTGTTCTGCACCACGCCCGGCAGGCCGACATAGACCCGCTCGTCGGCCTGGTTGCCGGTGTCGTCGCCGTTGCGGTCGGCCCGCTCCCACTTGAAGCCGGCCTTGATCCAGTCCAGCCAGCCCTGGTTCACGCCCCAGGTCACGTCGTCCCGCAGGGTCAGCAGGCCTTCGCGGCTGTAGTTGTTCCAGTTGTCGATGCTCCACGCCTTGGTGGAGTTGGGGTTGTACAGGTAGGCAGCCGCCCCCGGGCTGAGCTGGGGCGTGGGCTGCTGGGGATTGGACGGATCAAAGGTCACGCCCTCGGTCGCCACGCCCGGCCCATTGCCGGAAGCCGCCCCGATGTAGGGCGCGCCCCACTGGCCGGCCTCGTAGTGCTGGGTGTTGGCGTAGGAGCCGTAGGAATAGCCCACGCCGTAGTCCATCGTGATATTGGCGCTGTTGAACTTGGACTGGCCGCCGATCTCGGTGGAGACCAGCTCCTGATCGTACTGGTTGTACTGCCAGTAGTGGCCAGGCTGGATGCCGTAGGGCGAGAAGGCGCCGGAAGCGGCGTTGTATTCCATCTCGCTGATGCCGGCCTGGGAGTTCAGTCCGGGGACGTCGCCCGACTGGTTGTTGGCGGTCGGCGGCAGCTGGCCGGTGACCGAACTGGTCCGCAGGCTCTGCTGGTCCTGGTTCATGTAATTGGTGTAGTGCGCATACAGAGTGCGCCAGTAGACCGTGTTGTTCTCATCGCGGTAGTCGAACGAGACGTTGCCGCCGTAGCGCTGGATGTCTTCGCGATAGAAATTCCACTGCTCGCCGTTCATGACCAGGCTGTTGGGGTTGTCGCGCGGCGTGCCGGTCAGCTGGTCGTTGTTCAACACCGGCGCGTTCTGGGCGCCGGTCTCCTCGGCGGTGCTGTACTTGTCCTGGTAGTAGCCCGCCACATAGACACCGAAGCGGCCGTCCGAGGTCGGGCGGTTGGCGTATTCCAGCTCCACCGCGCCGCCGAACGGGTTCTGGCCGGTGTCGGCCGCCTGCTCGGCGACCTGGCCCTGGACGCGGATCTGGAAGTGCTGGCCGTTGAAGTCGAAGGCCGAGGGAGTGCGCAGATCCAGGATACCGGCGATGGAGTCGCCGTCCTCGTCGCTGGTCGGGGCCTTGTCGACCTTGATCGAGCTAAGCCCGAACGGCGAGAACAGGTTCATCGACACCGCGCGCGACGCCCCGTCGGTCTGGGCCAGGCGCATGCCGTTCAGGCTATAGGCGTTGTACGAGGTGTCGAAGCCGCGGATGGTGATGTACTGGCCTTCGCCGGTGGCGGCCTGCCCCTGGAACTCGTCGCGGTGCTGTGAAAGGCCCGGGATCAAGGCCGACAGGTCCGCCACGCTGCTGACCGGCGACTGCTCGATCTGCTCGGCCGACAGCACGTTGGTGACGCCGATGGCGTCGCGCTGCTCCTGCAGGGCGCTTTCCACGCTGGAGCGGTGCCCGGACACCACCACCTCGGCCACCGAAGCGCCGCCCGCCGTCGCGGCGTTGTCGGACGCGCGGTTAGGGACGACGGAATAGGCGCCGTCGGCGCCGCGGCGGAAGGTCAGGCCGCTATCGGCCAGCAGCTGGTTCAGCGCGTCTTCGGTGGTGGCGGCGGCGGTGACCGCGTGGGCGGTGCGTCCCTGGACCAGGTCGACGGGGAAGCGGATCTTGGCGCCGGTGGTCTGGGCCAGCGACTTCAGCGCCGTCGACAGGTCCTGCGCCTGCAGGTCGATCGGGGCCCGCTCGGCCCAGGCCGGCGCGGAGGCCGTAAGCAGCATGATCGCGGCGGCGCCGCTCAGCAGGGCGAGTTTGCGCGGCGTGCGCAGGCCGTACCGGGCTTTCATGGTCTGTCCCCATCCAAATCACGCGCCGGCGCGGGCCATGATGGCGACACACACGGGCGACGAGCGTTCAGACGAGGCGGGCCGGCGCATCCTCACACGGCGCCGTGCGAAATATTTGCGCCGGAATTTCAAGACTTTTGCGTCAGAAGCGTTTCGGTTTCGCGTTTACTGAGGATTGAAGCGGCCACACGGACGGGAACTTGCGGCCAGGGACACAGTTGTCGATCACGCCTTCTCTGGCGGGAGTATTTCCATGGCATCGACCGCAGCGCACAAATCATCCGCTTCGCACAAATCTTCAAAAGCCCGCAGCGGGCGCACACGGCGCACCGGGCGTCGCGACCCGCTCGCCGTCACCCTGCTCAAGAAGGACCACCGCGAAGTCGAAGGGTGGTTCGACGAATACGAGCAGCTTGAAAGCGACCGGGAGAAGCTCGCCCTGTTCAATAAGATCGCCCTGGCCCTGAAGGTCCATACCATGATCGAGGAAGAGATCTTCTATCCGGAAGAGCGCGGCGAGGTCGAGGATGACATGCTCGACGAAGCCTACGTCGAACACGACGGCGCCAAGAAACTGATCGCCGAGATCGAGGCGATGAAGCCCGGGGATGAATTCTACGACGCCAAGGTCAAGGTCCTGGGCGAGTACATCAAGCACCACGTCAAGGAGGAAGAGCAGCCCGGCGGCATCTTCGCCCAGGCCAAGAAGGGCGACGAGGATCTCGACGCCATGGGCAAGCGGCTGAAGGCGCGCAAGCAGGAGCTGATGGCGGAACACGGCCGCCCGGCGAGCTGACCCCGATGGAGCGATGGACAGCGAGACCAGACACGATCAGCCGCCGCCCCACCTGGACGGCCTGACGCCGCCGCTGGCGCGCAACATCTTCGCGCTGGAACGGCACAAGCGCGAGGAGCGGGCCCAGGCTGCGTTCGGGACTCGTGTCGCCGACGCCATCACCCGCTTCATCGGCGGCGTGACGTTTGTCTGTCTCCAGCTCGCGGTCGTCCTGGCCTGGGTCCTGGTCAACCTCGGCGCCGTCCCCGGCCTGCGCCCGTTCGACCGCGCCTTCACCACACTGGCCACGGTCGCCTCGCTGGAAGCCATCTTCCTCTCGACCCTCGTGCTGATCAGCCAGAACCGGGCCGAGGCGCTGGCCGAGAAACATGCGGCGCTGAACCTGCAGATGACCCTGCTGACCGAGCACGAGGTGACCCGCCTGATCGCCCTGGTCGCCGACATCGCACGCAAGGTCGGAGTGGAGGAAACCCTGATCGATCAGGTCGACGAACTGCAGAAAGACGTCGTGCCGGAAACCGTGCTGGAGAAGATGAATGCGGGCGGCGGGGGCTCGGCAAGACGGGCCGCGGGGAAGTAGGGCCCTCCTTCTCCCACGGGGGGAGAAGGCTTTAGGGGCGGATCACTGCCCCCAGACCTTGCGCAGCGTCGCGTCGCGGCCGCAGCCGGCGCGGTAGAGGTTGTACTCGATCGCGTGGGTGTGGGCGTAGTCGCGGTGGTAGTCCTCGGCCGGCCAGAAGGCCTTCAGCGGCAGGATCGGCACGATGATCTTGCCGTGCTTCAGCTGCTTCTGCGCCTCGATCTTGGACTGCTCCGCGATCTTGCGCTGCTCGGGGTTGGCCACGAAGATCGCCGGGCGGTACGACGGCCCGCGATCGCAGAACTGGCCGCTGTCGTCGGTCGGGTCGACCAGCTTCCAGTAGCGGTAGAGCAGGAAGCCGTAGTCGATCTTCGCCGGGTCGAAGGTGACCTTCACCGACTCGTAGTGGCCGGTGGTTTCCGACGACACCTGCTCGTAGGTCGGGTGGTCCACCGTGCCGCCGGTATAGCCGGACTGAACCGAGACCACCCCGGGGATGGCCTTCATGTCGTGCTCCATGCACCAGAAGCAGCCGCCGGAGAACACCGCGGTCTGCAGGGGCGCGGCATGGGCCAGGGGCGCCATGGCCAGCAGGAGGACACCGGACAGCATCGCGGCGAGGCGTCGGGTGATGAGGTCGGGAAGGCGCATGGTCATGTCCGCTTTTTCGTATGGCCCCGGCCTGGGGTTACAGCCTGGGAAAACGCTTCATAGCAAGCTGGAAAGTCCCGCCCGCAGCGCCTTCAGGAACACCGTCGGCAGGCCCTCCCCCGCCGCCTCCGCCCGCGCCCAGTCCGCGCCGGCGATGTCGCCGGGCGCTTCGGCGCGCAGTACGGTCAGGGTCAGGGCGAAATGGGTGAACACGTGCTCCACCTCGCCAGCCGAACGCCAGTCGGCCCGCAGGGGCGCCTGGGCCAGGGCCTCGGCCGGATCGAGACGGGT
>JBARAK010000395.1:0-3010 GCA_049791955.1 Caulobacteraceae bacterium
GCCCACGGCGGTGGCGGTCAAAAGATTCCGCCTGGACATGTCTTTCATAGCGAGTCCCTTCCAATCTTCAGGCAAGCCGCTAGTATCCGCCTGAGCTTGCTTGCCGGCGCTAACTGCAGATTCTAGTGAACTTGATCTCGGGGTCGCGACTGTTGTCGTGACAGCTGGAAGTTCGGCGTTGGGGGCCTGAAAGTCTAGGGGGGAACTGCTGATGGGCCTTGAGTTTTAGTCATGCAGAATTCCGATGGAACCATGTACGACATCCATCTGCTGCGCACTTTCCTGGCGGTGGCGGACGCGAAGCACTTCACGGCGGGGGGCGTATCGATCGGCCTCAGCCAGGCGACTGTCAGCCAGCACATCCGGCGGCTGGAGACGCTCTGCGGGCGCCAGCTGCTCAGCCGCGACACCCATTCCGTCTCGCTGACCACCGACGGGGCGGTGATGGCGGCCTTCGCGCGCGACATGCTGGAGGTCAACAAGCAGGCGGCGGACTATTTCGCCGGCGCCGCGCCGCGGGGGAAGGTGCGCCTGGGGGTCTCGGACGACCTGGCGGTGAGCCGGCTCTCGCGGATCCTGCGCGGCCTGATCGCCGCCAATCCGCTGCTGAACGTCGAGCTGACGGTGGGCCTTACCGGCATGCTCCACCAGAAGCTCGACGCCGGCCGGCTGGACCTGGTGTTCGCCAAACGCATGAAGGACGACGACCGCGGCCGGCTGATCCGCAGGGAGCGCCTGGTCTGGCTGGCCCAGAGGGACTTCATGCTGGGCGCGGACGAGCCGGTCCCCCTGGTGATGTATCCGTCGGGCAGCATCACCACCGCCCTGGCCCTGGAGTCGTTGAACAGGGCGGGGCGGTCCTGGTACGTCGCCTGTTCGAGCGAGACCCTGAACGGCATCCGCGCGGGGACGGAGTCCGGCCTGGGCCTCACGGCGCAGTCGCCGCTGCTGCTGCAGTCGCTGGACGGGGACCTTGTGCTGGCTCCCGACAGCGCGGGCTTGCCCGAACTCGGCGAGATCGAGTTCGTGGTGCTGGGCCGAAGCGCCAAGCTGCACGGGGCGACGGCGGTGCTGGCCGACCTGATCGAGGCGGAGGGGCCTGGCCTCTGGTCCGACGCGTGACCGTCGCAGACGGCGCGGCGGAAAGCTTTCATGTCCGGACGCGATGATTGTTATAGGGGCCCGCGGCGTTGGCGGGCGGCTGCCACGAGGCGCATATCGATCCGGGATAATTGAACGGCGGTGAACGCCTGTTTCCGGGAGACGAGATCATGCTTGGCCTTACCAGTCCCGTGCACTGGATTATTCTTCTGGTGGTGGTCGCCGTGCTGTTCGGCGGCCGCTCGAAGCTGTCGTCGGTGATGGGCGACGCCGCCAAGGGCATCCGCGCCTTCAAGGATGGGCTGAAGGACGACGCCCAGCCCGTGGCTGAGCCGCTCCCCCAGCTCGCCGCGCCAGCGGAGGCGAAGGCGAAGTAGTCGAGCCGCTGTCCCTTGCATCAAGCATCGTGGCGTTATCGATGAGATTGCGCGTGTAAGCCTCGGGCAAGGAAGCCCTCTCGGCCTGGGGTGATGGCCTCCGGCGAGGCTTTCGAAGGTGCAGTGATGGCCAAGCTGGGCTGTTTGTAGCCGCAAATCTCCACCTGTATTCGCCGGAGCGGGTTTTGATCGGGAACGGTCGGGCTGCGGCTACGTTCACTGCCAAGCATGGCGCCGACTGGGCCTTCGCCCGCCCGGCGCAAGTCTGCGCGACGGGGGCGGATGCCGACGGACGACAAGGACAAAGGCCGGGGGGACGGCGACGCGCCGCCCGGCCAGGAGCCGGTCCCTCCCAGGGATCCCCGCAGCTATGACACGCGCGCTGGCGGCGCGGAGAAGGACGGTGGTGAAAGGGGCGGCGGCGAAAGCGGCGAAAAAGGCGACGACAAGCCGAAGAAAAAGGGCCTGTTGCAGCGGCCGGTGACGCTGATCGTGCTGGCCGTTGTGGTTGTCGCCCTGGTCGTATTGGCGGTGCTCTACTGGCTGCACGCCAGGAACTACCAGTCCACCGACGACGCCTTCGTCGACACCCACATCGTGCGCGTGGCCCCGCGCATCTCCGGCCGGGTGACCAAGGTGCTGATCGACGACAACCAGATCGTCCGCGCCGGCCAGAAGCTGATCGAGATCGACCCCAAGGACCAGGAGGCCACCCTCGACCAGTCGCGCGCCGCCGAGGCCCAGGCCGACGCCCAGATCGCCCAGGCCCAGGCCCAACTCGCCCAGGCCGGCGCCCAGGTGAAGACCGCCCAGGCCACCTACGCCCAGGACCTCGACCAGGCGTCCAGCGCCCAGGCCACCGCCACCAACGCCGCGCGCGACTACGCCCGCTACCAGGCCCTGAAGGCGGTGAACGCCTCGGCCGTGTCGCAGCAGCAGCTCGACCAGTCCGAGGCCCAGGCCCGCAGCACCGCCGCCCAACACGACGCCGCCGGGAGGCAGGCCGGCGCGGCCCACGCCCAGATCCTGGGGGCCATCGCCCAGGCCAAGACCGCCCTGGCTCAGATCGCCGCCGGCCAGGCCCAGAAGAAGAGCGCCGAGGCCAACAGCCGCTCCGCCGAACTGAACCTCAGCTACACCGGGGTGCAGGCGGATGTGAGCGGCACGATCGCCCAGCGCTCGGTCCAGGTCGGCAACTACCTGAACGCCGGGGCGCAGATCATGGCCATCGTGCCCCTGCGGATCTGGGTGACGGCCAACTACAAGGAGACCCAGCTCGACCTGATGCGGGCCGGCCAGGCGGTGACGGTGAAGGTGGACGCCTGTCCCCACGCCCGCATCACCGGCCATGTGGATTCGATCCAGCGCGGGGCCGGGCAGGCCTTCGGGCTGCTGCCGCCCGAAAACGCCACCGGCAACTTCGTGAAGGTGGTGCAGCGGGTGCCGGTGAAGATCCTGCTGGACGCCTATCCCCGCGATTGCCCGCTTGGGCCTGGCCTGTCGGTCGAGCCCCAGGTCAGGGTCCGCTAGCC
>JBARAK010000396.1:0-8009 GCA_049791955.1 Caulobacteraceae bacterium
TCCTGCCGCTGCGCGCCATGGCCTATGCGCGGGTCGGCGACCTCGCCGCCGCCCGCAGCGACCTGCAGATGATGCGCAGCCTGCGCGCCATGGGGGCCTTCCCGGCGGCGGCCTTCGAGCAGACGCCGCTGGTGGAGGCGGTGCTCGCCCACGCGGGGAGCAGGGACGTCGCCTTCGACATGCTGATGGACTATTTCACCGAACGGGCCGCGAAGGACGCGCAGGGCTTCCATACGGGCCTGGGCGAACTGATGCAGGACAAGGCCCTGCGGGACCTGCGGCGCCAGATCGACGAGCACCGGCGGATCGATCTGATCGGGGGCGGCCTGTTCGCGGTGGTGGTCGCGCTGCTGCTCTGGCAGATGCGCAGCGCCTTCCAGCTCCGCCGCGCCCGCGCCGCCGCCGACGCCGCCAACCGCGCCAAGAGCGAGTTTCTGGCCAATATGAGCCACGAGATCCGCACGCCCCTGAACGGGGTGGTGGCGGTGGCCGACATGCTGGCCCGCGCCGACCTGACGCCGCGCGAACGGCAGATGGCCGAGATGATCCGCAGTTCGGGCGACACCCTGGAGCGCCTGCTGTCCGATATCCTCGACGTGGCGCGCATCGAGGCCGGCCAGATCACCCTGGAGGCGGCGCCGTTCCACCTCGGCGACATGGCGCGGTCGGCGGCGGCGCTGTCGCAGCTCAAGTGCGAGGAGAAGGGCGTCCGGCTGACGGCGGAGGTGGCGCCGGAGGTCGACCGCACGGTGGTGGGCGACATGGTGCGGGTGCGCCAGGTGATCACCAACCTGCTCTCCAACGCGGTCAAGTTCACCGAGGCGGGCGAGGTGCGCCTCAACGTGGAGCGCACCGCCGGCGGCCTTGTGCGCTTCGTGGTCGCCGACACCGGCATCGGCTTCGAGATGGCCGACAAGGCCAAGATCCTGGGACGGTTCCAGCAGGCCGACAACTCGATCACCCGCCGGTACGGCGGCACCGGCCTGGGCCTGACCATCTGCTGCGACCTGGCGGCCCGTATGGGCGGCAGCCTGGAGTGCGAGGGCGCGCCCGGCGTCGGCTCCCGCTTCTGGATGGAACTGCCGCTGGCGTTCGCCGCCGCCGAGGAGACGGTCGCCGCAGCAGCCGAGGAGCCGGTCCTCGCCGCTTCGGACGGCGAGCCGCTGAAGATTCTCCTGGCCGACGACCACCCCACCAACCGCAAGGTGGTCGAACTGATCCTGGATGGCGACCTGGCCGTCCTGACCCAGGTGGAGGACGGCGCCCAGGCGGTGCAGGCGTTTCGGGCCGGCGCCTTCGACCTGGTGCTCATGGACATGCAGATGCCGGTGATGGACGGCCTGACCGCGATCGGCGAGATCCGCCGCCTGGAGCGGGCGGCGGGTGTGGCGCGAACGCCGATCATCATGCTCACCGCCAACACCCTGCCGGAGCATGTCAACGCGGCCCTGGCGGCCGGCGCCGACCTGCACCTGGCCAAGCCCCTGACGGCCGGCGGTCTGTTCGAGGCCATCGGCGCCGCGCTGGAGCTCGGAGCCCAGCCGGAAGCGGCATAGGTCGCCCCGCCTGCGCTTCGAAGCCTGAGGAGCTCGCCACGGTTGCGAAGCCGTCCGTCCACGGTCAAGCTCCCCCGGAAACGGGGGGCGGATCGGTGGGCAGGCTGATGGATAAGGCGGACGGGGCGCGTCGGCGCGGGCGGATAACGAAGGATCTGGCCGCCGCTACGGCGGTCCTGCTGGCGACGGGGGCGGGCAGCGCCTACGCCGCCGACCCGGCGCGCGTCGCGGCCGACGGCTATGTCGCCTCGCACCAGAAGGCGATCCTGGGCGAGTTCACCGACTTCCTGGCCATGCCCGACGTGGCGACCACGGTCCCTGACGTGGAGCGCAACGCCGCCCATGTGACCGAGCTGCTGAAGCAGCGCGGTTTCGAGACGCGAATCCTGTCGGCGGGGCCCGGCACGCCGCCCACCGTCTATGGCGAGCTGAAGACCCCCGGGGCCACGCGCACGGTGCTGTTCTACGCCCACTACGACGGCCAGCCGATCTCGCAGAAGGGCTGGGCCTCGGAGCCATTCCAGCCGGTGATGCGGACCGGCGCGCTGACGGCAGGCGCCAAGACTGTGGACTGGCGCGCGGCGCCCACCCCGCTTGATCCCGACTGGCGGATCTATGCGCGCGCGGCCGGCGACGACAAGGTCTCGATCCAGGCCATGCTGACCGCCATGGACGCGCTGAAGGCCGCCGGTCTCAAGCCGTCGGTGAACGTGAAGCTGTTCTATGAGGGGGAGGAGGAGCAGGGCTCCCCGCACCTGGAGACCATCGTCGAGCGCAACAAGGACCTGCTGGCCTGCGACCTGATCGTCATGGGCGACGGGCCCATGCACCAGAGCGGCCGCCAGCAGGTGAACTACGGTTCGCGAGGCGTGGTCGGCTTCACCCTGACCGTGTTCGGCCCGCTGCGGCCCCTGCATGACGGCCACTACGGCAGCTGGGCGCCCAGCCCAGCGGTGGACATCGCCCACCTGGTCGCCGACCTGCGGGCCGAGAACGGCGACATCACCATCCCCGGCTTCTACGCCGACGTGCGCGCGCCGACGGAGGCCGAGCGCAAGGCGCTGGCGGCCCTGCCGCCGGTGGAGGCGCAGCTCCGGCACGACCTGGGCATCGGCGCGCCGGTCACCAGCGAGCGGCTGGCCGACAGCTATTTCCGCCCGACCCTGAACGTGCGCTCGATCCACGTCGGCGACAGCGGCGAGCACGCGGCCAACGCCATCGCCACCACCGCCTTCGCCTCGCTGGACTTCCGCATCGTCCCCGACGAGACCCCCGCCCACGTGCGCAAGCTGGTCGAGGACCACCTGCGGGCCAGGGGCTGGTTCCTGGCCGATGGGACGCCCGACCTCGCCACCCGCCTGGCGCACCCCAAGATCGTGCGGGTCGACTGGGACGCGGGCAGCTCGATGGCGGTGAAGACCGACCTGAGCGACCCCGCCGCCGCGGCCGCCACCGCTGCGATCGAACGGGTCGAGGGCGCCCCGGTGCTGCGCCTGCCGATGGTGGGCGCCAGCTCGGGCCTGGCGGTGATCGTCCAGGGCCTCAAGGCGCCCATGGTCGGCGTCAGCATCGCCAACTACGACGACAACCAGCACGCCGAGAACGAGAACCTGCGGCTGGGGAACCTGTGGGATGGCGCGGCGGTGTACGCGGCGCTGCTGTCGGAGACGCGGTGGTAGGGGAGGTGCTGCGAGAGAAAGAGCGAGTAACCTATTTAATTCGCTGGTCTTTCAAAATCCGCTCTTCCCCGCGAAGGCGGGGACCCAGATTCATTCTCACACATCAGCGGCTTTGATCTGGGTCCCCGCCTTTGCGGGGAAGAGCGGATTTAAAGGGAGCTGCGGACGCCCTTCATCCCGCCTCGCAAGGGAGAAGGCGTCACGCCCGCTTCGTCGCGATATAGCCGTCGATCACCCCGTCCAGGATGTCCAGCGGCACCCGGCCGTAGCTCAGGCCGGCCTCGTGGAAGTCCTTGATGTCGTAGCGGGGGCCGAGGGTCTTCTGGGCGCGGGTGCGGGCGCGGGTCCAGACGGTGTGGCCGATCTTGTAGCTGCAGGCCTGGCCGGGGGATGAGCTGTAGCGCGCGATCTCGCGCACCGAACGGCCGGGGGAGTCCCCGTCGGTCTCCACGAAATAGGCGATGGCCTGCTCGCGGCTCCAGCCCATGTGGTGGATGCCGGTGTCGACCACGCAGCGGCTGCAGCGGAACAGCTGGGCCTTGAGGTAGCCGATCCGGCCCACCGGGTCGGTGTCGTACATGCCGAGCTCGTCTGCGAGCTGTTCGGCGTACAGGGCCCAGCCCTCGGCGTAGCTGGAGAACCCGCCGGCCTTGCGGATCAGCGGCAACCCCTTGTTGGACAGGGCCAGCCCGCCTTCGAGCTGGTGGCCCGGCAGGCCCTCGTGGAACACCGTGGTCGAGAGGGCGAACTTGGGCCACTCGGCGGTGTCCTGCAGGTTGATATAGACCAGCCCCGGACGCGAACCGTCGATGGCGGGGCCTTCGGAGAAAGCGGACGCCGCGCCGGCCTCGGTCTGGGGCGGCACGCGGCGCACCTCGAACTTGTAGGTCGGCAGGCGCTTGAACGCCCGGGGCAGGACCGGCGCGACCTCGGCTAGCCGCCCGTTGCAGTAGGCGATGCAGGCGTCCTTGCCGGCGTCGGTGTTGGGGTAGAGGTACTTGGGGTCCTTGTAGAGGGCCGACACCCGCTCCCCGACCGTGCCCTGGCTGAGGCCCTGGGCCTTCAGCAGGCCGTCCATGCGGGCGAGGATCGCCTTGCCCTCTTCCAGGCCCAGCTTGTGGACCTCGTCCGGGGTCAGGTTGGAGGTGATGGCCGCGTGCAGGGCGGCGGCGTAGAAGGCCTCGCCGTCCTTCAGTCGGCGCAGGCTGGCGTCATGGCCGGCCTTGGCGCGGAACGCGCGCATCACCGCGGTCTGGCGCTCCAGCGCGGGCGAGACCTGCTCCACATAGATCCTGGCCGCATCGGCGGCGTAGTGGTCGGGCAGGCCCTTGGCCTTGGCGCGCCGGCTGATGGAAGTGACCAGCAGCGATTGCTCCGGCGGGGTGTGCAGCGCCTCCATCTGGGTCAGGCTCAGGTCGCAGATGAAGTCGGGCGGGATCACGCCCAGGCCCGCGTCGTGGCGCATCCGCCCGGTCTGGGCGTCGAGTTGCACGGCGAAGGCCGACAGGCGCGCCAGGTAGGCGTCGGCGTCGGAGGCGTCGGCGATCTTGTGCTTGGTGTCCAGGAAGTCCGGCACGCTCTGGTAGGCGCCGGTGATCTGGCTGACCACGTAGGGGGAGGGGCCGAACGCGGTCCCGCCGTAGTCGAAGCCCTGCAGGCGGCTGGCGCTGTCGCGGGTGTAGACCACCACGTCGAAGTTGATGCGGTCTTCCGGCGAGAGGCTTTCGCGCGGGAACGCCTTCAGCCTGGCCAGCTGGGCGGTGGTCAGGGCCTTGGCGGCGCCGACCCCGGCGGGACTTTCGTCGCGCAGCCTGGAGCGGAGGTCGGCGTTGGCGCCCTTGTCCAGGCCGAGCTGGGTGGCGCTTTCGGGGTTTTCCCGCAGGCCCTCCTGGAACAGCTCGGTGAACAGGGCGTCAAGCCGGGCATGGGCGTCGCCGCCCGCCTGGGCGAGTGCGGGAACCGGGTGCAGACCAGGGGCCAGCGCGCCCGCCGCCGCCGCGGTGGTGTAAAGGAAACGCCTGCGATCCATCCCGGTCCCCATCTCTTATCGGGGACCCTAGGCGCAGGGCGGACCGCATCGCAATACCGTATACGAAATGAAGCGCGGCTTTTGGACGGGGCGCCTGAAGAAGGGGCTGAGTACAAAGCGCGCAGAAGCTGACGTCCGCCGCTGACTTATGACGTTGTGTGCGGGCGTCCGATACGCCACGTTGCAAGCTGTGCTGCATCGCGCCACGATTTCAGATGGATTGCGGGGCGAGCTGCAAGCCAGGGTTTCAATCGTCGGCGGATCGCGGCCGATTGGGGTTTCGGGTCTTGTTTCGAGTGCGGGCGTGTAGGGACTGATGGCCAGGGTTGAAAGCGATCGGCTGGCCGGCGGACCGTCCACGCTTTTCATCCGGCGTCCGATCGCCACCACGCTGCTGACCATCGGCGTCGCCCTGCTCGGGATCGCCGCCTTCTTCGCCCTGCCGGTCGCCCCGCTGCCGCAGGTGGATTTCCCGATCATCGGCGTGCAGGCCAACCTGCCCGGCGCAAGCCCCGAGGTGATGGCCACCAGCGTCGCCACCCCGCTGGAGCGCCGGCTGGGCGTCATCGCCGACCTGGAGCAGATCACCTCCCGCAGCTCCAACCGCGGCGGGCAGGGCTCGACCCAGATCATCCTGCAGTTCGGCGTGGACCGGGACGCCAACGGCGCCGCGCGCGACGTGCAGGCGGCGATCAACGCGGCGGTCGGGACCCTGGCCCAGCTGCCGAGCGCGCCGACCTACAACATCGCCAATCCGTCCGACCAGCCGATCATCATCCTGACGCTCAGCTCCAATACCTTGGCCAACTACCAAGTCTACGACGCGGCCTCGCTGGTGGTGCAGCAGGCCATCTCGCGGGTCGAGGGCGTGGGCGAGGTGGATGTGTTCGGCTCGGCTACGCCGGCGGTGCGGGTGGAGATGAACCCCCGCGCCCTGAACAAGTACGGGATCGGGCTGGAGGACGTGAAGGCGGCGGTGCAGTCGGCCAACGCCTTCTCGCCCAAGGGCAGCTACTCGGACGGCGCGCGGCGCTACCAGATCGACACCAACGACCAGGCCACCCTCCCGGAGGACTACCGGAACGTCGTCATCGCCTACCGCAACGGGCGGCCGGTCCGGCTGCACGACGTCGCCGAGGTGGTGGCGGGGCCGCAGCAGCTGCAGAACCTGGGACTGGAGAACGGCAAGCCGGCGATCATCGTCGCGGTCACCAAGACGCCCGGGGCCAACATCATCGCCACGGTGGACCGCATCAACAAGATGCTGCCGCAACTGCGCGTCGACGTCGCCCAGCACGGTCCCGTGGACCTGACTGTGGCGCTGGACTCCACCAAGACCATCCGGGCCTCGCTGAACGAGGTGGAGCGGACCCTGCTGACCGCGACGCTGCTGGTGGTGGTGGTGGTGCTGGTGTTCCTGAGGAACGGGCGCGCGACCCTGATCCCCGGCGTCGCGGTCGCCGTCAGCCTGCTGGGCACGCTGGCGGTGATGTACGTCCTGCATTACAGCCTGGACAACCTGTCGTTGATGGCCCTGACGGTGTCGACCGGCTTCGTGGTCGACGACGCCATCGTGGTGCTGGAGAACATCACCCGCCACGTCGAGGACGGCGTCCCGCGCTACCGGGCCGCCCTGATCGGGGCGCGGGAGGTGGGCTTCACCGTCTTCTCGATCTCGATGTCGCTGATCGCGGTGTTCCTGCCGATCCTGGCCATGGGCGGGCTGGTGGGAAAGCTGTTCCGCGAGTTCGCCGTGACCCTGACGGCGGCGATCGTGATCTCGCTGATCGTATCGCTGACCACCACCCCGATGATGGCGGCCTATCTGATCGACGAGCGTCCGGACGGCGCGGCTCCGGTCGCCCGCCGTTCGCTGTGGCGGCGGCTGCTGGGCGCGGTGGGGACCGGGTTCGAGCGCGGGTTCAACGCGGTGCACCGGGCCTACGCCGTTTCCCTGGCCTGGGCGCTGGACCACAGCTTCCTGGTGCTGATGTCGCTGATCGCGACGGTGGTCCTGAACTTCTATCTCTATGGCGCGGTGTCCAAGGGCTTCTTCCCGCAGCAGGACACCGGGCTGCTGCTCGGCGGCATCCAGGTGGACCAGGCGTCCTCCTTCGACCTGACGTCGGCCAAGGTGCGGCGGCTGCAGAAGATCGTCGGCGACGATCCGGCGGTGCGCACGGTCACCAGCTATGTCCAGTCGACGGGCGGCGGCATGTGGGTCGAGCTGAAGCCCCGCGGCGAACGGCCGGGGGTCACCGCCGAGGACGTGATGAACCGCATCCGGCCGCTGACCCTGGGGGTGTCGGGCGCCGCCCTGTTCCTGCAGTCCGCCCAGGACATCCCGACCGGCGGCCGCGCGGGCAACGCCCAGTACCAGTACACCCTGCAGAGCGACAGCAGCGAGCTGCTGAAGACGTGGTCCGACAAGCTGATGCGGGCGCTGCAGGCCTATCCGGCCATGACCGACGTCAACTCGGACCAGCAGGGCCACGCGCTGGAGACCTACATCACCTACGACCGGGCCACGGCGGCCCGGCTGGGCCTGACGCCCCAGCAGATCGACAACACCCTGAACGATGCGTACGGCCAGGCCCCCGCGTCGATCATCTACAACCCGCTGAACCAGTACCGCGTGGTCATGGAGGTGGCGCAGCGCTACCAGCGGGACCCCGAGACGCTGAAGGACATCTACGTCGCCGCGCCGTCCGGCGGGACCACGCCCGCCACCGCGACCACCGTCGC
>JBARAK010000397.1:0-2383 GCA_049791955.1 Caulobacteraceae bacterium
GGCTAGGGCCATGTCGTCGGCCACCCGGGCTGCGGCCTGCTGGGCGTCGTAGCGCGGGGGAACCGGGCGCTCATGGATCGGCGGAAAAGGAATCGCCGTTTCCGTTGCTGGGGCCCGGTCTTCGATCGTCGGCGTTACTGTCACCGGCCCAGCATCGGGGCCGTAGACGGCATTATTGCGGCGCAATACGAACATCGCCGCCACACCCGGACGCTTCAGGACTGCCAAGCTTGGCCGTAGCTGCAGCCTTTTCCTTGGCTACAACGGGAGCGCCATCGTGGAATACGCGCCGGCCGGTCCGGATATCTCAGGCTGACCTTCGCATGCTGATCGGCACCACCGGGTCCAGCCACTGGCCCTTCATGTCGGGGAAGCGGGACTTGCCCGGCGTCGGCAGGGCCAGGATCGTGCGCACCACGTTCATGCCCCGCACCACCTGGCCAAAGGCCGCGTAGCCCAGGTTGTCGCCCTTGGCGCCGGGGTGGGCGTCCAGATAGGGCTCCGGGCTGGCGCAGATGAAGAAATCGGCGGTGGCCGAGCCCGGGGCGTAGCGGCCCAGCGAGATGGTGCCGGCGATGTGCTTCAGCCCGGTCATCTCGGTGCTCTCGTGGGCGATCGGCGGGAAGCGGCGGACCTTGTCGGACGGGCCGCCGACGATGGCGCCCTCCTTGGGCGCGCCCGGCGTGCGCGAAGCGCGGAAGATCGAGCCGCCGTCGTACTTCCCGGCGTCGACATAGTGCAGGAAGTTGGCCGTGGTCAGCGGCGCCTTGTGGTT
Organism: Caulobacteraceae bacterium; assembly: GCA_049791955.1. Taxonomy (GTDB): domain Bacteria; phylum Pseudomonadota; class Alphaproteobacteria; order Caulobacterales; family Caulobacteraceae; genus CAHJWH01. Next base: position 776 of record JBARAK010000397.1, read on the forward strand.
CTCCAGCTCCACCACGATGGTCCCGTGGTTGGTCTTGATCGCCACCCTGGGCTTGCCGGTCTGGGCCAGCGCGCTGATCGGGCTGGCCATCAGCAGTCCGGCCCCGCCCAGCAAGCTCCGACGCCCGATCGTTTCGCCGCTCATCGCCTGTTCCCGCTCCTCAGGTGAACCCGCCCCGCCTTAGCACCCGCCGGGCCGAGCGCGAACCGGGAGGAGGCCTTGAGCAGCGTCGGTAAGTGGGAGAGGGCGGATTCACCCCGCCCCCTGATGGTCGGCGATCACCTTGTCCCAGACCTCGCAATGGTACGTCCCGCCGTACCCGCCCACCATCTTCGGCCGCGGCGCCTCCAGTGACAGCACATCATCCCGGCCAGCCTCATAGGCCGCCCACCCCGCTCCCGGCCGCCCCGCCCGCGCGAACGCCGTCCAGTCGGCGATCATGCGGCGCGACAACACCGTCTCGGGCGGGCTCAGCGGATGCGGCTGGCCCTGGCCGCCGTGGAACAGCGGGAACAGGAACTGCAGTTCGGCGGTATGGTAGGCGCCCATCGGATAGCTGACCTTGCCGAAGTAGGACGGGGCCGAGCGGTCGTCGAACTGGTAGGCGTAGACCGGGACGTAACGGCTCCACATCCGGTCCAGGGTGCGGGCCATGCACACCTTGTAGCCCTGCGCCGCGGCGATCTCGGCCAGGCTGGGACTGGGGTAGGCCGACAGCGGATAGGCCGCGGCCAGGGCGCCGGCGTTGGCGGCGCCGAAGGACTGCAGGTAGCGGTCGAAGCCGTCGGCGGTCAGCGGGACGCCGGTGGTCGGCTCCTCCAGGAAGAAGGCCTGCTCGTCGGCGACCAGGCCGGTCAGGACCGGCGTGCGGTTGAACCGCCCCGAGCTGAAGGCCTCGAACGGCGAGCGGGGGATGACGGTCCCGTCCGGGGTGGGGAAGCCGGCGGCGATCACCGGGATCATCGGGCCCTGGGCCCGCAGCACCTGCTCCACGCTCAGCGCCCGCAGACAGGCGGCGCCCTGGTCGGCGCAGCCGGCCCTGGCGGCGAAGGCCCGCCCGGTGTTCAGCGCCACCTCCGGCGGGATCGGCTGGACGTGGGTGCCGCTCTGGTTGATGGCGCGATGGAACAGCCCCGCGGCGGTGGGCGAGACCAGCTGGGCCATCACGCTCGTCGCCCCGCCCGACTGGCCGAAGATGGTGACGTCGCCAGCATCGCCCCCGAAGGCCGCGATATTGCGCCGGACCCAGCGCAGGGCGAACTGCTGGTCCATGATCCCGTAGTTGGCGAAGGGATGGCCCTCCCCGTTCAGGGCCGGGTGGGACAGGAAGCCCAGGGCGCCGACGCGATAGTTCAGGGTGACCACGATCACCTGGCCGTCCCGCGCCAGGGCCGAGCCGTCGTAGTCCTCGCTCTCGCCGCTGAACAGGCCGCCGCCGTAGAACCAGACCATGACCGGCAGCCGCTTTCCCGCCGAGGCGGCGGGGGCGTAGACGTTGAGGAACAGGCAGTCCTCAACGGCGCCGGGGCTGGCGAACACGCCGCGCGCCAGCTGCGGGCACCGGGCGCCGAACCGGGTCGCCTCCCGAACCTTCGACCAGGCCCCAGG
>JBARAK010000398.1:0-4871 GCA_049791955.1 Caulobacteraceae bacterium
CTGCGGTCCAGCGGGCGCGCCAGCTCGGCCTGGGTGTCGGCCAGGCGCTGCGCCGCCTCGGCGTAGGCGGCCTCGGCCGACAGGGCGGAGGGGCGCACCGAGGTGATCAGCACGATCTCCTGGGCTACCGAATCGAACACCGCCACCACCGACGGCCGGGTCATCACCCCGTCGGGCAGGCCCAGGGCGTCGGGCTTGGCCGGCCCCAGCGGCTCGGCCAGGCGGATCATGTCGTAGCCGATCGCCCCGAACAGGCCGGCCGCCATCGGCGGCAGCTCGGCCGGCAGTTCGATACGCGAGGCCTCGACCAGCCGGCGGAGCGATTCGAGCGCGGGCCGATCTTCGGCCCGGTAGTCGCCGGCCGCGATCCCGGCGCCCTGGGCGACCTCGGCCCGATCCCCGAAACAGCGCCAGACCAGGTCAGGCTTCAGGGTGATGAAGGAATAGCGCCCTCGCCAGGAGCCGCCCTCCACCGATTCGAACAGGAAGGCGAAGGGCTGGCCGAACCCAACCTTCAGATAGGCCGAGACCGGGGTCTCCAGGTCGTCGATCAGGCGCGTCCAGACCACCTGGGCCTCGCCGCGCCCGTAGGCGGCGGCGAAGGCTGAGGCTTCGGGCTTGGTGCTCACTGAGCCGGGCTCTGATCGCCGCCGAGCGCCGTGCGGGCCCGGTTGTAGTCGATCTTCGGCTTGACCACGTCACGGGCGGCGGCGCGCACGGCGACGGCCAGGTCCTGCACCACGCTCTGGCTGGCGTTGCGGCGCATGTTGGCGGCGGTCTGGGACACGTCCTTGCCCGAGGCCGCGACCGCGCCCTGCACCTTGGCGACCACCACGCCGAGCTTCACGTCGGGGCCGGTCACCACGTCGCCGGCCTTAGCCTGGAAGACGCGCGACAGCAGCTCGTTGCTGAAGGTCTGGCCGGCGGCCTGGCGTCCGATGTCCACTCCGTGGCCGAGCGTGGCGCCGGCCGCGGCGGCGGCGGCCTCCATGGTCTGGCCCTTCTTCACCTGGGCGGCGATGGCGTCGGCCTTGGCCTGCAGGCGGCCGATCAGGTCCCGCTGCATGACCACGCGGGCCAGCAGCGGCCGGATCTCGGCCAGGGGCGGCGGGGCGGGCGGATTGATCTTCTCCAGGTGCAGGGCGGCGTATTCGCCCTGGCCCAGGTCGATCAGGTCGGTGTCCGAACCCGCGCTGGTGAGGGCGAAGCCGGCCTGCAGCAGCTTGGGGGGCATCGGCACCTGCTGCGGCTGGGCCGTCGGCGTCACGCCCTGGGCGGTGACGGCGGGCAGGGGGCTGGTCTCGACGCCCAGGCTCTTGACGGCCTGGGACAGGCTGGCGCCGCCCGAGCGGACGTCCTCGTACTTGCGGACCTGTTTGTCGACCGCGGCCTGGGCGGCGTCGTGCTTCACCTCGGCCTCGATCTTGGCGCGCTGCTCGTCGAGGGTGGCGACGTGGCCCGGGGTGATCTTGATGATCTTGACCACCGCCAGGCCCAGGTCGCCCTGGACGGGCCCCTGCACCTGGCCCTCGCTCATGGCGAAGGCGGCGTCGCCCACCTTGTGGTCGGCGATGGCGCCCTTGGGGGTGTCGACGTAGCTCAGCGGCTGGACGTTCAGGCTCTTGGCCACCGCGGCGGGATCCTCGCCCTTGTTCAGGCGGGCGACCGCAGCGCCGGCCGCGGCCGCGTCATGGACCGGGATCTGGATCAGGGTGCGCTTCTCGGGCGTGGACAGGCTGTCCTTCTCGAAGTCGAAGCGCTTCTGCACGGCGGCGGGGTCGGCGGCGACCTTCAGGGCCTGCTGGGCGGTGCTGAAGCGGAGCAGGGTGAAGATGCGCGACTCCGGCCGGGTCAGGGCCTGGGCGTTCTGCTTCATGAAGTCGGTGAGCTGGGCGTCGGTGGGGTCGGTCGGCGCGGGCACCGCGGTGGGGGGCAGGACGAAGTAGGCGAAGGTGCGGCCCTCGGCGACGTAGGCGGCCTGCAGGGCCGAATAGAGCAGCGGCGCGCGCATGCCCGCGGCCACGCCGGAAACGAACTGGGTCTGGGCCAGCTCGTCGCGCAGAACCCGCTCGAATTCCGCGTCGCTCATGCCGATCTGCTGGACGAACTGCTCATAGGCCTGGCGATCGAACTTGCCGCTGACCGCGTTGAAGAAGCGCGGGGCCTTGCGGATTTCGTCGACGATCAGCTTGTCGGAGGGGCGCACGCCGGACCGGGTGAGGAACTCGGCGAAGGCCTCGTCCGAGGCGATCGAGTCGGCCACCTGATGATCGACGTTATGGGCCAGGGCGTCCTGCAGCGTGATGTTCTGGCCGGACTGCTGATTGTACTGCTTCAGCTCGTCCTGGAACATCTGGCGGAAGCGGGTCGAGCTGACCTTGCGCGATCCGGCCGTGATGACCGAATCGCCCTGGCTGACGTTCTGGAAAACGTCACGGATGCCCCAGAGGCCGAAGCTCGCCACCAGGATGAAGATCAGCACCTTTGCGACAGGCGATTTCGCCAGCGCGCGAAACTGGGAGAGCATTAGAGCCGGAACCTCTCAGGACGAACCCGCCCTATAGGGGAGCGGCGAGGGCGGGAGCAAGGCTTGGCGTTTCACCGCGTCAGCGTGACAGCGACCGTTCCATGCCGTAGCACGATTTCAATCGCCCCCACGAACCGCAGCGAGACTTTGCATTTGAACGGAACGACGCGAAAACTGGTGGCCGGAAACTGGAAGATGCACGGCACCTCCGCCGCCCTGCAGGAAGCCAGGACGCTGTCCGACGCCCTGGAGGCCGAACCGGCCAATTGCCGGGTGGCGCTGTTCCCCCCCGCCGTCCTGATCCACCGCCTGGCCGAGGTCCTGAAGGGCGGGCCGGTGGCGGTCGGGGGGCAGGATTCCCACGAGGAGAGCTGCGGGGCCTATACCGGCGACGTGAGCGCCGAGATGCTGCACGACGCCGGCGCCAGCATGGTGATCCTGGGGCACTCCGAGCGCCGGTCAGTCTATCGCGAGAGCGACGCCGACGTGTCGGCCAAGGTGGTGGCGGCGCTGCGGGCCGGGCTGGAGCCCATCGTCTGCGTCGGCGAGACCCTGGACCAGCGCGAGGCCGGCCAGGCGCTCGGCGTGGTCGAGACCCAGGTGTTGGGCTCCCTGCCTGAGGACCTGCGCGGGCGGGCGTTCGCGGTGGCCTACGAGCCGGTCTGGGCGATCGGCAGCGGCCAGACCCCGACCCTGGCGCAGGTGGAAGAGGTGCATGGCCTGATCCACCGCCTGCTGGCCGATCGTTTCGGCGCGGCGGATGCGACGCCCGTGCTCTACGGCGGCTCGGTCAAGCCCGACAACGCCGTCGAACTGCTGTCGGTCCCCGGCGTGGACGGCGCCCTGGTGGGCGGCGCCTCGCTCAGGGCCCAGGACTTCCTGCCCATCGTGCGGGCGGCTTGAGTCTTAATTCCCTCTACCCACTTGCGGGAGAGAGAGGGGCCCATCGCTGGCGATGGGAGGGTGAGGGGTCGCGCTGCGCTCAGCAGCCGCCATCGTCCAGAGACCCCTCATCCTCCCCAGCTTTGCCGGGTCCCCTCCTTCTCCCGCAAGGGGAGAAGGCGTCCGGTCAGTCGCCCTTGCGCTCGAAGGCGGCGCTGATGGTCAGGGTGACGTCGTCGCCGATCATCGGGGCGTATTTGGTGACGCCGAAATCGGTGCGCTTCAGATGGCCCGAGACCTCGAAGCCGGCGATGTAGGAGATGCCGATCGGGTTGCGCCCGGCCCCGTTGAAGTGGACGTGCAGGGTCACCGGCTTGGTCACGCCGTGGAAGTTCAGGTCGCCCGTCACGTCGGCTTCGTTGGGCGCGGTCTGGTGGACCGCGGTCGAGTCGAAGGTGATGGCCGGGTACTTGGTCGCCTCGAACCACTCCCTCAACTCGCCGTCCAGGGTGGTGTTGGTGGTCGAGACGCTGGCGGTGGGGATGCTCACCTGCAGGTGGCTGTTCTCCGGATGGGCGGTGTCCAGGGTCAGCTTGCCGCTGACGCCGGTGAAGTCGCCGTACCAGGTGGTGAAGCCCATGTGCGAGACGCTGAACAGCACGCGGGTGTGGTGGGGCTCGATCACGTAGGAGCCGGCCTTGGCGGCGGCGGGATCGGGGTTGGCGGCCCCTTCGGCGCCGGCGGCGGGGGCGAGCGCCAGCAGGGCGAGGGCGCTGAGGGCGCCGAGAACGGCGTGACGGGTCATGGGATGCCTCTTCGAGGACGATGGGCCGCGGAGCGGCGATTCGTTAGAGCGGCTGGCGCGGAGGCCCGCAACCCGCAGCGTTTCGGCCCCGGGCGGTTCGCGTACGGTGAGTGCCTTCAGAGGGCCGTCGGGTTCAAAAAAGAGGGTGTCATAGCGAGAGCCGGCAGCGCGGAGCGAAAGGCTCGGCCAATCCCGCCCTGGCGCCCTGCGACAGTCGGTGTTACACGCCGCGCTTGATCTGTGGCGCTCGCCGCCGCACCTGTAACCCGTCCTTTCACCGCGGATCGCACTTCACGCCATGCTGCTCGGCTCCTTGCTCGTATTGTTGGTGCTCGTGTGCATCGCCCTGGCCACGGTCATCCTGCTGCAGCGGTCCGAGGGCGGCGCGCTCGGCATGGGCGGCGGTCCGTCCGGCTTCATGTCGGCGCGCGGCGCAGGCGACCTGCTGACCCGCATCACCTCGATCCTGGCGGGGGTGTTCTTCTTCCTCTGCCTGCTGCTGACGATCCTGTCGGGCCGCGCCCACACCGGCGCCTCCATCGTCGACCGGCTGAAGGTCGAGGGCCTGAACCCGGACAGCCTGAACCACGGCCTGCGCCCGGCCCCCGCGCCTGGCGCGCTCCCCGCCGGCCCGTCGCCGGCCTCCCAGTTCGAGGC
>JBARAK010000399.1:0-1753 GCA_049791955.1 Caulobacteraceae bacterium
CCAGCTTCGACGCCGGCCTGGACGGCCCCGCCGCTTGCGCCCTGACCGAATGCGCCGCCGCCATGGGCGCCGAGCTCGGCGCGCCCTCCTCCAAGCTCATGAAAACCAAAGCCTAGGGAGTTTCGTCATGGACATGACCACGCCGCTGGACAGCACCGTCGCCGTGAAGGGCTACATGTCTGGTTTCGGCAACGGCTTCGAGACCGAGGCCCTGCCCGGCGCCCTGCCCGTCGGCCGCAACTCGCCCCAGCGCTGCGCCTATGGCCTCTACGCCGAGCAGCTCAGCGGCTCGCCCTTCACCGCGCCCCGCGCCAGCAACGAGCGCTCGTGGCTCTACCGCATCCGCCCGACGGTCAAGCACTGGGGCCGCTTCCGCAAAGCGGACATCGGGCTGTGGCGCACCGCCCCCTGCCACGAATACGACACCCCCATCGCCCCCATGCGCTGGAGCCCGGTCCCGATGCCGAGCGAGAGCCTGTCGTTCATCGACGGCATCCGCACCATCACCACCGCCGGCGACGCCGACACGCGCGCCGGCATGGCCGCGCACATCTACCTGATCACCCGCTCGATGACCGACGAGTGCTTCTACAACGCCGACGGCGAGATGCTGTTCGTTCCCCAGCAGGGCGAGCTGCGACTGCGCACCGAGTTCGGGATCATCGACGTCGGGCCGGGCGAGATCGCCGTGGTTCCGCGCGGGATCAAGTTCCGGGTCGAGCTGCCGGGCGGTCCAGCGCGCGGCTACGTCTGCGAGAACTACGGCGCGGCGCTCACCCTGCCCGAGCGCGGCCCGATCGGCGCCAACTGCCTGGCCAACCCGCGCGACTTCCACACCCCCGTCGCCGCCTATGAAGACGTCGACGCCAAGACCGCCATGTACGTGAAGTGGGGCGGCGCGCTGTGGGCGACCGAGCTCGACCATTCGCCGCTGGACGTGGTGGCCTGGCACGGCAACTACGCGCCCTACAAGTACGATCTGCGCCGCTTCTCGCCGGTCGGGCCGCTGATGTTCGACCACGCCGACCCGTCGATCTTCACCACCCTGACCTCGGGGACGGAGACCCCCGGCACGGCCAACATCGACTTCGTGATCTTCCCGGACCGCTGGATGGTGGCGGAGAACACCTTCCGGCCGCCCTGGTATCACATGAACATCATGAGCGAGTTCATGGGCCTGATCTACGGCGTCTACGACGCCAAGCCCCAGGGCTTCGTCCCAGGCGGCTTCAGCCTGCACAACTGCATGCTGCCGCACGGGCCGGACGCGGAGGCCTTCGAAGGCGCCAGCAAGGCCGAGCTGCAGCCCCGCAAGCTGGAAGGCGCCATGGCCTTCATGTTCGAAACCCGCCTGCCCCAGCGCGTCACCCGCTACGCCGCCGAACTGGCCGAGCTGCAGGATGACTACGTCGACTGCTGGAAAGGCCTGGAGAAGCGCTTCGACCCGACGCGACGGTAGGGCCTAAGCCCCCTCCCGCTTCGCTAGGTAGACCGCCGTCTCCAAGGGCGTCTGGGCCAGGGCTCGGGCTTCGACGTCCTTGAAGGCGCCGGCGAGCAGGCCGGTCAGGGTCGCGCCGGGCGGCGCTTCCAGGAACAGCCGCTCGCCCAGCTCGTAGAGCAGGGTCACGGAGTCGTACCAGAGCACCGGATGGCTGACGTTGGAGCCGAGCTCCTCGGCCACGGCCGCGGCGTCGCGCAGCACCCGCGCGCGGCGGTTACCGACATAGGCCACGCGCGGCGCGCGGAGCTGCAC
>JBARAK010000400.1:0-6562 GCA_049791955.1 Caulobacteraceae bacterium
GGCCAAGGCCGAACCGCGCCCCAGCCGCGCCGCCACCGCCCCGACGCACGCCGCAGCGGCAGCCTCGGGCGGCTATTCCGCCAAGGACATCGAGGTGCTGGAGGGGCTGGAGCCCGTCCGCCGCCGCCCCGGCATGTACATCGGCGGCACCGACGAGCGGGCGCTCCACCACCTGTTCGCCGAAGTGCTCGACAACTCGATGGACGAGGCCGTGGCCGGCCACGCCAAGATGATCGAGGTCATCCTGGACGCCGATGGCGCTCTGTCGGTGCGCGACGACGGCCGCGGCATCCCGGTGGATCCTCATCCCAAGCATCCCGGCAAGTCGGCGCTGGAGGTGATCCTCACGGTGCTGCACTCGGGCGGCAAGTTCTCCGGCAAGGCCTACGAGACCTCCGGCGGCCTGCACGGGGTTGGCGTGTCGGTGGTCAACGCCCTGTCCGATCGGCTGGACGTGACGGTCTGGCGCGACGGCTTCGAATGGAAGCAGAGCTTCTCGCGCGGCCATCCGCTCGGCCCCGTGCAGCAGGTCGGGCCGTCGCGGAAGAAGGGAACGCTGGTCCGCTTCACGCCCGACCCGGAAATCTTCGGCGAGACCCCCGCCTTCAAGCCGGCCCGCCTGTACCGCATGGCCCGTTCCAAGGCCTATCTGTTCCGGGGCGTGGAGATCCGCTGGAAGTGCGCGCCCGAACGCATCCACGACCAGACCCCGACCGAAGCCGTCTTCCACTTCCCCAACGGCCTGGCCGACTTCCTGAAGGAGCGGGTTGGCGAGATCGAGACGGTCACGCCCGAGCCCTTCGCAGGCCGGATCGAACGGGCCGAAGGCGGCGGGGCGGTGGAATGGGCCATCGCCTGGAGCGGCGCGGGTTTCGGCGAGGCCGACGGCTTCACCCAGTCCTACTGCAACACCGTGCCCACGCCTGAAGGTGGCACCCATGAAGCCGGCCTGCGCGCGGTGCTGACCCGCGGCCTGAAGCAGTACGGCGACCTGGTGGGCGAGAAGCGGGCCGGCCTGCTGACCGCCGAGGACGTCGCCGCCCAGGCGGGCTCTCTGATCAGCGTGTTCATCCGCAATCCCGAGTTCCAGGGCCAGACCAAGGAGCGCCTGTCGTCGAGCGAAGCCCAGCGCCTGGTCGAGAACGCCCTGCGCGATCCCTTCGACCACTGGCTGACCGCCCAGCCCAAGGCCGCCACCGCCCTGCTCCAGTTCGTCATCGAGCGGGCCGAGGAGCGGCTGAAGCGCCGCAAGGACAAGGAGGTCGCCCGCGCCTCCGCCACCCGCAAGCTGCGCCTGCCGGGCAAGCTGGCGGACTGTTCAGGTGCGGCCACCGACGGCTCGGAGCTGTTCATCGTCGAGGGCGACTCGGCCGGCGGCTCCGCCAAGCAGGCCCGCAACCGCGCCACCCAGGCCATCCTGCCGCTCCGGGGCAAGATCCTGAACGTGGCCTCGGCCGCCAACGACAAGGCCGCCAAGAACCAGGAGCTGTCGGACCTCATGCTGGCGCTCGGGTGCCAGGGCGGCTCGCGCTACAAGGAGGAAGACCTCCGCTACGACCGCATCATCATCATGACCGACGCCGACGTGGACGGCGCCCACATCGCAAGCCTGCTGATCACCTTCTTCTACCGGACCATGCCGGAGATGGTGCGCAACGGTAAGCTCTACCTGGCCCTGCCCCCGCTCTACCGGATCAGCCACGGAGCCCAAACCGCCTACGCCCGGGACGACGACCACAAGGACGAGTTGCTGGCCACCACCTTCAAGGGCAAGAAGCCCGAGATCGGCCGCTTTAAGGGCCTGGGCGAGATGATGCCGGCCCAGCTCAAGGAAACCACCATGGACCCGAAGCGCCGCACCCTGGCGCGGGTGATCCTGCCGCGGTCGGAGGAGACCGTCGAGGACCTGGTGGAGACCCTGATGGGCCGCAAGCCTGAACTCCGCTTCCGCTTCATCCAGGAGAACGCCGAGTTCGCCGCGGAGGACCTGGACCTGTAGGGCGGCTTCAGCGCCAGCTGGGTTGGAACGAGGATCGCAACCGCCAAACGAACGCCTTCATTGGCCGCCACCAAGTCCGTTCCGGTCCGCCAGCGGCCGGCGTAGCTGCGGGAACAGCCGATTCCAATCCAGTCAGAGGAGGCGAAACCGATGACACCGACGTTTGCGGCTCCGGCGCCGTTGCTCGTCCTCGGCGCCACCAGCCTGATCGGCCGCTACCTGCTGGCCGACCTCCGATCCCAGGACCGCCCCTTCGTCGCCATCAGCCGCAAGCCGCCTGCCGACGGAGGCTCCGAATGGTTGCGGGACGACCTGACCCGGGACGGCCTGACCGGCCGCCTGCCCCGCGCGGAAGTCGCGCTGAGCCTGTCGCCGATCTGGCTGCTGCCCCCGGCCCTGCCCGCCCTGGCGGCGGCGGGCGTGAAGCGGATCGTGGCCTTTTCCTCCACCAGCCGCGCCACCAAGGCCAACTCGCCCGTCGCCGAAGAGCGCGCTGTAGCCGCACGCCTGGCGGCAGGCGAGGATCAGACCGCCAGCTTCTGCGAGGCGAACGGGATCACCTGGACTGTCCTGCGCCCGACCCTGATCTACAGCGAGGGCGAGGACGCCAACGTCTCCCGCCTGGCGAGCCTGATCCGGCGCTTCCAGGTGCTGCCGCTGTCGGGGTTCGGCGGCGGACTGCGCCAGCCGGTGCACGCCGGTGACCTGGCCCAGGCGGCGCTAGCGGTGATCGAGCGGGAACCGACCTTCAACCGCACCTATGACCTGCCGGGCGGCGAGACCCTGACCTACCGGGTGATGGCCGAGCGGGTGTTCGAAGGTCTCGGCCGCACACCGCGGATCGTCACGGTTCCCCCACCGCTCTGGCGGTTCGGATTGAAGCTGATGGGCTCCCGCCTGCCCGGCGCCACCGCCGCCATGGGTTCGCGGATGGGCGAGGACCTCGCCTTCGATCCCGCCCCGGCCCGCCGCGACTTCGACTGGTCTCCCCGTCCCTTCCGGCCGATCTTCGCGACGCGTTAAGCGGCGGTATGGACCGCCAGCTCGTTGCCGGACGGGTCCCGGAAGTGGAAGCGACGGCCGCCTGGAAACGCGAAGATCGGCCTGACGATCTCGCCGCCGCTGGCGCGGACCCTGGCCAGCATGGCCTCCAGATCCTCGGTGTAGAGCACCACCAGCGGGGCCTTCACCTGTTCGGTGGCGTCGGCCTGGAAGCCGCCATCCACGCCCTCGGCGAAGGCGGCGTAGGTCGGGCCGTAGTCCACGAAGCTCCAGCCGAACGCCTCGCGATAGAACGCCTGGGTGCGCCCCAACTCACCAGCCGGAAATTCGATGTAGTCGATCTTGCCGTCCGCCCGCATCGTCGCCTCCATTTTGTTCCCTTATTGTTCCGGCGGATCGGCGTGGAGTCAACCGTCCAGGGTCCAGACTCCGGTGCGCTTGATCTCCTGGTCCTCAAGTTCCCGAGTGGTGGGGACCTGGTACTCCGCAAGCTGGACCAAGCCGGTACGGGGGAAGTAGCTGCGGCCCGGATCGCCGATCAGCACCCGCGCGCCCCCGGCGTGAGCCGTGCGCAGCCACGCCTGTACGCGTTCCGCCAGCGGTTTCTCGTAGCAGATGTCGCCGGCGAGGATCAGGCCGGCTTCGGGCGGGGACGCATCAAGCAGGTCCTGCCCGGTAAAGGCGACCTCGACCCCGTTCGCGACGGCGTTCAGGGCCACGGCGTCGCGGCAGAAGATATCCACGTCGCTGCCCAGCACCGAAGCCGCCCCCGCCTTCATCGCCGCAATGGCCACCAGGCCCGAGCCGGTCGCGAAGTCCACCACCGTCCGGCCCGCCGCCTCCTGCGGATGATCCATCAGGTAGCGCGCCAGCGCCTGCCCGCCGGCCCAGGCGAAGGCCCAGAATGGCGGAGGCAGCCCCAGTTCGCCAAGCGCCTCCTCGGTCATGCGCCAGATCGGCGTGATCTCGTCGGCCAGGTGCAGGGCGATCTCGGGACAATGGGGCGGGCGCTGCAGCCGCGTGTTTTCGAGGATGAAAGCCTTGCGATCCTCGATCACGAATGCATGCGCCGCCACCCTGCGATCGCCAGGGCGAAGAACACCATGAGCCCCACGTCGCGATTGGACTTGAACAGCCGCAGCGCGCCCTGCGGATCGTCGCGCTTCACCTGGGTGGCCTGCCAGGTCAGGTGCATGGCCGCAGCGACCAGCAGTGCCCACCCTTGGGGCGCGAACTTGGTCAGGCCGCCGAACATCAGAATGGTGACGGCGTAGAAGGCCATCACCCCCAGCCGCACCTCGCTGCCCAGGCGCCGCGCGCTGGACTTCACCCCGGCGAGGGCGTCGTCCTCGATGTCCTGCACGGCGTAGATGGTGTCGTAGCCGAGCGTCCAGAATATGCCGCTGACGTAGAGGATGGCCGCCGGCCAATCGATCCGACCGCGCACCGCCGCATAGCCCAGCAGCGCGCCCCAGTTGAAGGTCAGGCCCAGCCACGCCTGCGGCCACCAGGTGATCCGCTTCATGAACGGGTAGGCGGCCACCAGGGCCAGGGACCCCACCCCGAGCAGGATGGCGATCAGGTTCATGCACAGCAGCACGCACAGGCCGAGCAGGCTGAGGCCAACCAGATAGACCCAGGCCGACTTGACGCCGATACGGCCGGAAGCGACCGGCCGACCCGCGGTGCGGGCCACCTTGGCGTCCATCTTGCGATCGACGATGTCGTTGAAGGCGCAGCCCGCCGCCCGCATCGCCGTGGCCCCGACCGCGATCAGACCGAGCAGGCGCAGGTCCGGCAGCCTGCCCAGCAGCGCATCGGCCAGGGCCACGCCCTGCCAGCCCGGCAGCATCAGCAGCCATATGCCCGCCGGCCGGTCGAACCGGCCGAGTTTCAGCCAGGGGCGCAAACCCGCGGGCGCCCAGCGATCCACCCAGTTATCCGGGCGGGCGTCTGGCAGGCGTTGGTCGGACAGCGAGGCGTTCTGGATCATGCGCTCCCGTATTTTCTGGAAAGGCCGCATGGTCGCAGCCGCGGTCGCAATCGGTTCGGAGACCCCATATAGAAGGTTCGTTTTCATCCGTCGCCTTGGACCCGTCGACCCATGCAGACCCGTAATCCCTTCTTCGACGAAGCCGCCAAGGTCATGGAAAGCGCCATGGGCCTGGCCCAGGCGGCCGGTGAGGAGGCGCGCACCGCCTTCCGCGCCCAGGGCGACCGCATGGCGGCCGAACTCGATCTGGTGCGGCGCGACGAACTGGACGCGGTGCGTGCGGCGCTTTCCGCCGAAATCGCCCAGCTTCGCGCCGAAATCGCGCAATTGAAGGGTCCGGCTGCGGCCGGTTCGCCTGAGACGTGACCACGGTTGAGCCGAACACGCTTCTCCCATTAGAATCGTATGCGACACGCGATGATTCCATCTGGCGCTCCTCGCGCCCGGCCGTCACGTGAGGATCAAGGTTATGGACACGCCTCATAACGAAGACGTCGACACCACCTTCGATCCCCTCGACGTGGTTGAGCGGGTGCTCGACGCCGAAAACCTGGACTTCGATCGTACCGAAGATGGCGACCTGGCCTTCGCCTTGACCGGCGACTGGAAGGACTATGAGCTGTGGTTCGCCTGGCGGCCGGAGGCCGATTGCCTTCAGCTCTGCCTGTCGATCGACATGAAGGCGCCCCGGGCCAAGCGCAGCTCGATGTATGAACTGCTGAGCCTGATCAACCAGCGGGTCTGGATGGGCCACTTCGAATGCTGGGCCGAGGACGGCGAGGTGGTGTTCCGCCATTCCATGTCCATGCCCAGCGGCGAGCGCCCCACGCTGGCCCAGGCGGCGTCGATGATCGACGCGGCGGTCGAGGCGGCGGACCGTTTCTATCCGGCCTTCGACTTCATGCTGCGCGGGGCCAAGAGCCCCGACGACGCCATGGCCGCCTGCATGTTCGAGACCAAGGGTCAGGCCTAGCCCCCCCGCGGAGGGAAAAGAGAGCTCGGCAGGTCATCTACGCTTGAGCCGTAGCTCGGCTTCTCCCAGATTCCACGCGGAAGCAGGAGTCGGACATGCCCGCCACCCGAACCACCGCGTCCCGTAAGGCCGCGACCGTAAAAGCTGACTCCGCGAAAGCCGACGCCGGGACAGCAGAGGCTCCCAAGGTCGAGGCGCAAGCGACCGCGCCTCCGAAGCGCCCCGCCAAACCCGCGGCCAGCAAGGCGGACCTGCTCGACATCGCGGGCGAATGCGCCCTGGCGCTCGCATCGGACCGGCCCTGGAGCGAGATCAGCCTGCGCGACATCGCCCGCGCCTCGGGTGTCTCCTTTGCCGAACTGTATGCTCGCGCGCCCGGGAAAGACGCCCTGCTCGACCGCCTCGCGCGGCGCTTCGACGCCGCCGCCCTCGCCGCCGCGGAAGACGACGCATCGGCCGAGGCCCACGACCGGCTGTTCGAGGCGGTGATGGCGCGGCTGGAGGCGATGGAGCCCCATCGCGCCGCCCTGATCGCCATCGCCCAGGCCCGTGGCGTGCTGGCCATCGTCCCCCATCTGCCCCGCACGGCCAGGGC
>JBARAK010000401.1:0-4614 GCA_049791955.1 Caulobacteraceae bacterium
GAGCGACCGGCTTAGGCAGCACATCATCACCAGGCATCATCAGCACACCAGGCCCGTCCAACCCCGAAAGGCTCAGACTCGGTGATCAGATCAACCCCGGAAAGGTGCGGTCAGCACACCGCTTACGTGCGAGCCGAGACCGTCGGTGACGATGCGCTCGGGTCCGACGGTTGGTTGCGGAGTAGCCGCTTGATCAGCTTAAGGGCCGCGCTGGTGTTCCGCCTCCTTTGCATCACAAGGTCGAGGACCTCGCCTTCGTCGTCGACGGCGCGCCAAAGGTACATTCGCCGGCCGCCGACCTTGCAAACCATCTCATCGACGTGCCAGCGCGGCGAGGCGATCCGACTGCGTGAAGCCCTCCATGTAGGTCGCCGAGAGATAGTGATGACGCTTCCGAATCCCCGCGCTGGCGCCCACGTTCAATTTGCTGAACGGCGTCAGGTCCAGTGCGGCGGGAGCGTCGCCCCTGGCGTCGAAATCTGCAGGCATATGGCCAAGGTGGTGCCGATCGCCATTCGGCTCAGGGGCCGCTTCGGTCTAGCTCCCAACACAGTGAGCCACTTGAAGTCGCAAATTGGGACTTCAAGTGTGCCGCGAATGTCCGCCTTCCGCACCGGAGCCAATGTCCGTTCCGGGCGCTAGGCGGTCCTTGGCATGGCGAGCGATCCATTGGGCGTGTAGCGGCCGCACTCAACGGCAGGGTAGGGCGCTGGACGGCCTTGCCGGCATCAGGGCCGCCCGTTCAAGCCCAGGAGAAATGGTTACGCACCGCCCCAACCATCTCACCCGGTGGTAGATTGCGAGATTCGTAGAGCCAAGCTGTCGGTGCGCCATACCGTCCGTAGAAGTCGCGCGAACCTTCTCTATCCGGCGACATTAGAACTAGCGACGCTAACTCCCAGCCTTCCCTAGTCCATGCGTTAAGATACTGATTGCCGGACGGACAAACCAGCCCATCCCAGTGGGTGATATAATCAAACCTGAGCGTGCTGAGGACGTTGACACATGACGGCAATCCTCCCAATGCGCGAGTCAGTGTAGAAATCTTCGATCGTATTTCAGCGATCGAATCTGCGGGCGATTTTCTGTCTTCCTGCCAAGCCATCTTTTTCGAGTAAACGCTCAAATATCCGCTGCCACGGAGAAGGATATAGGAAAATCCAGACCGCCCCCCTCCGGGCTTTGACGACAAATCACCGACAATCCGTGATTTCCCTGTCTGACTCTCTCCCAGAATGGTCCAGAGTCGAACTTGAGGGGTCATAAGGTCAGTTCTCCGGCGGTTGCGAGGGGGTATTTAGCATAGGTGACGTCATCGCAAGCCAACGTTTGCTTGCTGGGGCGGTGCTGGAGTCCGCATTGGGCGCGCACCAGGCGTTGGGTCAAGCAGCAGGCATCACTTCAAATAAGCTCACCCGCCAGCCCCGTTGCGGAGGACATGGTGAGAAGGGTGGGGAGCGGACATTAGCCGAGGGCCGGAGCCGGACTTCGGTTGGCGCGTCTTCGGGACGACAGAGGTTGCGCAAGAGCTGGAACTTACACGGACCAAGTAGCTTACGCCCGTGCGATGGACCTCTCAGCGTCGACGGCCCAGCTTACGCGCAAGCGCCTGCCTGCTGCGCACCGTAAGTTGCTTGACTTACCGTGTATTTGTCTCCGGCACTCGAAGAAAGTTGCTCAATAAGGCCCTGACACGAGAAGCCGGATATGCTCAGGTATTGTTTTGCAGACTTAACTGCATTGCCGTTCCAATCAACGTCAAGGCTATCCACTGCTGCGGTTGCGTCGGCTTCGTTATAACTATCGCCAGCGCTCGACGAAAGCTGCTGAATCAAGCCGTTCCGCGAGAAGCCGGACATGCTCAGGTACTGCTTTGCAGACCTGACGGCATTCTTCTGGGGGGCGGTCAAATTGGCAGCCTCTTCGGGCTCCGCCTGGTCTTCCACCGCCGCGTTATTCGGCGTGATTTGCGCGGTAGTCCCGGCGCCGCCACCGGCCGCGTTATCTGGACTGCACGCCGTTACCGAGAGAGCCGCCGCGATCAGCACCGCCCTGTACGCGAACGTTATCTTGAAATGCACCAACGTTTCCTTCCTCCTTCGGCTCGCTCGAAGCCGAGTAGCGTCCCCTGAAAGCGAAGCCCCTGCCGCAAAAAAACCGGCTATTTCCATACTCAAAGGCGAACTTAGCCGCAGGAGGTTGTTGCGGCTACCCCTGGTTTATTGAAAGCGGACGGCAGCCATAGCATGCATGAGAATCGCTTCGCCAGCCAGATAGCAGGCCTTCCTAATGTCGATAGGGGTCGGAAGTGGCCGACGGGCCGCGACGTGATGCCGGCATTCGCCGCCCTTTAGACACCCGCCCGTGAATGTCCGGAGAGTGGAGCGACGCTTGTGGTCGCCTTGGGCGCGAACCGAATCCGAAGTCCCCCCCCTCACCCCTCAAGCGGCGTCGCGATTAGGAGGCCCAGCAACGGGCCGATCTCGGCGAGGGGGGCGCGGTGCTGGGGGTGGTCTCCGAACAGGGCGTTCAGGGGCATGGAGGGCGTCGCGGGGCCTTCGGGGTCCTGGACGATGCCGATCCCGCCGGCGTGCACGATCGCGCGCAGTCCCCTGGCGCCGTCATGATCCGGGCCGGTGAGCATGACGCCCACCGCGCGGCGGTCGAAAGCCTCGGCGGCGGAGCGGAACAGCGGGTCGATCGCCGGCCGGAAGTGATTGACCTTGGGCGCGCGGTTGAGCCTCAGCGAGCGCTCGGGCGTGACCAGCATGTGGTGATCGGCCGGGGCGACGTAGATGTGGTGGGGACGCAGGGCGTCTCCGTCCTTGCCGTACGACACCGGCAGGGGGGTGAAGCGCCCGATGATGTCGGCGAGCAGTCCCGGGCCGTCGTTATGGGTGTGCAGCACCAGGCATACGGACGCCTCCAACTGCTCGGGGAAGGTGCTGACGAGCTTGCACAGGGCCTCTAGCCCTCCCACCGAAGCCCCGACGACGACGAGATCACGATGCTCCATGCTTAAGGGAACTCATAGCTGAGCAGGTCGATCCGTTTGCTCCCGCCGCGGGTGGTTGGGACTGTCCCCAAAGCGCCGTCATTCCGGACGGAGCGCTCGCAGAGCGCGCAGATCCGGGACCCGGCGGCGCTGAGTTTGACGCTGCAATCACGCGCAGACGGTGGCTCCAACGCGGCGGTGAGGTTGGTGCTGCTGGGTCCCGGATCTCCGGTCGCTTCGCGCCCTGCGTCCGGGATGGCGGGCCGTTTTTGTTGAATGGATGCAATGGGTTGGGGGCGGTCATGGGTGGTGGGTTGGGCCGGGTTCTCCGCATCAGGTCCCGCACCCGTCCCCAGCGCGCCTCACCTTCGCAGCATCTGGACCAGGGTCAGGGCGATCTCGGTCAGGATCAGGGCGATGACGGTGACCTCCAGGCGATAGGCGCGCTTGGTGTCGATCAGGTCGGTCAGGACGGTCACCGTCTCGCCGATCAGGTCCAGCTTGTGGGCCAGGTTGTCGGCGCGCTCGACCAGTTCGTATTCGTCCTCCAGGCGGGCGTAGAGCCGTTCGAGGTCCGGGCGTTCCCACAGGGTGTCGGGCTTTTCGCGCACGGCGACCCGTTCCGCCAGCCGGTGCTGGACCAGCAGGGCTGAGCCAATCAGGCGGAGCATGTCCCTCTGGCCGCCGGGGCTGCGACCGGTCGCGGTCAGGCGCCGCGCCCAGGGCTCCACCGTGTTGAAGACCTCGGCGACCTGCCGCTCGTCCTGGGCGAGGGCTACGCTCTTGGCCAGGGCGTCGGCGACCACCAGCAGCCGGTCCGGGGTCATCGCCGCGACCCTGACCACACCGTCGACCGCCACCCCCTCTTCCTGGTCGCGGCACAGGGTGAGGGTGGCCCGTTCCTCCTCCGCGTCCTGGGGGGCGCCCTGGACCTGGGGCAGGATCTGTTGCAGCGCCTGGTCTTCGGCGGCGGCGTCCAGGCCGATCAGCACCACGACGCCGAAACGGAAGACCACGACCAGCCCAGTGTCGGCCCGGTAGGACAGCGGAACGGTCGATACGGCGTCGCGCGTCTCCAGCCGGGGGGTGTCGATACGGTCCCCCAGCACCAAGGCGCGGGCGGACAGGGTCGAGGCCCCGGTGACCGGCGGGTCGATTGGCGAGTGCATGGCCTGGAGTCTGCACGGCCTGGGCGCCGGCCCTAGCGCTTTTTATCCAGCACCGTCGCCGCCCGGGCCTACGAGCAGGAAGGGGTTGGGGGCGTGGCGTAGCCAGCCGTCCTCGGCCAGCAGCAGGTCGAGGCCCAGCGTCGCCAGGTCGTCGGCGTAGGGGTCGGCCCGGGTTTCCTTGGCCTGGTAGAGCATCTTGGCGTAGGTCCGGCACCGGCCGCAGGTCTCCGCCACCACCGCGCCCGAGCCGCCTTCGATGGCTTTCAGCGAGAGGTCGCGGGTGTCCTCGCAGGTGATGCAGATGGCCCGGACGTGGTTCCAGGCGGTCGAGCACAGCGAGCAGTACAGGTAGCGCACGCCCGGCGTGGGGCCGGTGGCGGTGATCACGCCCGCGACCGGGGTCGAGCCGCAGCACGGGCATTCGCCGCGCACGGGCAGCAGGCGCAGGGC
>JBARAK010000402.1:0-15276 GCA_049791955.1 Caulobacteraceae bacterium
TCCTTGAGCATGGCGAACCTCCAGGCGCGGCGCGGCGGCCGCGCACGCCTACAAACACCTGTTTGCTTCCGTCCCGGCAAGCCTGTAATCGAACCCCGCCATGACCGCTTTCGACTCTGAAGACGACAAGCTTCTGACCCTGGTCCCCGACCATGAGGTCAACGCGCGCGAGACCTTTGGCGTGGACTTCGACTTCAAGGCTCCGGCCTTCAAGGAACGCGACAGCCACGTCCCGGACTTCGACGCCAACTACAAGTTCGACCCGGAGACCACCCGCGCGCTCCTCGCCGGCTTCGCCCACGACCGCCGGGTGATGGTCCAGGGCTATCACGGCACCGGCAAGTCGACCCACATCGAGCAGGTGGCGGCGCGGCTGAACTGGCCGCTGGTGCGGGTGAACCTGGACGCACACGTCTCGCGTATCGACCTGGTCGGCAAGGACGCCATCGTCCTGAAAGACGGCAAGCAGGTCACCGAATTTCGCGAAGGCATGCTGCCCTGGGCCATCCAGCGGCCCATCGCCCTGGTGTTCGACGAGTACGACGCGGGCCGTCCGGATGTGATGTTCGTGATCCAGCGGGTGCTGGAGGCGCAGGGCAAGCTGACCCTGCTCGATCAGAACCGCGTGATCCGGCCGAACCCCTATTTCCGGCTGTTCGCCACCACCAACACCATCGGGCTTGGCGACACCACCGGCCTCTATCACGGCACCCAGCAGATCAACCAAGGCCAGATGGACCGCTGGTCCATCGTCACCACCCTGAACTACCTCGCCCACGAGGTGGAAGCAGAGATCGTGCTGGCCAAGTCGCCGGGCTACGACACGCCGGAAGGCAAGCGCGCCATCAACGCCATGGTCCGCGTCGCCGACATGACCCGCAACGCCTTCATGAACGGGGACATCTCCACCGTCATGAGCCCCCGCACGGTCATCACCTGGGCCCAGAATGCGACCATCTTCGGAGACGTCGGCCTGGCCTTCCGCCTGACTTTCCTGAACAAGTGCGACGAGCTGGAGCGGCCCACGGTCGCGGAGTTCTATCAGCGCGCCTTCGGGACGGACCTGCCGGAATCGGCCCTGCGCGTGAAGATCGCCTGAGGGCGGACCTCGCTCGCTTGTCAGGCTCAGGTGGGCTTGCGCATCCGCCGGGCCTCGCTTTCCGGCTTGCCCGCCCGGGTCGACAGGGCGATACCTTGGCCGCAGCGTCCGGGGCGGCGCAGGTCGGGAGTAGGGGAAGATGGATATCATCATCTACGGTCTCGAGACCGCGCCCTTGCTCCACGAAGCGCCCGCCCCCGTAGCGGAGCCGCCTTCGGAAGCCGCCTGACATCCCCTTCGGCCGCCATCTTCCTGCCTGGCGGAAGGCTGCGTGAACAAAGCTTAATCGACGGATCCGCACGGACCGTCTGGAACCATCCGAACAGTTCGCCACATTAGGGGCGGGCGGTGCGCCGCTCGGCCTCCAAGGACGCCAGACACATGACTCCTGAAGAACGTACTCTCCTCTCCACCTTCCTCCAGGACCTGAGCCAGGCCCGTGGCGGCCTGAAGGACGCCGAGGCGTCGGACCTGATCGATCGTACCATCCGCGCCAATCCGGATGCGGCCTATGTGCTGGTCCAGCACGCCATCATCGCCGACCAGGCGCTGCACGCAGCCCAGGCTCGCGTGAACGAGCTGGAAAGCCAACTCCGCGCCGGCGTCCCCGGTCAGGGCGGTCCCACCAGCTTCCTGGGCGGCGGCCAGCCGCAGGGCGGGCAGGGCGCTCCGTGGGGTGCTCAGCCCCAGCAAGGATACGCCCAGCCGGGCTATGGCCAACCGCAGCAAGGCTATCCCCAGCAAGGCTATGGACAACAGCAAGGGTACGGCCAGCAACCCTATGAGCCTCAGCCGCAGCCTCCGCGCGGCGGCGGACTGCTTGGCGGCCTATTCGGCGGCGGCGGCGCCCAGCCGGCCCAACCCGGCGGCTTCGGCAGCTTCCTGCGTACGGCGGGCACCACGGCTGCCGGGGTGGCGGGCGGCGAGGTGCTGTTCAGCGGCCTCTCCAGCATGTTCGGCGGCGGTCATCGCGGGGGCGGCATGTTCGGCGGCGGCGAGCAGGCGGAGAACGTCACCATCAACGAGTACGGCGACAGCGACCGTGACTCCGATGACAGCAGCTACGACCAGGGTGACGACGATTCCAACTGAGGCTTGAGGCGGCGCCTTCGGATCGATGCCGAAGGCGTCTTCTTAACGAAGGGGGCGTAGGGTCCGGCGTCATGACCGCTGCGGATCGTCCCCCTGCAAACGGCCCTGATTCCGCTTCGGACCAGGCGCTGGTTCCCATTGGAAGTCCAGGCCGGCGTCCCGAGCCCGAAACGGCCTCCCCACGTACGCCGAGAGGTTCCTCCTCGGTGGAGGCGCATCTGCTGTCGCAGGCGGAGCGTCGTCGGGGCCTGCGCGCCGGAGTCCAGGCGGTCGAGGCCGCAGCTTCGGCCTATTCGGAAACGGAGTGGTCGGGGGAATCCAATCGCCGCCGGCCTGTCGGAGGTGTGGCCCGCAAGAAGGTCTGACGCGCGGGACCCATCAGCGCATGTGGCGCGGGTCTTGCTGAGCGTTCCGCGCACGAGCCGGAGCCCCAATGTTTCGACCCTATTCTTTCGGTGGCCCAGCCCTCAACGGCCTGGCGCTCAGGACCCTTGATGTCCTGGTAGCGGCGCTGATCTTCACCGTCCTCACCTGAGCCTGGCCCGTCAGCCATCGAAGTTCGAAGCTGAAACGCGCAACTGACCTATAGGCTGTATTCGGCCAGCCTCTCGGCGGCGCGCAAAAAAAAGCCGCGCCCGAAAGCGCGGCTTGAAGTCATAGGGAGGAAACGCCCAGGAAGGGCGCCAACGTCGAAACGTTGGTAGGCTCGATATACTTCGCAGCGCACAACCGTGCAAGCGCTATCTGTCGTTTTTTCGCACAAAGGCGCATGGAACTGCCGGATTGTGGAGCGTGCGGCGAAAAAGTGACCATGAAAGCTCACTTTCCTCTTTTTTGCACCGCAACATCAGCTGGCTCTTCGTTGTCATACAGCCAGTCCAAATGCGTGGCTGAGCCTGCATGACCTGGAGCGCTCGCACGCGCAGCGAAGAAGGCGCCGCGGCGCAAAAAGTGTGACAGGTGAAACAACCGCCCATTGCGTTTCGCCCAGGCGCGGACTCGGGCGGTGCGTGGCAGGCGTTCGGCTCCGTAGCCTTTCAAGGCCGAAACGGGGTCGGGAGCGGCGTCGAGCCACCGAGCCAGGGCGCAGGCGTCCTCGATGGCCATGCTTGCGCCCTGGGCGAGGAACGGGACGGTCGGATGGGCTGCGTCGCCGAGCAGGGCGATGCGCCCGACGCTCCAGCTGGCCAGGGGGGGGCGGTCGTGGATGGCCCAGCGCCAACACGTCTCCACGGCGTCGACTATGGCGGTGACGGGCTCCGGCCATCCTGCGAAGTCGGCTGCGAGCTGGTCGTGGGCGCCGAGCTCGGACCAGGCTTCCCGGCTCCAGGCCTGTCCGTCCACCACGCCTACGAAGTTCACCAGCGTCCCATCGCGGATCAGATAGTGCAGAAAATGCCGGCCATTCCCGGTCCAGACCTGCGCGCGGGGCGGGATCAGCCCTGGCCGCAGGCGCTCGACGGGGACGAGGCCGCGCCAGGCGACCTGGCCGGTGAAACGTGCCGGGCTGGGGCCGAATAGCTGGCTTCGCACCGGCGAATGGACGCCGTCGCAGCCGATCAGCACATCGCCCTCCACCATGGCGTCCGGCAGACGCGCGCGGACGCCGTGCGCATCCCGCTCGGTCCCCAGCACGTGCATGCCGGTTCGGACCTCCACGCCGAGGTCCAAGGCGGCCTGGAGCAGCACCGCCTGCAGGTCCGCCCGATGCGCCTGGAGGTAGGGCGCCCGCCAGCGACGTTCGGCTTCGCGCCCAAGCAGGGTGGTCAGCAGCACCGCGCCGTCAGCGCTGTCTCGGATGTCCACCTGTTCCGGCGTGAAGCCGATCTTCCGCAGGGGTTTTTCGAGGCCCAGGCCGAACAGGCGGCGGGTGGCGTTGGGGGCCAACTGCAGGCCGGCTCCGACTTCAGTGAACGCGTTGGCCTGCTCCAGCACGATCGGCCGCATGCCCTGGCGCGCCAGGGCGATGGCGGCGGTCAGGCCGCCGATTCCGCCCCCTACCAGCAGGACGCGCAGTCTCTCTTCCCCTGTCGCCATGAACACTCGCTTGACGGTGAAACCCAGGGCGTCGACCCTGGCCCAAACCGCCTGACCATGGCCTCTCCTGGACGCTTTCGTCGAGGCCGCAAGCTGTGATCGGACCGCCTGGATGACGATACACGCCAACCCGCTGTTCGCCGGCCTGCCGACGACCATCTTCGAGCTCATGTCCGGCCTCGCCCGCAAGCACGAGGCGGTGAATCTGGGCCAGGGTTTTCCCGACTCGGAGGGCCCGGAGGACGTGCGCGCCGCCGCCGCGCGCGCGACGCTCGAAGGGCCGAACCAGTATCCGCCGATGCTGGGGACCCCCGCCCTTCGCCAGGCGGTGGCCGAGCATTATGGCCGCGTCCAGGGACTTGCCCTGACGCCGGAGCAGGTGGTCGTCACCGCCGGGGCGACCGAGGCGCTGGCCGCCGCCTTCCTGGCGCTGATCTCGCCCGGCGACGAGGTGGTGCTGTTCCAGCCGCTGTACGATTCCTACGCGCCGATGGTGCGTCGCGCCGGCGGGATTCCACGTTTCGTCACCCTTAGGGCGCCGGACTGGCGGCTGACGGAAGAGGCGCTCGACCAGGCGTTCGGTCCGCGGACCCGGTTGGTGGTGTTCAACACGCCCCACAATCCGGCGGCGGTGGTCTACCAGCCCGACCAGCTGGAGCTGCTGGCCGATTACTGCCGCCGCTTCGACTGCATCGCGGTGTGTGATGAGGTCTGGGAGCACGTGGTGTTCGACGGCCGCGCCCACACGCCGTTGATGGCGCTTCCGGGCATGGCCGAGCGGACGGTGAAGATCGGCTCGGCCGGCAAGATCTTCTCCCTGACCGGCTGGAAGGTGGGCTGGATGGTGGCGTCTCCGGAGATCGCCGCGATCCTGGCGCGGGCGCACCAGTTCCTGACCTTCACCGTCGCGCCGAATCTGCAGGCGGCGGCAGCCTATGGCCTGAATCGTCCGGATGCGCCGCTGGAGGCGATGCGCCGCGACTTCGCCCGCTCGCGGGACCGCCTGGCGAGCGGCCTGAAAGATATCGGCTACGTGGCCCTGCCGAGCGCGGGGACCTATTTCCTCAACGTCGACCTGAGGGCCTCGGGGATAGCGGTGGACGACCGCGCCTTTTGCCTGAGGGCGGTGGAGGAGGCGGGGGTCGCGGCGATCCCGGTCTCGGCCTTCTACGAGGAGGCGCCGGAGACCGGCTTGGTGCGGCTCTGCTTCTCCAAGCGGGACGAGACCCTGGATCGCGGGCTGGAGCGCTTGGAACGGGCGCGACGCTCGATGGCGGGATAGGCTGTTCCTGCCTACTCCGCGGTTCGCAGCCGCAGCGTGGTGCGCAGGCGGTTCACCATGCCGGTCGGACGCTCCAGCACGCTCTCGTTGATGCGGTCGGCCATGTCGCCGAGGTGGGCGTAAAGGCTTTCCAGGGCGAAGGCGAAGCTGAACACCGAGCCCACGGTGTCGAAGGTGAGGTCGCGGGTCACCCGCTCGCGGCGAAGCGAGGCGACGGCGTCCTGGAAGGCGTCGTGGGCGTCGGCCAGGGCCTGCGGGGTCTCCACCACGATCTGCTGGTTCAGGGCGGTCGCGCAGGCTTCCAGCATCGCCGCCTCCGCTTCCAGCATTCCCCGGCCAGCCTCGGCGAGCTGCGCCCGGACCGTGTCTGGCCAGGGTTCGCGCAGCGCCCGGCCCATCGCCACGGCCTCGCTGCGGATCCGCCACAGGGTGCGGGGCGTGGCGGGCGACAGGTGATGGTAGCCGAGCCGGGCCGCCCGTTCGCGCTCGGCGTCGGCCACCGCCGCCTCCACCGCCACGATGCCGTTGCGGATGCGATCGTGCAGGGGGTGCATGTCGGCGGCCGGCTCCACCTCGGCCCTGGCCAGCCAGCCCGCATAATGGCCGAGCAGTTCCGCCAGCATCTGCAGCACCTTGAGGGTCCGTTCCGCCACGACCGTCCGGGAGCGTGCAGGGAAGATCAGCAGGGTCGCCGCCACTCCGATCACACTGCCCAGCCCGATCTCCACCACCCGGTAGGCGGCGGCGTGCAGCGGTCCCAACTTGCCTGCCGAACTCAGCAGCATGATCGCCGCCGTCACCGGCGCGACCTTCATGTTCGGCCGCAGCATGGCGATGTAGGCGGTGACGGCGCTGGCCAGCGCCACGGCGAGCCCCAGCCCGACCGGTGTCTGTGGCCGTAGCCACGCCAGCAGGCCGCCGACCGCCGCGCCCAGCAGCGTGCCGTACATCCGGTCCATGGCCGCGCCCACCGTTCCGCCGATGCTCGCCTGCATGATGATCAAGGTGGTGAACACCGCCCAGTAGCCCTGGGGCAGGGCGAAGGCGGCGTAGATGACATAGGCCGCCAGCACCGCCGCCGTGACCCGCACGGTGTGGCGGGCCTCCGCCTTGCGCGCGAGGAAGGCGGAGACGACGTCGGCGATCATGGACGGCTTGACCACGGCGATTGGCATATGGGGCGAGCTTAGCGCTTCGACAGACATTGCGCCTGAGGCGAATGGCGCCGGGACTAGCCGTCCGGCGTCCTCGCGCCTACCTTCCGTTCATGCCCCGTTCCAAGCCAGCTCCCAAGTCCGCCGCTCCGCGCGACCTGACGCCCGTCGGTGTGGAGGAAGCATCCGCCCGCTTCGTGTTCGACACCGCGGCCGAGATTTCGCCGTCGGTGGTGGCCGCCTGGGCCCCGCACCGGCCCGCACGCCCGGCTAAGTCGGAGGGCGGCAAGCGGTTCAAGCTGGTCAGCGACTACCAGCCGGCCGGCGACCAGCCCCGCGCCATCGCCGAACTGGTGGAAGGGGTTCAGGCGGCAGAAGCCGATCAGGTGCTGCTGGGCGTCACCGGCAGCGGCAAGACCTTCACCATGGCCAAGATCATCGAGGCGACCCAGCGGCCGGCGCTGATCCTGGCGCCCAACAAGACCCTGGCCGCCCAGCTCTACGGGGAGTTCAAGTCGTTCTTCCCGGAGAACGCGGTGGAGTATTTCGTTTCTTATTACGACTACTATCAGCCCGAAGCCTACGTCCCGCGCACCGACACCTACATCGAGAAGGACAGTTCGCTGAACGAGCAGATCGACCGGATGCGCCACTCGGCCACCCGGGCGATCCTGGAGCGGGACGACGTTATCGTGGTCGCCTCGGTCTCCTGCATCTACGGCATCGGCTCGGTCGAGACCTATACGGCCATGACCTTCGAGCTGCAGCTCGGCGAGGTGGTGGACGAGAAGCGGCTGATGGCCGACTTGGTGGCGCTGCAGTACAAGCGCAACGACGCCGCCTTTGCGCGCGGGACCTTCCGCCGCCGCGGCGACAGCATCGAGATCTTCCCCGCCCACTACGAGGACCGCGCCTGGCGTATCTCGCTGTT
Organism: Caulobacteraceae bacterium; assembly: GCA_049791955.1. Taxonomy (GTDB): domain Bacteria; phylum Pseudomonadota; class Alphaproteobacteria; order Caulobacterales; family Caulobacteraceae; genus CAHJWH01. The sequence continues at coordinate 7,596 of JBARAK010000402.1, forward strand.
CGGCGACGAGGTGGAATCGATCACCGAGTTCGACCCGCTGACCGGCAGGAAGACCGCTGACCTGCCCTCGATCAAGATCTACGCCAACAGCCATTACGTCACGCCGCGGCGCACGCTGAAGCAGTCGATGGACGGCATCCGCGCCGAGATGGAGGAGCGGGTGAAGTGGTTCGGCGAGAACGGCAAGCTGCTGGAGGCCCAGCGCCTGGAGCAGCGCACTCGATTCGACCTGGAGATGATGGAGGCCACCGGCTCCTGCGCGGGAATCGAGAACTACTCGCGCTGGCTCACCGGCCGCAAGGCGGGGGAGCCGCCGCCGACCTTCTTCGAATACCTGCCCGAGGACGCGCTGCTGTTCGCGGACGAGAGCCACGTCACCGTACCCCAGATCGGCGGCATGTACCGGGGGGACTACCGGCGCAAGTTCACTCTTGCGGAGTACGGCTTCCGCCTGCCGTCCTGCATGGACAACCGGCCGCTCAAGTTCGAGGAGTGGGAGGCGATGCGGCCGCAGACTGTCCACGTCTCGGCCACCCCAGGCCCGTGGGAGATGGAGAAGACCGGCGGCGTGTTCGTCGAGCAGGTGATCCGTCCCACCGGCCTGATCGATCCGCCGGTGGAGGTGCGCCCGGTCTCCAAGGACGGCTTCTCCCAGGTCGACGACATCATCGCCGAGGTGAAGGACGTGGCCAGGAAGGGCTACCGCTCGCTGGTCACCACCCTGACCAAGAAGATGGCCGAGGACCTCACCGAGTACATGCACGAGCAGGGCGTGCGCGTGCGCTACATGCACTCCGACGTCGATACGGTGGAGCGGATCGAGATCATCCGCGACCTGCGCCTGGGCGCCTTCGACGTATTGATCGGCATCAACCTGCTGCGCGAGGGCCTGGACATTCCCGAGTGTGGGTTCGTCGGCATCCTTGACGCGGACAAGGAAGGCTTCCTCCGTTCAGAGACCTCGCTGGTGCAGACCATCGGCCGGGCGGCGCGGAACATCGAGGGACGGGTGATCCTGTACGCCGACCGCATCACCGGCTCGATGGAGCGGGCCATGGCCGAGACGGCGCGCCGCCGCGAGCGCCAGAACGCCTTCAACGCCGAGCACGGGATCACGCCGGAGAGCGTCAAGCGCGGCATCGCCGACATCCTCGACAGCCCCTACGAGAAGGGCGACCGCGTCACCATCCCCGCTGGGGTGGCCGAGGGCGGCTCCAAGCCGTTCCTGGGCTCCAACTTCCAGGCCACGATCAAGGACCTGGAAACCCGCATGCGCAACGCCGCCGCCAACCTGGAGTTCGAGGAGGCCGCGCGTCTGCGCGACGAGCTGAAACGGTTGAAGATGCTGGATCTGGAGTTCGCCAACGAGGTCCTGACGCCGGAAGGCGAGGCGGTGGATCGCAGCGCTCCGAAGCAGCTCCGGGCCGAGGCGCGCGCCGAGGCTGCAGAGCAGTTCAGGAAGGGGCGGCGGCGTTAACGGATTGAGCTTCCCGGCTCCACCCTCGCTCGGCCTTTCGGGATTGTACATCCTATAGCTGAGTTGGTATGGCTCCAGTATCGGATCGGCGCCAGTGTCGGCTGGGTCGGCTGGGGGTCGTCATGAAGCTCTACTGGGCGCCTCGCACCTGCGCCGTCGGTATCCACGTCCTGCTCGAGGAGGTCGGCGCCGCCTACGAACTGGAAGAGGTGGACCTGCGGGGCGGGGCCAACCTGCGCACCCCGTTCACCGATCTCAATCCCAAGGGCAAGGTCCCAGTGCTGGTGCGCGGCGACGGGCGGATGCTCACTGAATATGCCGCCATCGCGCTCTGGCTGGCGCGCACCTATCCCGAGGCGGACCTCCTGCCCGGCGACGTGGATGGACAGGTCAGGGTGCTGGAAGCGACAGACTATCTGGTCGGAACGATCCACGCCCAGGGATTCACGCGCTTTTTCAGGCCCGAACGCTTCGATCCGGACGCCAAGGAAGATCCCCAGGCGTGGGCAGCGGCCCGGGCCCGTGGGCGTGAGATAGCGGCGAAGGGCCTCGCCATATTGGGGGACGTCATGGGTGACGGCGCCCATGTCGCCAGCGAGCGGTTTTCCATCGCCGACAGCGCCCTGTTCTACGTTGAACGCTGGATCGAGGTCGCCGAGGTCGCGGCGCCGTCGAATGTCATTGCTCACTACGAGCGGATGAAGGCGCGTCCGTCAGTGCGGCGCGCTGCGGCGATGTGGGGAGAGACCTGAGGCTGGTCTCCTCCCCAGCCGAAGCGGGGAGGAGAATTGATCAACCCTGCTTGGCGATCCACTGCTCGAGCCAGTGGATGTGGTAGTCGCCGCCCTGGATGTCCGGGTCGAGCAGCAGGTCCTGGAACAGCGGCGTGGTGGTTTCGATGCCGCCGACGACCATCTCGCCCAGGGAGCGGTTCATGCGGGCGATGGCTTCGGCCCGGTCGCGGCCGTGCACGATCAGCTTGCCGATCAGGCTGTCGTAGTAGGGCGGGATCGAGTAGCCGGCGTAGACCGCCGAATCGAGTCGCACGCCCAGGCCGCCCGGCGCGTGGAAATCGGTCACCCGGCCTGGCGAGGGCGTGAAGGTGCGCGGGTTCTCGGCGTTGATGCGGCATTCGATGGCGTGGCCTTCGAACTGGATGTCCTCCTGCCGGAACGACAGGGGCAGGCCTGCCGCGATGCGGATCTGTTCGCGCACCAGGTCGATGCCGGTGATGGCTTCGGTGACCGGGTGCTCAACCTGGAGGCGGGTGTTCATCTCGATGAAGAAGAACTCGCCGTCCTCGTACAGGAACTCGATGGTGCCGACGCCCAGATAGCCAATGCGCCGGATCGCCTCGACCACCACGCTGCCGATCTTGGCGCGGGTCGCGGTGTCGATCACCGGGGAGGGGGCTTCTTCCAGCACCTTCTGGTGACGGCGCTGCAGCGAGCAGTCGCGTTCGCCCAGGTGGCAGACGTTGCCGTGGGAGTCGGCGATCACCTGCAGTTCGATGTGGCGCGGTTTCTGGAGATAACGCTCCATGTAGACCGTGCCGTCGCCGAACGCCGCCTGGGCCTCCGCCTGGGCGGTGGCGACCGCCTCGGCGAGGCTGTCGAGGTCCTTGGCCACCTTCATGCCGCGCCCGCCGCCGCCGGCGGCCGCCTTGATGAGCACGGGGAAGCCGATGGACTCGGCCGCGGCGACCGCCTCTTCGACCGAGGAGACGCCACCGTCCGAACCGGGCACCACCGGGATGCCGGCGTCCTTGACCGTCTTCTTGGCGCTGATCTTGTCGCCCATGACCCGGATGTGCTCGGGCTTGGGGCCGATGAAGGTGAAGCCGTGGGCGTCGACGATCTCGGCGAAGCGGGCGTTCTCGGACAGGAAGCCGTAGCCTGGGTGCACCGCCTGTGCGCCGGTGATCTCGCAGGCGGCGATGATCGCGGGGATGTTCAGATAGCTGCGCGCGGCGGGGGCAGGCCCGATGCAAACGCTCTCGTCGGCCAGCCGCACGTGCATGGCGCTGCGGTCGGCCTCGGAGTGCACCGCCACGGTGGAGATGCCCATCTCTTTGCAGGCCCGGTGGACCCGCAGTGCGATCTCGCCCCGGTTGGCGATGAGGATCTTGTCGAACATCGGTCTATTCGACGACCACCAGGGGCTCGCCGAACTCGACGGGCTGACCGTCCTCGACCAGCACCCGCAGAACCGTTCCGGCGCGGGGCGCGGGGATCGGGTTCATGGTCTTCATGGCCTCGATGATCAGCAGGGTCTGACCGGCGCTCACCTTGTCGCCCGGTTGGACGAAGGCCTTCGCGCCCGGCTGAGGCTGCAGGTAGACCGTGCCGACCATCGGCGACTTCACCTGTTCGCCGCGCAGGGTCTCGCCCATGGGCTCGGCCACCGGGGCGGCTGGGGCGGCGGCCAACACGGCGGCCATCGGCGCGGCGGCGGGCGCCGTGGCGTACATCTGGGGCGCTGCGACGACTGCGGAGGCGCGCGCGACGCGGATCTTCAGATCCCCACGCTCGACTTCGATCTCGCTGAGATCGGTGTCCTTCAGGATGTCGGCCAGACGGCGGACCAGGCGGGTGTCGATGGGGTCGCCGGCCGACTTCGGCTTTTCGGCGGGGGGGAGGTCGGAGGCCATATCGATCCTTATACTTGGGCCGTGACGAGGCGGACGGCGGCGTCGACGGCGAGCTCGTAGCCCGCAGCGCCGAAGCCCGCGATCACGCCTGTGGCGGCCTTGGACACGTAGCTGTGGTGTCGGAAGTCCTCCCGCGCGGCGGGGTTGGACAGGTGAAGCTCGATCACCGGCAACTCAGCCGCCTTGAGGGCGTCGAGCAGGGCGATGGAGGTATGGGAATAGGCGGCGGGATTGATGATGATGGCCGCGCCCTCGGTGCGCGCTTCCTGAATCCAGTCCACGAGTTGGCCCTCGTGGTTGGACTGGCGGAATACGACCGTGCGGCCATGTCCGGCCGCTCGGGCCTCGCACAGGGCCTTCACTTGATCCAGGGTGGTGGTCCCATAGATGTGGGGCTCGCGGACGCCCAACAGGTTCAGGTTGGGGCCATTGAGCACGTAGATGGGCTTGGACATCCGTCTCGCCGACCGACTCGGAAGCGGGGACTTGTATAGACCGGCGCCTGCGGTCACAAGCACGGCGCTTGTACAGGAGGTCGCGGCCCCGAGCGGTCGCGAGGCGACGCCGTCATGAGGCTCACGATCAATGGAGAAGCCCGCGAGCTGGAGCGGGCGTCGACGGTAGCGGCCCTGGTGGATGAGCTGGGACTCGACGGACGCAAGGTCGCCGTCGAGCGCAATCTGGAAATCGTGCCCCGCTCGCAATATCTGGCGACCGTGCTCTGCGACGGCGACCGCATCGAGATCGTCCACTTCATCGGAGGCGGTTGAATGAACGCGCCCATCAGCTCCATCACTACGGATGCCGAGGATGTCTGGACCGTCGCCGGACGCACCTTCCGCTCGCGCCTGATCGTAGGAACGGGCAAGTACAAGGACTACGCCCAGAACGCCGCCGCCGCCGAGGCGGCCGGGGCCGAGATCGTCACCGTGGCGGTGCGGCGGGTGAACCTGTCCGATCCCTCGCAGCCCATGCTGGTCGACTACGTGAAGCCCGACCGTTTCACCTACTTGCCCAACACCGCCGGCTGCTTCACCGGCGAGGATGCGGTGCGCACGCTGCGGCTGGCGCGTGAGGCGGGCGGCTGGGACCTGGTGAAGCTGGAAGTGCTCAGCGACCCCAAGCACCTCTATCCGGATATGGAAGAGACCCTGCGCGCCCTCAAGATGCTGGTCGCCGAAGGGTTCCAGGTGATGGTCTACTGCTCCGACGATCCGGTCTATGCGCGCAAGCTGGAGGACGCTGGCGCCGCCGCCATCATGCCGCTGGGCGCCCCGATCGGGTCTGGCCTGGGCATCCAGAACCGGGTCAACATCCGGCTGATCATCGAGGCCGCCAAGATCCCGGTGGTGGTGGACGCCGGGGTGGGGACGGCTTCGGACGCCGCCATCGCCATGGAGCTCGGCTGCGACGGCGTGCTGATGAACTCCGCCATCGCCGAGGCCAAGGATCCGGTGCGGATGGGGCGGGCGATGAAGCACGCCGTGCTCGCTGGCCGCGACGCCTACCTGGCGGGCCGCATGCCGATGAAGCGTTACGCTGATCCGTCCTCGCCGCTCGCCGGCCTGATCTGACCGGACAGGGTCTTCCCAAGTTCCTTTTGTAAGTAGGTGTACCCATGCAGCGTACGGCCCTGGTCGTTGGATCGACCGGCATCGCCGGCTCCAACCTTGCGCGACGATTGCTGAATGAGGGGTGGATCGTACACGGGGTGGCCCGTCGACCCCAGGCGGCTCCTCAGGGGCTGCAGCCGGTAGCCGCGGACCTCACCGACGCGGAGGGGGTAAAGGCGGCTCTGGCCGGGATCGATCCGACTCACGTTTTCTTCGCCACCTGGCTGCGCCAGGCGACCGAGGCCGAGAACTGCCGTGTGAACAGCGCCATGGTGCGCAACCTACTCCGGGCTTTGCCGCGCGGCGGCGCGCTCCAGCACACGGCCCTGGTCACCGGTCTCAAGCACTACCTTGGTCCATTCGAATCATACGGCAAGGGCGCGGATCTGGTGACGCCGTTCCGCGAGAGCATGCCGCGCCTGCCTATCGACAACTTCTACTATGCCCAGGAAGACGAGGTGTTCGCCGCCGCGACGGAACGCGGCTTCACTTGGAGCGTGCACCGGCCGCACACCATCATCGGCTTCGCGCTTGGCAACGCCATGAACATGGGCGTGACCCTGGCGGTCTACGCCACCCTCTGCCGCGAGGCGGGCCGGCCGTTCGTGTTCCCAGGCTCGGCGGCCCAGTGGAATGGCCTGACCGACATGACCGACGCCCGCCTGCTGGCGCGGCATCTGGAGTGGGCGGCGACCACGCCGGCGGCGCAAAACCAGGCGTTCAACGTGGTCAACGGCGACGTCTTCCGCTGGAAGTGGATGTGGAGCGAACTTGCCGGCTACTTCGGTCTGGAGGCGGCGGCCCTGCCGGCCGAGCCTATGCCGCTCGAACGCCAGATGGCCGATGACGCCCCGGCCTGGGCGAAGGTGGCCGAACGGCATGGCCTGGTCGAGACGGACATCAGCCGCCTGACCTCGGCCTGGCACACCGACGCCGATCTGGGGCGACCGCTGGAAGTAGTCACCGACATGAGCAAAAGCCGCGAGGCCGGCTTCCTCGACTACCAGTCCACCCGGGCTTCCTTCTTTGACCTGTTCGACGCCCTGAAGGCGGCGCGGGTCATCCCAACCTGAGTGGTGGCTGAGGCCGCCGGGAGACTACCATGTCCACCGACCGTCCGCTGTCTCGCGGCCTGATCGTCTTCATGGCGCTGGCCTGCGGTTTGTCGGTCGCCAACCTCTATTACGCCCAGCCGCTGGCGGGACCGATCAGCCAGTCGCTGGGGATGAGCCATGCCGCCACGGGCCTGGTGGTGACCCTGACCCAGGCGGGTTATGGCCTCGGCTTGGCCTTCCTGGTGCCGCTGGGCGACTTGGTGGAGAACCGGCGGCTGATCGTCATCACCGCCCTGTGCGGGACCGTCGCCCTCGCGCTCGCGGCGCTGTCGCCTTCCGCCGGCCTGTTCCTGGCGGCTTCGTTCCTGGTCGGGCTGGGGTCGGTGGCCGCGCAGATGCTGGTGCCGGTGGCCGCCCACATGGCTCCGCCCGAAGCGCGGGGGCGGGTGGTCGGCGACGTGATGAGCGGGCTGATCACAGGCATCCTGCTATCTCGTCCGGCGGCCAGCCTGATGGCGGACCATTTCGGATGGCGGCCGGTGTTCTATATTTCGGCCGCGGCGATGCTGGTGCTGTCGGTGGCCATGATGCGCCTGCTGCCACGGCGCGCGCCGGAGGCCGACCACACCTATCCGGAACTGATAGCTTCCATGGGAACGTTGCTGGTGGAGACGCCGATCCTGCGTCGCCGGGCCTTCTACCAGGCCTGCATGTTCGGAGCCTTCAGCCTGTTCTGGACCACCGTCCCACTGATGCTGGCCGGTCCGCTCTACCGCCTGAGCCAGACCCAGATCGCCCTGTTCGCCCTCGCCGGGGCCACGGGCGCCCTAATCGCCCCGGTGGCCGGCCGCCTCGCCGACCGCGGGCTCACCCGCCCGGCGTCGGG
>JBARAK010000403.1:0-3300 GCA_049791955.1 Caulobacteraceae bacterium
GGTTGAAGGAGAGCGCCCCCGCTCGCCGGCTGGCCGCCCAGCGCATGCGCGCGGAGGCCGACGCCAAGGCCCCGCACGCGCACTACCCGGCCCCCTTCGCCCTGATCGAGCTGTGGGAAAAGCACGGCGGCGACTTCGAGGCGATGAAGCGGGCCGAGATCGACAGCTTCGCGAAGCTGCTGGTCAGCGAGACCTCGCGCAACCTGGTGCGGGTGTTCTTCCTGCGCGAGAGGATGAAGAAGGCCGCGGGCAAGCCGCCCGCGATCGGGCACGTCCACGTGATCGGGGCCGGGGCCATGGGGGGCGACATCGCCGCCTGGTGCGCCTGGAAGGGCCTGACCGTCACCCTGGGCGACGTCGATCCCAAGCCGATCGGCGGGGCGATCAGGCGCGCGGCGGCGCTGTACGACAAGATCGGCCACAAGGACGGGATCAAGGTCCGCGACGCGCTGGACCGCCTGATCCCCGACGTGAACGGCGAGGGCGTCGCCCGGGCGGACCTGGTGATCGAGGCTGCGCCCGAGAAGGCGGAGCTGAAGGCGAAGATCTACGCCGGGATCGAGGCGAAGCTGAAGCCCGGCGCGGTGCTGGCCACCAACACCTCCTCCATCCCGCTGCAGACGCTGGCGGAGACGCTGCAGCGGCCGGAACGCTTCGTGGGCCTGCACTTCTTCAACCCGGTCTCGCGGATGCAACTGGTCGAGGTGGTCCGCCATGACCGGCTCGACCCGGCGGTGGAGGCGCTGGCCCGCGGCTTCGCCGGCCTGATCGACCGCCTGCCCGCCCCGGCCAGGAGCGCGCCGGGCTTCATCGTCAACCGGGCGCTGACCCCCTACCTGGCCGAGGCGCTGATCCTGATGGACGAGGGCGTCGCGCCGGAGACCATCGACCGGGCGGCCGAGGCGTTCGGCATGCCGGTCGGGCCGATCGAGCTGTCGGACCAGGTGGGCCTGGACATCGCCGTGGCGGTGGCGGACTCGCTGAAGCGCGACCTGGGCTGGGCGCTACCCGACCCGCCGGAATGGCTACGCAAGAAGGTCGCCGACGGCCAGCTCGGCCGCAAGACCGGCCAGGGGATCTACGCCTGGAAGGACGGGGAGGCGGTCAAGTCGAAGTCCGCTGCTCCGCCTCAAGCCGGCGCGTCCCTGGCTGATCTCGCCGACCGGATGCTGCTGCCAATGCTCAACGCCTGCGTGGCGATCCTGCGCGAGGGCGTGGCGGCGGACGAGGACATCGTGGACGGGGCGATGATCTTCGGATCGGGCTTCGCGCCCTTCCGCGGCGGCCCGATGAACTACGCCCACCGCCGCGGCCCCGCCGACATCCGCGCCAAGCTGGCGGCCTTGGCCGAGACCTACGGCGAACGCTTCGCGCCGGATGCGGGATGGCAGGCGCTGGAGAAAGGTGGCCGGCCGGCGGGTTAGGGGCTCTGGGCCGCAGCCCCCTCAGGCGAGGACGACGGCGGTTTCGGGATCTACGCGAACCTTGGAAGGGTCGATGCGCCGGATCGGCAGGGTGAAGATCACCGTCGTGCCGACGCCGGGGGCGCTTTCCATGGTGAAGACGCCTTCGTGCAGCTCGACCAGCGACTTGGTCAGGGCCAGGCCCAGGCCGGTGCCCTGCTGGGTCTTGGAGTGCTGGGTCTCCACCTGCTCGAACGGCTTGGCCAGCCGCGCCAGGTCCTCCGGCGCGATCCCGATGCCGCTGTCCGTCACGGTGATACGCACCCGCCGGCCGGTGGGGCCGTCGGCCTCGCGGGCGGCGACGACGATACGGCCGCCCTGGGGGGTGAACTTCACCGCGTTGGACAGCAGGTTCAGCAGCACCTGCTTCACCGCGCGGTAATCGGCGTCGACCGTCGGCAGGTCCGCCGGGATGTCGATCTCCATGCGCAGCTTGGCGGCCTCGGCCCGGTTGCGCATCAGCCGCACCGCCTCGCCGACCAGGTCCTCCAGCTCCAGGGCCTCGAAGCTCAGGTTCATCTTGCCGGCCTCGATCTTGGACATGTCCAGGATGTCGTTGATCAGCGCCAGCAGGTGCTGGCCCGAGGACAGGATGTCGTTGGCGTATTCCTTGTAGCGGCGGTCGCCGAGCACGCCGAACATCTCGGTGGCCATGATCTCGGAGAAGCCGTTGATGGCGTTCAGCGGCGTGCGCAGCTCGTGGCTCATATTGGCCAGGAACTCGCTCTTGGCGCTGTTGGCGTTCTCGGCCCGGTGCTTTTCGGCCTGGTACTTCTGGGCCAGTTCCGACAGTTCGCGGCGGCTTTCCTCCAGCCGCTCCACCGCGTTTTCCAGCGCCTCCTCGTTCAGGCGGCGGGCTTCCTCCTGGCGCTTGATCCTGGTGATGTCGGCGGCGGTCATCACCAGGCCGCCCTCCGCCGTGCGGCGCTCCGACACCTGCAGCCAGCGTCCGTCGGACATCTCCACCTCGCGCAGGCCGGGCTTGGCGGGATGGGCGGCGGGCATGTGGCTGCGCACCGCCAGCTCGGCCAGCTTCAAGACCTCGCTGCGCGTGGCGCCCGGCTTCAGCATGCGGGCCTCCAGGGAGAAGAACTCCCGGAAGTTCTGGTTGTGCATCAGCAGCCGGCCGCGGCGATCCCACAACACGAAGGCCTCTGACACGCTGTCGATGGCGTCGTGCAGCCGGCGTTCGGCGGCCTGGGCGCGCTGCTCGGCGATGCGCTCGTCGGTGACGTCCAGCGCGACGCCGATAAGCTTGGTGTAGGCCTGACCCTCCATGCGGCCGAAGGCCTGGCCGCGGGCGTCGATCCACGACACCCCGCCGGCCGGGCGTATGACGCCGAAGCTGACGTCCACGCCGCCGAAGGTCGATCCACTCAGCAGGGCCTGGCGCACCCGCTCGTGATGCTCCGGCGCGATGCGGGCCATCACGTCCTCGCCCCGCGCGATGCCGCCGCCGCCCCAGCCGAACATCACCCCGGTGATGTCGGACATGGCCACCTGGTCGGCTTCCAGGTCCCATTCCCAGATGCCGCAGCGCGCGCCCTCGATGGCCAGGCGGAACTTGCGCTCGCTGTCGCGGCGGGCGTCCTGGGCGGCCTTCGCCTTGCGGGTCTGGACCATCAGCACCAGTGTCAGCGTCAGCCCGATGATCAGGGGGGCGAACAGGGTGAAGACATTGATGGCCAGGCGGGTGTGATCCGCCCGCGCCAGCACCCCTTCCGGGATCGCGGTCACGACCAGCAGGGCGCCGTCCGCGCTTTCCGCCACCGCGATCCGCGCGCGCCGGCGCGGACCCAGCTGGGCCTGGACGCCAGACGGCGCGCCTGTCGCGGCG
>JBARAK010000404.1:0-4561 GCA_049791955.1 Caulobacteraceae bacterium
GCTGGGGCCCTTCGCCCTTGGTGCGCCGGCGCCGGTCGAGCCGCTGGGCACGGCCCGCGCCATCCGCGCACGGCTGGCCAAGTGCGCCGACACCTTCGCCAGCGACACCTTCTACGCCGTGGGGGGAGCCTGGCGGAACATCGCCCTGATCCACATGGAGGCGGTCGGTTATCCGCTGCGGATCGTGCACCAGTACGAGATGACCGCCCGTGAGGCGCTCGACGCCGCCCGTTTCGTAGCCCAGCAGTCCCGCGCTTCGCTGGAGCGGATGCCGGGGGTCTCCAAGAAGCGGGCCGAGACCCTGTCCTATGCCGCCCTGGTGCTGGAGGCGCTGGTCGAGACCCTGCGGCTGCAGCGGGTCTGTTTCTCGGCTTATGGCCTGCGCGAAGGGCTGCTGCTCGACGCCATGTCCCCGGAACTGAGGAGCCAGGATCCCCTGGTCGAGGGCTGCGCGGCGCTCGGGGCGCGTATGGGGGCCAGCGACATCCTCGGTCCGGCGCTGGAGGCGTGGCTTTCCCCGCTATGGGGCGCGTTGCCGCCGGTTTTCCCCGAAGCGCGCGAGGGCCTGCTGCTGGCCTCGGCCTGCCGCCTGGCCGACCTCGGCGCCCGCCTGCACCCTGATCACCGCGCCGACCTCGCCTTCGACCAGGTTCTGCGCGCGCCGATCCCGGGCCAGAGTCACGCCGAGCGCGCCTACCTAGCGGCGGCCGTCTTCTCCCGCCACACCGCCCAGGCGGTGATCCGGCCCGACAGCGGCGTGGACAAGGTCCTGAGTCCCGAGCGGCTCGCCCGCGCCCGCGCGCTCGGGGCGGCCATGCGCCTGGCCTGCGATCTCTCCGGGCGTAGCGAGACCCTGCTGGCCGTCTGCAGCCTCACCCTGCGCGACGGGGTGCTGGTGCTGAGCCTGCAGCCCGGGGCCTCGGACCTGCTGCTCGGCGAACAGACGCGTAAACGCCTCTCCGCCCTGGCTGCCGTGCTCGGCTGCAGCCACCGGATCGAGGACGGGATCGGGTAGTCAGCCCGCCTTGGTCGCCTGTTCGGATTCGGGCGGCAGCTCGGCGACCTTCACCCGCGCGCCATCCAGAACCAGGGCCAGTTCGCCCCGCTTGAGCCGCAACGCATCCTCGCCGAACACCTCGCGCCGCCACCCGTGCAGGGCGCCGACCTCGGCGTTGTCGTCGGCGGCGATCTTCTCCAGGTCGGAAACGGTGGCGATCAGCTTCGACGCCACCCCCGCGTCCTCGGCGCGGGCCTTCAGCAGCACCTTGAGCAGTTCCACCGTGGCGCCCGCGGCCTGGGGCGGGGGCGGCGCGCGCTCGATCACCGGCGCGTAGGCCTCCGGATCCTTCAGCGCCTCGCGGATCGCCGCCAGCAGTTCCGGCCCGAACTTCGAGCCGCCGAAGCCCTTGGGCACCGAGCGCAGGCGGTTGAGATCGTCGGTTTCGAGAGGCGCCTGCGTGGCGATCTCGTCCATCGCCTCGTCCTTGAGGATGCGGCCGCGTGGCTGGTCGCGGGTCTGGGCGGTGCGCTCGCGCCAGGCCGCCACGCCCTTGAACACGGCGAGATACTTGGGGGTGAACTTGCGCGGCTTCAGCCGCCGCCAGGCCTTTTCCGGATCGACGTCATAGGTCGCCGCATCGGTCAGGGCGGCCATTTCCTCCGAAACCCAGGCCAGCCGGCCGGCCTTGGCCAATCGGTCGCGGAGCTTGGGGTAGAACTTGGCCAGGTGCGTCACGTCGGCCAGGGCGTAGGTCAGCTGGGCGTCCGACAGTGGCCGTCGCGCCCAGTCGGTGAAGCGGCTCGACTTGTCCAGGTCGATGCGCAGCATCTGCCGCACCAGGGCGTCGTAGGCGATCTGCTCGCCGAACCCCGCCGCCATCGCCGCCACCTGGGTGTCGAACAGCGGTCTTGGTATGGCTTTCAAATTGTTGAAGATTTCCACGTCCTGGCGCGCGGCGTGGAACACCTTGAGGATGCGTTCGTCGCGCATCAGGTCCAGGAATGGCTCCAGGTCCAGGTCCGGCGCCAGGGGGTCGATGACCCCGCCGTGCTCCGGCCCGGCGGCCTGGATCAGACACAGCTTGGGCCAGTAGGTGGTCTCGCGCATGAACTCGGTGTCCACCGCGATGAAGGGCTGGTCGGCCAGATAGGCGCAGAAAGCCTCGAGCTCTGCGTTGGAAGTGATCGGCGTCATAGGCTAGCTATAGCTCGCTTCGTCGTGGCTCCAAGGGAATCGTGGCGAAGCCGTGTTCCTATGGAAAGTTGTTGCATGACGGACCAGCCCAACGGCCTAACCTATGCGCAGGCTGGCGTGGATATCGACGCCGGCGAGGCTCTGGTCGACGCGATCAAGCCGCTGGCGCGCTCCACCCGCCGCGCTGGCGCGGACGCGAGCCTGGGCGGCTTCGGCGCCCTGTTCGACCTGAAGGCGGCGGGTTTCGTCGATCCGCTGCTGGTCACCACCACCGACGGCGTGGGCACCAAGCTCAAGGTCGCCATTGAGACCGGCCGCCACGACACCGTCGGGATCGACCTGGTGGCCATGTGCGTCAACGACCTGCTGGCCCAGGGCGCCGAGCCGCTGCTGTTCCTCGACTACTACGCCACCGGCAAGCTCGACGTAGCGGCCGCGACCGCCGTGGTCTCGGGCATCGCCGAGGGCTGTCGCCAGGCCGGCTGCGCCCTGGTCGGGGGCGAGACGGCCGAGATGCCGGGCATGTACGGCTCGGGCGACTATGATCTGGCCGGCTTCTCGGTCGGGGCGGTGGAGCGTGGCCACGTGCTGCCGGACCTGAACGGCCAGCGTCCGGGCGACCTGCTGATCGGCGTCGCCTCCTCGGGCCCTCATTCCAACGGCTATTCCCTGGTCCGCCGCATCGTCGAGCGGTCCGGCCTGGGCTGGGACGCGTCCGCCCCGTTCGAGCCGGGCGTCAGCCTGGCCGAGGCGCTGATGCGCCCGACCCGCATCTATGTGAAGAGCGTCCTGCCGCTGCTGAAGTCCGGCGCGGTGAAGGCCTGCGCCCACATCACCGGGGGCGGCCTGATCGAGAATCCGCCGCGCGTGATCGCCGAGCACCTGCGTCCGCGCTTCGACTGGAACGCCTGGAGCCTGCCGCCGGTGTTCGCGTGGCTGCAGCAGGCGGGCGGGGTCGCCGACGCCGAGATGCGCCGCACCTTCAACTGCGGCGTCGGCCTGGTGCTGATCGTGTCGCCGACCGAGGCCGAGCCGGTGATGGCCGCTCTGCTCAACGCCGGCGAGACCGCGTTCGTGGTGGGCGAGCTCGGGCCGGCATGAAGCGTGTCCGCGTCGCCGTCCTGGTCTCCGGCCGGGGCAGCAACCTCGCCTCTCTGATCGAGGCGGCCAAGGCGCCCGACTATCCGGCCGAGATCGTGCTGGTCCTGTCCAACAATCCGGACGCAGGTGGGCTGGAGCTGGCGCGGGCGGCCGGGATCGAGGCCCGCGCCATCGACCATCGCCCATTCGGCAAGGACCGCGCCGCCCACGAGGCCCTGATCGACGCCGCCCTGCGCGACGCGGGGGTCGAACTGGTGGCGCTGGCCGGCTACATGCGCGTGCTGACCGCCGGCTTCGTCCAGGGTTGGGCCGGGCGGATGATCAACATCCATCCCAGCCTGCTGCCCCTGTTCCCCGGCCTCCGCACCCACGCCCGCGCCATCGAGGCGGGTCATGACCGCCACGGCTGCACCGTTCACTGGGTGGTCGAGGGCGTCGATGAAGGCCCGGTGATCGGCCAGGCCGAGGTCCCGATCCTCCCCGGCGACACCGAAGACGTTCTTTCCGCCCGGGTGCTGCAGGCCGAACACAGGCTGTATCCCGTAGGCCTTGCCAAGGCGGCGATGAAGGTGTGCGCTTAGCCCCTCACCCTCGCCCGCCCCCTCCGGGCGCATAAGCCCCGCCGCCAGTCTGGGCGCGGTGGCCAAGCAGGGCGTCGGCCAGGACGCAGGCGGTCATGGCTTCGGCCACCGGAGCGGCGCGCAGGCCGACGCAGGGGTCGTGGCGGCCGGTGGTGCGGACCTCGACCGGCTGGCCGGCTTCGTTCAGCGAGCGGCGTGGGGTGAGGATCGAGGAGGTGGGCTTCAGCGCCATGCGCGCCACCACGGCCTGGCCGGTGGAGATCCCGCCGAGCACCCCACCCGCATTGTTGGAGTGGAACAGCACCGCACCATCGTTGCCTAAACTCATCTCGTCGGCGTTCTCCTCGCCGCTCAGCGCCGCCGAGGCGAAGCCCGCGCCGATCTCCACGCCCTTGACCGCGTTGATCGACATCAGGGCGCCGGCCAGTTCCGCGTCCAGCTTGCCGTAGATCGGCGCGCCCCAGCCGGCGGGGACGCCCTCGGCCCGGACCTCGACCACCGCTCCGGTGGACGAGCCGGCCTTGCGCACCGCTTCCAGGTAATCGCTCCAGACGGGGACCGTCTGGGCGTCCGGGCACCAGAAGGGATTGTTCTCGGTCTCGGCCCAGTCCCAGCGGTCGGGATCGATGCGGTGGGGGCCGATCTGCACCAGGGCGGCGCGGATCAGGATGTCGGGGCCCAGCAC
>JBARAK010000405.1:0-1757 GCA_049791955.1 Caulobacteraceae bacterium
CACCTGGGCGGCGCGAGCGTGGCCTTGCCGGCGCACCTGCTGAAGATGCTGTCCTACTTCACCGGCTACTGCGCCCTGCCCTGGTCGGCGGGGGACGGTTCGGCGCTGCTGATGCGGCTGCTGGGCCTGGCCTTCGCGGTGGCCGGCGCCGTCGCCGTCTGGCGGGGATCGCGGTCCGGGGGCGGCCTGGGCCGCATCGAGGGCATCGGCTGCAACCTGATCCTGTTCGCCCTGCTGACCGGCGTATTGGCCAGCGTCGGCCGCGTGGATGAAAGCGCGCGGGTGGTGATGCCGGCGCGCTATCTGCCGCTGGCCTGCCTGCTGCAGGTCGGGCTGATCTTCGCCTTCATCGCCCCGCTGCAGCGGACCTTCGCCTCGGCCCCGCGAAAGTCGTGGAGCGTGCTGGCGATCCTGATGGTCCTGCTGCTGGGCCAGCAATGGGTCGGCGGGCACCGGCTGATGCGCTCGGCCCAGCGCGTCCGCGCGGCGAGCACCGCCTTCGACACCGGAGACCGCTCGCAGCCGGTGATGCTGCTGGTCTATCCGACGGCCGAGCCCGCGATGGCGGTCCGCGCGGAGCTGAAGCGGCGCGGCCTGCCGTTCTGAAATCCCGCCGCGGACCAGGACCGCTCTATCGCGCCGGCTTGAGATCGACCTGCGCAACCTGTCCCGCGGTCACGGCGAGTTCGCGCGCGACATGGCGGAGGCCCTGTTCCTTGATGAGGTATCTGCCCGGCGGAAGCCGCTCGACCCGGTAGGTCCCGTCCTTCTTTCCAACCACGCCGATGACCTGGTGATTGTCGCCCATGCCGGTGACGATGATCTGCGATCCGGGATCGGCCGCGCCCGCGATCGACCCGACCTGTGCAGCGGCGCTCCCCTGAGCCTGCGCGAAGCTGGTCATGAGCGAGAGAGCCAGCCCAACCGAAAACAAAAACCGCCCCACATCAGGTCTCCTCAAGAATGGATGGCAGGGTATGTCACGGAATCCTCAGGGCATCTCCTTAAGTCTTATTAATGAAGCCGCCGGCGCACGATGCGGCTGTTCTTTCGGTGGCGCCACAGTTTGACGAGTGGGGAACGGACATTGCCCCAAACCGCCGTCATCCCGGGCGGAGCGCTCGCTTACCGCCCAGACCCGGCCACGCCCTCCAGCCTTCGCAGCAGCCCAGCCAGGACCGGGGACGGATTGGCCCGATGGTAGCCGAGCATCAGGTCGATGGTCGGCGTCTCGCCCTCCAGCGGCCGGCTGACCACCGACCAGGGCAGGAAGTTCACCGCATAAGCCGGCAGCAAGGCGAACCCGCGGGTCTGGGCCACCAGGGACACGCCCATGGCGAAGTTGTCGATCCGGTGGGCCGGCGTCAGGTCGAGCCCGTGGCCGCGCAGGTAGTCGCCGACCACCGCGCGCAGCACGTGCGGGATGTCGGAAAATCCGATGAAGGGCTCGTCCGCCAGATCGGCCACGTCGATCGCCGCGCGGTCCGCCAGCCTGTGGTCGCTGGGCAGGATCACCACCAACGGCTCACGGCCGAGCAGGCGGTACTCCAGGTCGGGGTTGGGTTCGCGGCGGATGATCGCGACGTCCAGCTTGCCCTGCTGCACATCCTCGGCGAGCTGGGGGGAGTAGCCGCTGGAGATGCGCAGCTCCAGGGCCGGCAGGTCCTCGCCCAGGGCCCGCGTCACCGTCGCCAGCCAGTCGACCTCCTCGCCGATCAGGAACCCCACTTCAAATGTGGGCTTGGCCGGGCGGGCGG
>JBARAK010000406.1:0-4363 GCA_049791955.1 Caulobacteraceae bacterium
ACCCAGGACGGCGAGGCCACGCTGATGGAAAGGCCGGACAGCGGCCGGGCGGCGCGAGGAACGGCCATCGGTTCGAACCCCGCCTCGAACCAGAAGGCGGCGCCCTGGCCGAAGCGGCTCTCCACCCCGACCCGGCCGCCGAGCGCTTCCGCCAGCCTTTGTACGATGGCCAGACCAAGGCCGGCGCCCCCGGCCCGCACGCCCGCTTCGGCCTGGACGAATTCCTCGAAGATCCGTGTCTGCTCCTCAGGCCGCAGACCCGGGCCGGAGTCCCTGACGGTGAAGCGCAGGCGCAGCGCTTCGGTCGCGGACGGGACGCGGGTGGCGGTCAGCAGGACACCGCCCTCGCGCGTCAGTTTCACCGCGTTTCCGGCCAGGTTGAACAGGATCTGGCGCAGGCGGCCATCGTCGGTGCGGATCGGCGGAGCCCCGGCTTCCACCGCCCAGGCGATCTCCAGGCGCTGGGCGTGGGCGCGGGGGCTGAGCAATTCGCACACCCCTTGCAGCAGGCCCTCAAGATCCGTTTCCACCGGCTCCAGTTCGACCCGTCCGGATTCAAGCTTGGCCAAGTCGAGCATGTCGTTGACCAGGCCAAGCAGGTGTTCGCCGCATTCGCGCAGGGTTGTGAGGTAAGCAGACTGGGTGGCGTCCAGGGACGTGCTGGCCAACAGGCCGGCCATACCCAAGACGCCGTTCAATGGCGTACGGATCTCGTGGCTGAGAAGTGCGAAGACCTGATCGCGGGCGCGGGCGGCCCCGGGATCATTCGACAGTTCGCTGATGATCTCGTCCGGTTTTGCGGAAGCTGAAGCCATGGCCCTAATTGCGCCAAACCTCCTTAACAGTGTGCCAAGCGGGGCATTTTGACCACCCTACGCTTGTGCGCGCTGCTTAGACTTGCCCCAGATTGCAAGCGGTGCAATGTGATTTCTTTACCAACGCACGTCGGGGGCTGACGGGCTCACTAGGCTAGGAGAACCAATGGTCGATCGCGCAGACATCAACGGACCGGATCCGATCGACGTCGCCGTAGGGCTTCGTCTGCGCACCCTGCGCAAGTCCCGTGGGATGTCTCAAGAACAACTTGGTCGGGCGCTCGGCATCACTTTCCAGCAGATTCAAAAGTACGAACGCGGCACCAACCGCATCTCGGCTTCCATGCTGGTGAAGTCCGCTCGCGCCCTTTCGGTTGCGCCGACCTCGCTGCTGCCCGAAGAGGGCGAACCGGCTCCCAAGTCCCCGGCGATCATGGCCCTTATCGCCCAGCTGCGCGGGGCCGAAGAACTGATCGAAAGCTATTCCCGCATCAAGTCGCCGCGTCTTCGCCGCGCCCTGCTGCAGATGAGCCGCAGCCTCGCCAACGAGGATATCGGCGCCAAGGAGTCGGTCGAAGTCTGATCAACGGGCGCCGTCTCCGTTCGGCCAGAAGGGCCTGGATCCACCTTGGCGCCCAGATTCGATACATCCAGAGCGTGCAGGCCGCCGAAGGCGGCCTCCCTCCCAGGACGGATGGCCTAGTCCGCCGTCCCCACCAGCGCCGTCTTCAGATCAGGCGCTATGTTTCCTGCAGTCAGGGACGGCCGGCGATAGATCAGCGCCTCGGCGACGTGCGCCCGGCGGATCACGGCTGCGCCGTCGAGGTCGGCGATGGTCCGCGCCAGCTTCAGCGTCCGGGTCCAGCCGCGCGCAGACAGGCCCTGGGCCTCGGCGGCCCGCGTCAGCAGGGCCTTGCCCGACGGATCCAGCGCCGCGACCTGCTCAAGCGTCTGGCCCTGGAGCCGCGCGTTGAGCGTCGGAGCCGCACCGGCTCCCATATTCCGCTCCGCCTGCATCTCGCGCGCGACCGCCACGCGGGCGGCGACTTCGGCCGTCCCCTCCGTAGGCGGCGGCAGGGCGAGGTCCACGGCGGTTACCGGCGGCACCTCCACCTGAAGGTCGATCCGGTCCATCAGCGGTCCTGAGATGCGGCCCTGGTACTTGAGCTGGCACTTCGGCGCCTGCCCGCAGGCGCCGCGTCCGGAACCGCCGTATCCACAACGACAGGGATTCATCGCCGCCACCAGCTGCACCTGGGCCGGATAGCGGACATGGGCGTTGGCCCGCGCGACCATGACCTCTCCGGTCTCCAGCGGCCCTCGCAGGCTATCCAGCACCTGCGGGGCGAACTCCGGCAGTTCATCAAGAAACAGGATGCCGTGGTGGGCGAGGGACACCTCGCCGGGGCGGGCGCGTACGCCGCCGCCGGTCAGGGCGGCGGTGCTGGCGGAGTGATGGGGCGCACGGAAGGGGCGGGTGGCGGTGAGCGCGCCCTTGGCGATCAGGCCGGCCACGGAATGGACCATCGAAGTCTCGAGCAGTTCGCGCGGGGTCAGGGGCGGCAGCAGGCCGGGCAGGCGTTGGGCCAGCATGGACTTGCCCGATCCGGGCGGTCCCATGAACAGCAGGTTGTGGCCGCCAGCCGCCGCGATCTCCAGCGCCCGCTTAGCCTGCTCCTGGCCTTTCACGTCGCGGAGATCGGCGACGGAGGCGCCGGAAAGCACCGGCCCGGGCTTGGGCGGGCTCAGCACCTGGGTTCCGCGGAAGTGGTTGATCAGGGCGATCAGCGAGCGCGGAGCCAGGATGGGGATCTCTCCGGCCCAGGCGGCCTCGGCGCCCGACGCCTCCGGGCAGATCAGCCCCAGCTCCAGTTCGGAGGCGGCCATGGCCGCGGGCAGGGCGCCGGCGGTGGGCGCGATCTGGCCGTCGAGGCCGAGCTCCCCGAACGCCATCCAGCCGTTCAGGGCGTCCGCCGGCAGAATGCCCATGCAGCCCATCAGCGCCAGGGCGATAGGCAGGTCGTAGTGGCTGCCTTCCTTTGGCAGGTCGGCGGGCGCCAGATTCACGATCAGGCGCTTTGCAGGTAGGGCGAGGCCGAGGCCCGCGAAGGCCGCCCGCACCCGCTCCCGACTTTCGGCCACCGCCTTGTCGCCCAGGCCGACGACGACGAAGGCCACCGTGCCGGAACTGAGCTGCACCTCCACGTCCACCTGGCGCGCGTCCACACCCTCGAACGCCACCGTGACGACGCGCGCGACCATGCCTGTTCCCCCAACGACTTTCGGGGTGGCAGATCAGTGCATTACAACTGGCGCGTCAAGAACAAAATCAGAACTTAATTTCCTAATGGATGGTTAATTTTGGAACAAACCATCAACTTCCGGCGCGGATGGCCTCGATGCGGTCCCACATCAGGGCGGTGGCGTCGACGCCGGTGAAGCGCTTGAGCTGCTGGGCGCCGGTGGGGGAGGTGACGTTGATCTCGGTCAGGTAGTCTCCGATCACGTCGATCCCCACGAACAGCAGCCCGCGCGCCTTCAGATCGGGTCCGATCGCCGCGCAGATCTCGCGATCACGGGCGGTTAGCTCCACCGATTCCGCCCGCCCCCCGACCCGCAGGTTGGACCGAACCTGGCCAGCCGCGGGCACGCGGT
The DNA here is from genome assembly GCA_049791955.1 of Caulobacteraceae bacterium. Lineage (GTDB taxonomy): Bacteria > Pseudomonadota > Alphaproteobacteria > Caulobacterales > Caulobacteraceae > CAHJWH01. The sequence continues at coordinate 3,471 of JBARAK010000406.1, forward strand.
TCACCACCCCGACCGGTTCGCCGTCGACCAGCAGGATGCGCTTGTCGCCCTTCTCCACCGCCGGCAAGAACGCCTGGCAGATCACCGGCTCGCGACCGAGCGCGAAGTGCAGCTCCAGCAGCGCTTCCAGGTTGGAGTCGTCGGGCTTGAGCCGCGCCACGCCGGATCCGCCGCCGCCGTAGAGCGGCTTGAGGATCATGTCCGGATAGCGGGCGCGGAAATCGGCGATGGCGTCCAGATCGCGCGAGACCAGGGTCGGGGGCTGCAGCCCCTCGAAGCGGGTCACGAACAGCTTCTCCGGGGCGTTGCGGACCTCGACCGGGTCGTTCACCACCAGGGTCCGGGGATGGATGTGCTCCAGGATGTGGGTGGCGGTGATGTAGGCGAGGTCGAAGGGGGGATCCTGGCGCATCAGCACCACATCCACGTCCTCGGCCAGGTCGAGCACCTCCGGGGGGCCAAGCTCGGCGTGGTCGCCCACGACCGCCTGCACCTTCAGCGGGCGGGCCCTGGCGGTGACGCGACGGTCCTCCAGCGCCAGCTGCTCAGGCTGGTACACCCAGAGGCGATGGCCCCGGGCCTGGGCGTTCAGCGCCATCAGGAAGGTGGTGTCGGCCTCAGGATTGGCCAGCTCGATGGGGTTCATCTGGATTGCGACCCGGAGGGTCATAGGCGGTCTCCCCGTAGAGGATGTTCGGCCGCCTCATAGCTTAGTTCAGCTGTCGACGAACCCTTTCACGCACCAGATCGGCGTTGGCGGTCGCGCCGCCAAGGGCCTGGGCCTGGTTCAAAGCGTCCAGCGCGCCGGTCAGCCGCCCCTGGCCTTCGCGGGCGGTGGCTACATCGAGCCAGGGTCGATGGTCCTGGGGATCGATCAGGGCGCGGCGCAGGGC
>JBARAK010000407.1:0-6717 GCA_049791955.1 Caulobacteraceae bacterium
GCGCGCGGTTGGGCGCGGCCAGCGGCGCGTCGGGCGACGGCGGCGGGGTCTGGGCGATCCCCTTGTCGGCGGGCTGGGAGCAGGCCGCCAGCACGGACAGCAGCGGCAGGTAGAAGCGTCGGTTCAAGCGCATGGCGATGTCGTTCGATCGATGTCGGTTCAAACGGTTGATCCTGGGACCAGAGCCAAGCCCATACATGGGCCAAGCTTCACGGCGCAACGATGGCGGCCTCGGTCGCCGGCCGGACGACGCCCTCATCTCTGTTGGCCCGGCGCGTCGCCACGGCCAGCAGGAAGGCGAGCGTGAGGAAACCGGCCGCCAGATAGAAAGGCAGACCCGGGTGGGAGTGGAGGCTATGGTGGAAGACCTGGGTGAACATCACCGGCCCCACCAGCCCGGCCATGGCCATCACCGCGGAGTTGGCGCCCTGGAGCCGCCCCTGCTCGTGCGCGCCCACCCGCCGGGTCATCATCCCCTGCACGCCGGGCTGGACCAGCCCGACCAGCGAGAACACCGGCACCCCGAGCCAGAACCATGCGCCGGCCGGCGCCCAGCCCCAGATGGCCATCCCGACCGCGGCGAAGATCAGGCCGGTATAGACCGCGCCCCGCTCCTTGAAGCGCTTGACGAAGGGCCGGACGACCCCGCCCTGGACCACGATGTTGCAGACCCCGACGCCGGCCAGCAGCAGCCCGACCACCCAGGCCGCCCAGTGATAGCGGAAGGCGGTGTAGAGCACCGAGGTGCTCTGCAGCACCTGGTGCGCCAGGAAGTACAGGAAGGAAATCCCCGCCAGCATGAGCAGCCCCGGATAGGACGCCAGCAGACGGAAGGCGCCGAATGGATTGGCGTTGGATATACGGAACGGCGCCCGCTTGTCCTTGGGCAAGGACTCGGGCAGCACGAACAGCCCGTATATGCCATTGGCGAAAGCCAGCCCCGCCGAGACCCAGAACGGGAGCCTCGGACTGACCAGGCTGCAGAGACCACCCAGGGTCGGGCCGCAGACGAAGCCGATTCCGAAGGTGGCGCCCATCAGGCCGAAAGCGGCGGCGCGCTTCTCCGGCGGGGTGATGTCGGCAATGTAGGCGTTGGCGGTGGAGAAGCTGGCGGCGGTTATGCCGGAGATGACCCGGCCCAGGAACAGCCAGCCTATGCTGGGCGCCAGCGCCATCAGCACATAGTCCGCGCCAAGGCCGAAAATGGACGCCAGCAGCACCGGACGGCGGCCGAAGCGGTCGGACAACGCGCCCTGGATCGGAGAAAAGATGAATTGCATCAGCGCCCAGACGGCGCCGAACAGCCCCACATAGTCCGCCGCGCGCCCGACATCGCCGCCGGTGAAACTCCTCACGAGCTGCGGCAGGACCGGGATGATCACCCCGATGGCCAGGATATCCAGCAGGGCGGCGATGAAGATGAACCGCACCGCCGCGCGCCGACGGTGGTGAGGCATCGGAGGCCCGCTGGCCGCCGTCGAGGCGGGGTCGGTATGCAAGGGGTCCACGTGGGCGGGCGGGGTGTCTGCCATGGCCGCCTTATAGGCTCCAGCTCTTCGACCACGCCAGGGCGTGATAGCCCATGGGATCGGGCCGCATTGGGCGCAATGGTGGGCGGCGAGGGGTTCGAACCCCCGACCTTCTGGGTGTAAACCAGACGCTCTGACCAGCTGAGCTAGCCGCCCTCCGAAGCCCCAGCCCATGGCCGGGACCTCGCCCCCGTTCGGAGTCCGGTCAGGACTCCACAGTCAGGATTTTTCGGGAACCTTAGTTCAGGGCGCCCTTGAGGCCTTCGCCAGGGCGGAACTTCACGGTCTTGGAAGCGGGACGCTTCACCTGTTCGCCGGTGCGGGGATTGCGGGCGACGCCCTCGGGACGGTCCACGGGCACGAAGTTGCCGAAGCCGACGATGCGGACTTCAGTGCCCGACTTCATGGCGTCGGTGATGCTGTCGATGACGGCTTCCAGGGCGTCCTTAGCCTGGTTCTTGTTCAGCCCGGACTTCTCCGCGATCGAAGCCACCAGCTCGGCCTTCGTCATTGTTGTCGTCTCCCAAAATCAAAACACGGCGCAGGCGCAGCCCGACCCCGCAAGCGGGCGGAGTATGGAGCGTCTCACCCGCGCAGGTCAAAAGGGAAAAGGCGGTGCGGAGGGCCCGCACCGCCTTATTTTGCTGGATTTTCGCCGTCAGTGGGTGACGACGGCGTCCTGATCGAGATCATCTACAACCGGAAGAGGGCGGGAATCCTCATCCTCCTCGTTCCAGTCGATAGGCGTCAGCGGCGCGGTGAGGGCGTGCTGGAGCACCTGGTCCATGTGCGAGACCGGGATGATCTGGAGCGCCGACTTCACGTTGTCGGGGACTTCGGCCAGGTCCTTCTCGTTCTCTTCGGGGATCAGCACCGTCTTCACGCCCGAGCGCAGGGCCGCCAGCAGTTTCTCCTTGAGACCGCCGATGGCCGTCACCCGGCCGCGCAGGGTCACCTCGCCGGTCATGGCGAGATCCTTGCGGATCGTCACCCCGGTCAGGACCGAGACGATGGCCGTGGCCATGGCCGCACCGGCGGACGGACCGTCCTTGGGCGTGGCCCCGTCCGGAACGTGGACGTGGACATCGGTCTTCTCGAACAGGGTCGGGCGGATGCCGAAGTGCGGCGCCCGGGCCCGGACATAGGAATGGGCCGCGGAGATCGACTCCTTCATCACTTCCTTCAGGTTGCCGGTGACGGTCATGCGACCCTTGCCCGGCATCTTGACGGCTTCGATGGTCAGGATGTCGCCGCCGAACTCCGTCCAGGCCAGGCCCGTAACGATCCCGCGCTGGTCCTCGGTGTCGGTCTCGCCGTAGCGGTACTTCTTGACGCCCGCGTACTTGGCCAGGCGCTCGGTGTCGATGGTGATCGAGGTGACGTCTTCACGTCCCAGGTCACGCACCGTCTTGCGCGCCAGCTTGCCGAGTTCGCGCTCCAGCGAGCGCACCCCGGCTTCGCGGGTGTAATAGCGGATCAGCTCGCGGATGGCTTCGTCCGGAACGATCCACTCCTCCGCCTTCAGGCCATGGTCCTTGGCGAGCTTGGGCAGGAGGTGGCGCTTGGCGATCTCCAGCTTCTCGTCCTCGGTGTAGCCGGCGATGCGGATCACCTCCATGCGGTCCAGCAGAGGCTGGGGCATGTTCAGGCTGTTGGCCGTGGTGACGAACATGACCTGCGACAGGTCGTAGTCGACCTCCAGGTAGTGGTCGCCGAAGGCCCCGTTCTGTGCCGGGTCCAGTACCTCGAGCAGGGCCGAGGACGGGTCCCCGCGCCAGTCGGCGCCGAGCTTGTCGATCTCGTCCAGCAGGAAGAAGGGGTTGGTGGCTTTCACCTTCTTCATCGACTGGATGATCTTGCCGGGCATCGAACCGATGTAGGTCCGCCGGTGGCCGCGGATCTCGGCCTCGTCGCGTACGCCGCCGAGCGACAGGCGCGCGAACTCGCGGCCGGTGGCCTTGGCGATCGACTTGCCGAGCGAAGTCTTGCCCACGCCGGGAGGCCCAACCAGGCACAGGATCGGTCCCTTCAGGTTGCCGGTGCGCGACTGCACCGCCAGGTACTCCAGGATCCGCTCCTTGACCTTCTCCAGGCCATAGTGGTCTTCGTCCAGGATGCGCTCTGCCTCGAGCATGTCGACGGACTTGGTCTTGGCCTTGCCCCATGGGATCGACAGCAGCCAGTCGAGGTAGTTGCGCACCACCGTCGACTCCGCGGACATCGGGCTCATGTTGCGCAGCTTCTTCAGCTCGCCGTCGGCCTTGGTCCGGGCTTCCTTGGACAGCTTGGTCTTCTTGATGCGCTTTTCGAGCTCCATCAGCTCGTCGCGCTGATCATCCTGCTCGCCCAGCTCGCGCTGGATCGCCTTCATCTGTTCGTTCAGGTAATACTCGCGCTGCGTCTTCTCCATCTGACGCTTCACACGCGAGCGAATCTTTTTCTCCACCTGCAGGACGGAGATCTCGCCCTCCATCAGGCCGTAGACCTTCTCCAACCGCTTGGCGACGTTGAAGATTTCGAGCAGAGCCTGCTTGTCGGCGATCTTCACCGACAGGTGGGCGGCGATGGAGTCGGCCAGCTTGCCAGGCTCGGCGATCTGGGGGATCGACGCCAGCGCTTCCGGCGGGACCTTCTTGTTCAGCTTGACGTAGTTCTCGAACTGCTCAGCCACGGCGCGGCTCAGCGCTTCGGCCTCCGGCGCGTCCTCGCCATCCTCGTCCAGGCCGGCGACTTCGGCTTCGAAGAACGAGTCGGTCTGGGTGAAACGCAGCAACGCCGCACGGCGCTTGCCTTCGACCAGCACCTTCACCGTGCCGTCGGGCAGCTTGAGCAACTGCAGGACGCTGGCGACCACGCCGACGTCGTAGATGGCGCCGGGCTCAGGATCGTCGTCGGCGGAATTCTTCTGGGTGGCGAGCAGGATCTGCTTGTCGCCCTTCATCACCTCTTCGAGGGCCCTGACGGACTTCTCACGGCCGACAAACAGCGGCACCACCATGTGGGGAAACACCACAATGTCGCGCAGAGGCAACACGGGCAGGGTCTGGATCTCAGACATCATACACTCCTTGACCGGTGCGGAACCGCGCACCCGGCCGATCGGGGCCGCCCCGTCGCCGCGTCCTTGCGCCGGCGGGAGGAAGACCCCGTCCCGCCCCGGAAGAGCCCGGCGACGAGAGTCGGTCTCGACCTATGTTGGCCCGTACGGAGGGGAGTTCAAGCGCTGGCTCATGGAGCGACAGTGGGCCGCGCCAAACGCCTCAAGCGTGGGCGAAGTCAGGACGGACGAAGGGTGACTGGATTTTCCAGACAAACAGCTTCCCTCTACCGCTTCCCCCCGCGCAGGCGAAACCTGTGGAAAGAGAACTGACCGAAGCGGAGACCGCTCCGGCCAGGAAAACAGCGGAATGGAATGAAGGACGGAGGCTGTGGCGTCCTAGGACGCCTTGTCGCCCCGCTTCTCGGCATAGATCATCAGCGGTTGGGCGCGGCCCTCGAGCACCTCGGCGTTGACCACCACCTCTTCGACGCCCTGGTAGGTGGGCAGTTCGAACATGGTCTCCAGCAGGATGCCTTCCATGATCGAGCGCAGGCCGCGGGCGCCGGTCTTGCGACCGATCGCCTTTTTGGCGATCGAGTGCAGGGCGTCGGCGGTGAACGTCAGGCCGACGTTCTCCATGTCGAACAGGCGCTGGTACTGCTTGACCAGGGCGTTCTTGGGCTCGGTGAGGATCTTCACCAGGGCCTCTTCGTCCAGGTCCTCCAGGGTGGCGATCACCGGCAGGCGGCCAATGAACTCCGGGATCAGGCCGAAGCGGAGCATGTCCTCCGGCTCGACGTTCCGCAGGATCTCCCCCGTGCGACGCTCGTCCGGATCCTTGACCGTCGCCCCGAAGCCGATCGAGGTGCCGGCGCCGCGGGCGCTGATGATCTTCTCCAGCCCCGCGAAAGCGCCGCCGCAGATGAACAGGATGTTGGTGGTGTCCACCTGCAGGAATTCCTGCTGGGGATGCTTGCGGCCGCCCTGGGGCGGGACGGAGGCTACCGTGCCTTCCATGATCTTGAGCAGCGCCTGCTGCACGCCCTCGCCCGACACGTCGCGGGTGATCGAGGGATTGTCGGACTTGCGGCTGATCTTGTCGATTTCGTCGATGTAGACGATGCCGCGCTGGGCGCGCTCGACATTGTAGTCGGCGGCCTGGAGCAGCTTGAGGACGATGTTCTCCACGTCCTCGCCCACGTAACCGGCTTCGGTCAGGGTGGTGGCGTCGGCCATGGTGAAGGGCACGTCGATGATGCGCGCCAGGGTCTGGGCCAGCAGCGTCTTGCCCGAACCGGTCGGCCCGACCAGCAGGATGTTGGACTTGGCCAGCTCGACGTCGTTGTTCTTCTGGGCGTGGTTCAGCCGCTTGTAGTGGTTGTGCACCGCCACGGCCAAGACCTTCTTGGCGTGGTCCTGGCCGATCACGTAGTCGTCGAGGACTTCGCGGATCTCCTTGGGCGTGGGCACGCCATCCTTCGCCTTGACGAAGGTGATTTTGTGCTCCTCACGGATGATGTCCATGCAGAGCTCGACGCATTCGTCGCAGATGAACACCGTGGGGCCGGCGATCAGCTTGCGCACCTCGTGCTGGCTCTTCCCGCAGAAGGAGCAGTACAGAGTGCTCTTGGAGTCGCCGCTGGCGGCCTTGGTCATTGGTGCATCTCACTCCTGGGCGGCGATCCAGTACGAAGACCCTGGACCACCGCTAGCCCGTACGATCCGATCCGGACGGGCCGAGGCGCCAAAGCTGAGGCTCCGACCTTGCAGGATTTAGGACCGTGGGGCTTACGAAACTCTGACAGTCCTACAAGTCCTTCATTCGACCACACCTTCGACGCTGCGATCAAGCGTTTCATGGCGCGGCGGTGTCGCGCTCCGAACCAGACAGATCAGGAGAGATAAGGACGTGTCCATATCCACGCCAGTGGCGGCGGGCTCCCCGCCGGGACCGGGCGGCGATCCGGGAGCCGGATCGAACCCGCAGCGGGTCGCCTTCGACTTCGATGGAACGCTTACGGTAAAGGACAGCTTCAACGCCTTCCTGACCTGGCGGACGCCGCCGGCGCGGCTGGCCCTGGCGTTGCTGCGGCTGGCGCCGCGTCTTGCCGCATACGCCTTCGACCGCGATCGGGGCCGGGTCAAGGC
>JBARAK010000408.1:0-5426 GCA_049791955.1 Caulobacteraceae bacterium
AAGATCGCCCGTGGCGACTGGAGCCGCGGCGCCCAGGTCGACTACCGCCGCTACCGCCTGCGCGCGCCGCCGCGCGGCTACCAGTGGCGCCGGGTGGACAACAACTTCGTCCTCGCCGCCACCGCGACCGGCCTGATCGCCGCCGTGATGGCCGCCAGCAACTGAGTTTGCGTCCCTGACGGGATGCGAGAACCCCGCCGGTGCGAGCCGGCGGGGTTTTTCGTTTCTGCGGTATCCGGACTTGCCTTGACCGCGCCGCCGCTTCGGCTCTTGATTTCAGCAACGGTCGCGCCCGCTCGGTGACGACGGCCGATGAAATCCAGGGAGATGCGCATGCTTGGCCTGATGCAGGATTGGCCGTTGACCCTCGACAGGATCATCGACCACGCCGCCCAACGGCACGGCGCGCGCGAAGTGGTCACGCGCTCGATCGAAGGACCGATCGTGCGCACCCGCTACGCGGACATCCACCGCCGCGCCAAGCAGGTGTCCAACGCCCTGCTGGCCCACGGGATCAGGCCCGGCGACCGGGTGGCCACCCTGGGCTTCAACACCGCCCGGCACATGGAGGCCTGGTACGGGATCATGGGGATCGGCGCGGTGTGCCATACCCTCAATCCCCGCCTGCATCCCGACCAGATCTGCTGGATCATCCGCCACGCGCAGGACCGCATCATCCTGACCGACCCGACCTTCGCCCCGATGCTGCTGGCCAATATCGACAAGGCCCCGGCGGTGGAGCGGGTGGTGGTGCTGACCGACGAGGCGCACCGGCCAGCCGAGGCCGGTCCCGACGTCCTGACCTATGAGGAATGGATCGCGGACCAGTCCGACCAGTGCGCCTGGGGCGGGTTCGACGAGCACACGGCGGCGGGGCTCTGCTACACCTCGGGCACCACCGGCGATCCCAAGGGCGTGCTCTACTCGCACCGCTCCAACTTCCTGCACACCTTCATGACCCTGCAGGCCGACGTGATGGGGCTGTCGGCGCGCGACGTCGTGCTGCCGGTCGTGCCGATGTTCCACGCCAACGCCTGGGGCGTCACCTTTTCGGCCCCGGCGGTCGGGGCCAAGCTGGTCATGCCCGGCGCCAAGATGGACGGCGCCTCCATCCACGAACTGCTGGAGAGCGAGGGGGTCACCTTCTCGGCGGCGGTGCCGACGGTGTGGCAGGCGCTGCTGCATCACCTGGAGGCCACGGGCGGGCGGCTGACGACCCTGAAGCGGGTGGTGATCGGAGGCTCGGCCTGCCCGGAGGCGATCATCCGCGCCTTCCACGACCGCTACGGGGTGGATGTCATCCACGCCTGGGGCATGACCGAGACCTCGCCGCTCGGCACCCTGGGCGCGCCGACGGCGGAAGTCGCCGCCCTGCCGTTCGACGCCCAGATCCCCTATCGCCTGAAGCAGGGGCGCTCGGCGCTGGGCGTGGAACTGGCGCTGAAGGATGACGCGGGCCGGCCCGTGCCGGAGGACGGCGAGGCGTTCGGCCGGCTGATGGTCAAGGGCCCGATCGTGGCGCGGGCCTATTTCAGGGCCGAGGGCGAGGCGGTGGACGCGGAGGGCTGGTTCGACACCGGCGACATCGCCACCATCGATCCGGAAGGCTTCATGCAGATCACCGACCGGGCCAAGGACGTCATCAAGTCGGGCGGGGAGTGGATCTCCTCGATCGAGATCGAGAACATCGCCGCCTGCCACCCCAAGGTCGCGGTGGCGGCGGTGATCGGGGTGCCCCATCCCAAGTGGGACGAGCGGCCGCTGCTGCTGGTGCAGCTCAAGCCGGGAGAGACAGCCACCGCGGCGGAGCTCTACGCCCAGCTGGAGGGCAAGATCGCCAAGTGGTGGATGCCCGACGCGGTGGTGTTCGTCGACAGCGTTCCGCTGGGCGCCACCGGCAAGATCGACAAGAAACTGATCCGCACCCAGTTCGCCGAATACCGGCTGCCGGCGGCCTAGCTCCCCCCGCTCGCGCCGCCCGGAAACCCGGCAAGGTTAATTTCCATTCGGCAACAATTTATAGTTGCATCGGGCCGGTATTTGATTTGATACTCCGCGTCGCTGCAGGGGGCCGGCGCCGCGTCGCCGGGTCGCCCGGCGCGCGGCGGTCACCCCAGCCAGGACGAACAGATCCATGCTCGAACGCACGAGACTCCGCCGTTTCGGCCTGTGGGCCGGCGGCGTCGGCGCCGCCCTCACCGTGGGGGCCCTGGCCGTGACCGGTCTGAGCGCCGCCTCGCCACCCGCGGCCAAGCCCTACCTGCGGGCCTTTCCGGAGTTCGCGCCGGATGTGACCCCGCAGATGCCCGGGGACATCGACAACGAACTGAAGGGCCAGCTGGATCAGGCCAAGAAGTTCTCCCAGGTGCAGCGGGAGTTCGACCTCTATTCCTGGCAGATGTTCTTCGCGCTGAACTGGCCGACCAACAACCAGGGCGAGGCGGCGCCCAGCCTGACCGACACCGCCTTCGGCGCGCCGCACTGGACGCTGTGGCATAGCTCTGCCTCGATCTACCAGGTCGACGGCGCGAAGCCGCGCGCCTGCTCGGCCGACGGGAAGCTGCGGGCCATGGCCTTGACCCGCGACCTGAGCGAGCCGGTCAGCAAGGGGTTGAAGGCGTTCTCGGTCCAGGCCACGGCCAACGCCGACCCGCGCCGGAAGCGCTTCCTGGGCGTGATCTCGGCGGTGGGCGAGCTGAACGCCAGCAACGTCGGGCTCAGCGAGATCGGGCAGGCCTTCACCGGTCCCCTGGTCGATCAGAACGGCGAGTTCGTCTATTACGAGATCATGGTCGACCCGAACGAGACGGGCTATCTGTGCGACCAGAAACTCTACAATATCAACGGGCAGGTCGCCTTCGCCGGGGCCGGGAAGACCGTCGACATGCCGCTCGGCGACGAGCGCCAGGACTGGAGCGGCTCTTTCGAGCTCAAGTTCGCCTGGAAGATCCTGAAGCCCGGCGTGGATGATCCCAGCCGCTTTTACACCACGGCGGCCACCATCATCGACGTGGATGCGAAGGGCAAACAGGTCGAGCGCAACGTGACCGTGGGCCTGGTCGGGATGCACATCGGCCACAAGAGCGTCTCCTCGCCCCAGTGGGTGTGGTCGACCTTCGAGCAGGTGGACAACCTGGACGTCGATCCGGTGGCGCATCCGAACCTGCACCCCTCGTTCACCGATCCGAACTGTCCGCTCTGCACCGTCAACCAGCAGCCGCAGGCGGTGAACGGGGTCTATCCCAAGACGCCGATCCAGGCCTGGCGCGCCATCCCGATCCCGGGCGACAAGGTGGCGCTGAACGCCGAGGTGCGCGCCGCCATGGCCCGGCAAGGCTCGATCTGGCAGTACTACCAGTTGATCGACACCCAGTGGCCGATCTCGCCCAAGACCCCGCCCTCGAAGTGGGACGCCGGCCTGCCGCAGGCGGTGGCGAACAAGCCGGGCGGTCAGCCGACGCCGGTGTTCCTGACCAACATCACCATGGAGACCTACTTCCAGTGGGGCGCGCAGGAGGCCTGCAATTCCGAAGAGGCCGTGCCCAAGGCCGCCAAGTGCGTGGGGCCGCCGTCCGTCCCCTCGGCGACCGCCAGGCCGGCTGTCTGGACCACGCCGATGAACAACGGACCGGGCGGGATGAAGCCGGGCGTGCACACCAACATCTTCGCCACGGAAAGCTGCATGGGATGCCATTCCTCGGCGGGCATCTGGACCAGCTACGATCCCGCGACGGGCAAGGGCGACCAGTCCGGCCAGCTCACCGGTGACTTCTCCTGGCTGATGAGCCAGAAGGCGGCCTGGAACAAGGGGTCGTAGGGCGTAGCCGCCTTGCGATCGGGAGCCCTCCGGTCCTGGACCGGAGGGCTCCACCCCTTGATCAATGCGGCGGTGTCGGCAGCCGCCAGCCGTAGTGGACGGCCGCCATCCGCAGGGCGAAGGCCGCGAGTCCTGCGGTGATCATCAGCGGGCGGGCGGGCAGGCGCAGCGCGCGGCCGGCGACGATGATCACCGCCGCGAGCAGCGCCGCCGTCGCATAGATGTCCTCGCGCAGGACCCGCGGCGTCTGGTTGATGACGATATCGCGCAAGGCGCCGCCGCCCACCGCGCTGATCGGTCCGACGAAGATGGCCACGATGGGGTGCAGCCCGCGATCCAGGCACTTCTGCGTCCCCGCCACGGCGAAGAGGCTGAGGCCGGCGGCATCGAAGGCGATCAGGTTGGCGGGAAGGCCGTGGAGATGGGGGTGGAGGAACCAGGTCCCCGTGGCGCTCGCCACCACCAGCACGCTGTAGGCCCAGTTCGAGATCGCCGCGGGCGGTGTGGCGCCGATCAGCAGGTCGCGCAGCAGGCCCCCGCCGAGCGCGGTCAGGAAGGCCAGCACCAGGACCCCGATCGGGTCCAGGCCGGCGGAGATCGCGGTCAGCGCCCCTTCGACGGCGAAGACGAAGGTCCCGGCCAGATCGGCGACCGCGACGACGCGCTCGGCCCTGCTCCTGCGTGCGGACATTGAGACCCTTTAGGGCGCGGCGGCGATAAGGGGAAGCTGGCTACGCCCCAACATAGACCCAGGCGTTGCGTCCGGACTTCAGCTGGACTTCGACGCGGCGGTAGTCGGACACCTCGTAGGCGTCGGCGGCCGCGAGTTCAGCTTCGCTGATCTCGAACACGGTCCCCGGAACCTCGTCGGCCGGGTCGCCGGTCGCCGCCACGATCGGATGGTGGTCGGCCCCGCTCGCGGCCAGGACGTCCGGGTCGGTAATCCTCACCATCGCGCGGGCGTAGCCCGGCAGGGTGTCCGCGACGCCTGAGAGGCGGCGTCCGAAGGTTTTCAGTTGGACCGCCTCCTGCTGAAGCGTGCCGTATGAGAAAAGCCAGGCGTTCATGGCGGCTCAGGTTTTGCGATAGACCAGGATGAGGTTGTTGGCCGGCATGGCGATGCGCTCGGCCAGGTCCAGGCCGTGCTGCGCGGCGAGCCTGCTGACCTCTTCGAGCTGGCGCAGGCCCCAGCCGGGATTGCGCCGCTTCAGGCTGAGATCGAACTCGACATTGCTGGGGGCGGTGGTCACGCCGGCTTCCAGGTATGGCCCGTAGAGGAACAGCCCGCCGCCCTGTGGCAGCAGACGGGCCGCCCCCTTCAGCAGACCTTGCGTCGCCTCCCAGGGCGAGATGTGGACCATGTTGATGCACACCACGGCGTCCGCGTGGTCGATCGGCCATTCGTCCGGCGCGGAGGCGTCGATGCGGATCGGAGCGAGCAGGTTCGGCAGGTCGACGTGGCCTCGCCAGGCCGCAATGCTTGCAAGGGCCTGGGGATCGGCGTCGCTTGGCCGCCACTGCAGGCCGGGAAAGGCCGCCGCGTTATGGGCCGCGTGCTCGCCCGAGCCCGAGGCCAGCTCCAGGACTGTGCCGGCGCGCGGCAGGCGAG
>JBARAK010000409.1:0-2173 GCA_049791955.1 Caulobacteraceae bacterium
GACCAGGGGCTGGTTCGCCCTGCTGGCGGTGTTCGTATTCCAGGCCGCGATCGCCGGCGCCGGCATGTACATCGTCCCCCTGGCCCTGCAGTCCGGTCTGAGCAGCGGCGTCGCCCAGACCGCGATCGCCCTCACCCTGGCGCTGGAGGTGCTCGGCGGCCTGGCCGCGACGGCGATCTCCGGCAGGGCCAATTTCCTGGACGTGCTGCTGTCCAGCGGGCTGGTCCTGCTCGGCGCCCTGGCGGTCTACGCGCTGAGGTCGCCGGCGTGGCTGTTCATTGGGGCGAGCGGCGCGATCGGCTTCTGCGCCCTGCTGGTCATGCCCTTCGTGGTGCCCATGACCATCAAGGCCGACCCTTCGCGGCGCGCGGCGGTCCAGCTCGGCGGCGCCCAGCTGCTCGGCGGCGCGATCGGCCCGGTGATGGCCTCGCTGGTGGTCACCAGCCACAACGCCCATGGCGCACTGGTCATGAGCGCGGCGATGCTGGTCGCGAGCCTGGCCGTGATCTTCGGACTGAACCGCTCGCAGGGTCCGCGCCAGCACAGGGGCTGACGCTTAGGCGTTGAGTGAGCCCAGATCGACTACGCCCTCGCGGGTCTCACCCTGCAGCGTGTACGCACCGGGGCGAAGCATAAGATAAGCCTCGCCCATCTCGGGCTGGATCACCAGGGTGTCCGATGGGACGGCCTCCGATCCGGCTTCGGCCCGGGAAAGCGCGTGAAGCATGACGCACCTGCGCGCCTGGGCCAGCTTCAGATCGACCCTTATGGGCTTCACGCCTTCCAAACGGCTCCGCCAGCCGGGCCGGCCGAAAGCATCCTCGAAGCGAGGGTGGAGCACTGTCTCATCGTTCATGTACGCGGCCACGCCCAGCGGCGCTCCGCCGGTCAGCCTGAGAAGCACGGGTTCCGTCGGCTGGAACCGGGCGATCGTCTTCTGGAGGTAGATGTAATCCAGGCCCGGCTCGGAATGAGGAGAGCAGTAGGTCTGGTCGATGCAGAAGGGGGTCACGCCCGTCACCTCCTGAAGGCGCTCGCCCAGCAGGGTCAGCGGCTTCCCGTCCACGACGGTCGGATGCTTGCCTATGTGGCCGAAACCGACGTGGACAATGATCCTGGCCTGCGGCTCCCGATCCAGCAGCGCCTTGATATGCCAGGCGGCGCTGGCTTCCCGCCCATTCATCTCCGTCGACATGTCGGGCCGTGCGAGCGGTGTATTGCTGTCCGGATAGTCGTAAGCGGCGAAGCGGTAGCCGGCGTCACGCAAACGCCGCAGCCCCTCGGCGAACACCGGGTCATTGATGTAGGTCCCCATGCCCCGCTTGACTGGCGTGTTTGGCGTCAAGCGGCTGATCGCGGGGGCGAAGGCTTCGGCAAGGAACCAGTTGAACCCCTCCTCGCGAAGACGCAGGGCCAGGGCGGCGCTGAAGGCGCGGTGACGGGGAACGTGGTGGGCTTCGTTGATCATCACGATTCGTCGGTCGCGCACCCGCCTGGCCAGGGTGTCGAGCGCGGGAAGCGCATGGGCGTCCTGCATCATCGCATCCGCCAGTTGACGCTCGGCCTCGGACGGCGCCTGGGGCCGCTTGGCCACATCGGCAATCCGCAACGCCACCGCTTCCTCGCCCAGGATGGCGAAGGCCTGGGCGACCGCCTCAGGCATCGAACCGGTCATGGCGCGCATCGCTTCCGCCGCTTGAAGCAGCGGCTCGCCGCGGCCGGTTCGCATGAACTCCGTCATTCGTCCGTAGAAGACCGCGACCGGATCCTTATCCGCGTCAGCCAGCCTTGGTTCTGTGGCGGCTCTCCCAGATGCCGGCTGGGCGGCGAAGGCTATTGCTGCGACGAACAGTGAGCGTCGATCCATCCGCGCCTCCCGCACCGCTGAAAGCTGGAGGTTGATTGGGGCCACGTTGCGGCGCTCGATTGCATCGAACCGCCTCCCACGATTCCGTGGGAAGCCCCCAACGCTAGATCGCCTTCTCCAGCACGACGAAATCCAGGTCGGGCCTGGGAACGTCGGCATAGGTGAACGGCAGCACCTCGCCCGTGGGCGCGTAGCCGCGGCGGCGATACCAGGCGATCAGGGTGTCGCGGATGCCGATCACCGTCATCCGCATGCGCCGCGCGCCCTGGGCCCGGACGAAGGCTTCGGCGGCGGCCAGCAGCTCGC
>JBARAK010000410.1:0-6053 GCA_049791955.1 Caulobacteraceae bacterium
GGCCTGCGTCGCGCCGCCGACCCGTCCCGACACCCTGACCGGCCGGCTGGACGGGGTGCTGCTGCATCCGGTGGCCGGCAGCGCCATCCTGCTCACGGTCCTGTTCCTGATGTTCCAGGCGGTGTTCACCTGGGCCCAGCCGGCGATGGACCTCATCAAAGGCGCTTTCGATCACCTGGCCGTCCTGGTGACCCAGGTCATGCCCGACGGCGTGCTGCGCAGCCTGATCACCGACGGGGTGATCTCCGGCGTGGGCAGCGTGCTGGTGTTCCTGCCCCAGATCCTGATCCTGTTCCTGTTCATCATCCTGCTGGAAGACTTCGGCTACATGGCCCGGGCCGCCTTCCTGATGGACAAGGTGATGGGGGGCGCGGGGCTGCACGGGCGCGCGTTCATTCCGCTGCTGTCCAGCTTCGCCTGCGCCATCCCGGGGATCATGGGCGCCCGGGTGATCGACAGCAAACGCGACCGGCTGACCACCATCCTGGTCGCCCCGCTGATGACCTGCTCGGCCCGCATCCCGGTCTACACCCTGATCATCTCCGCCTTCATCCCGAACCGGACCGTGTGGGGCTTCGTGAACCTGCAGGGCCTGGTGATGTTCGGCCTGTACGCGGCGGGCATCGTCAGCGCGCTGCTGGTGGGCTTCGTGATCCGCAAGCTGTTCTGGCGCGGGGCCACCGAGCCCTTCATCATGGAGCTGCCGGCCTACAAGCTGCCGGACCCCAAGAACGTGATCATGGGGGTGCTGACCCGGGCCAAGATCTTCCTGCGCCGGGCCGGCACGGTGATCCTGTCGATGATGATCCTGATCTGGTTCCTGAGCTCGGTGCCCGGCAAGCCGGCCGGGGCCCTGGGGCCGGCCATCGACTACAGCTTCGCCGGCATGATCGGCCATTTCATCGAGCCCGTGCTCCGGCCGATCGGTTTCAACTGGCAGATCGCGGTGGCCCTGATCCCGGGCATGGCGGCGCGCGAGGTGTCGGTGGCGGCGCTCGGCACCGTGTACGCCGTCTCCGGCGGCGGGGAGGCCCTGGGACCGCTGGGCAGCGCCCTGCACAGCCAATGGTCCCTGCCCACCGCGCTGGCCTTCCTGGCCTGGTTCATCTTCGCGCCCCAGTGCGCCTCGACCTTCGGGGTGGTGAAGCGCGAGACCAACTCCTGGACCTGGCCCGTCGCCATGTTCGCCTACATGATGGCGCTGGCCTACCTGGCGGCGTTGGTGGTGTTCCACCTGGCCAAGGTTGCGGGGCTGTGAGCGCCGTCCTCCAGTACGTGGCGGTCTATGCGATCGTGGCCCTGGCCGCCGGCTGGGTGATCTGGTCCTTCTTCCTGCCGCGTAGCCTGAAGGTCCGGCTCAAAGCGAGGGCGGGGCTTGGACCGAAGCCAGGATCAGCCCGGTTCCCGCAGCCAGTTCCGCGCAATCGCCGCTGAGCCGGCCGCCCAGGTCGAACGCCGTCCGCCAGCCGCCCTCCGGGAGCGCCACGCGCGCGGCCTCCTCCCCGAGATTGAACAGGCATAGCCGCGCCTCGCCCCGTGCGAAGGCCAGGACGCCGTCCGGCGCATGCAGGAAGGCGATGGGCCCTGTCTTCAGCACCGGCTCTCCCCGCCGCCAGGTCAGCCAGCACCTGGCGAAGGCCAGCATCGACTGCGGGTCGCGCCCCTGGCGGTCCACCGCCAGGGGCAGATGGGCTGGGTCGACCGGCAGCCAGGGCTCGGCCGTGCTGAAGCCTGCGTACGGAGCGTCGGCGGTCCAGGGCAGGGGCGTGCGGCAGCCGTCGCGGCCCTTATAGGCCGGCCAGAAGGCGATTCCGTCCGGGTCCTTCAGCCGCTCGAACGGCACCTCGCCCTGGGGCAGGCCCAGTTCCTCGCCCTGATAGACGAAGGCGGTCCCCCGCAGCGTGGTCAGGGCCGCGAACAGCAGCTTGGCGAACTGGGGTTGCGGGCGGCCGGCGCCCCAGCGGGTGGCGACCCGCGCCACGTCATGGTTGGAGAAGGCCCAGGAGGGCCACGCGTCCGGCGCCAGCCGCATCAGCATCTCGGCCCCGGTGCGCAGGAACTCCGCGCCCGACCGCTCGCCCAGGAACAGGAAGTTGTAGGCGGTGTGATAGCCCTTGGACGTCCCGGTGTAGTCGGCGGTGACCTCCAGCGAGCGGTGGCTGAACAATTCCGCCACGGTCATGCGGCCGGGCGTCTCGTCAACCAGGGCGCGGAGGCGTTCGGCGAAGGCCAGGGCCTCGGGCTGCTCGCGGTCGTGGATATGCAACTGCATATCGTGCGGCTTCACCGCGTCGAGATGATCCGACGGCGGATTATCGGCCAGGCTGGGGTCGTGAGCGAAGCAGTTGGCCACGTCCAGGCGGAAGCCGTCCGCGCCCCGGTCCAGCCAGAACCGCGCCACATCGAGCAGGGCCGCCTGCACTGCCGGGACATGGAAGTTCAGGTCGGGCTGCTGGGACAGGAAGTTGTGCAGGTAGTACTGCCGCCGCGCGGCGTCCCAGCTCCAGCTCGACCCGCCGAACACCGCCTGCCAGTTGCTGGGGGGCGATCCGTCGGCGCGGGCGTCGACCCAGACATACCAGTCGGCCTTGGGGTTGGTGCGGTCGCAGCGGCTTTCGGCGAACCAGGCGTGCCGGTCCGAGGTATGGGAATAGACTTGGTCGACGATCACCTTCAGCCCCAGGGCGTGGGCCTCGGCGATCAGGGCGTCGAAGTCTTCCAGCGTCCCGAATAGCGGGTCGATCGCCCGATAGTCGCTGATGTCGTAGCCGTAGTCGGCCATGGGCGAGGCGAACACCGGCGACAGCCAGATCCCGTCCACGCCGAGGTCCGAGATGTAGGGCAGGCGCGCGATCACGCCCCTGAGGTCCCCCACGCCGTCGCCGTCGCTGTCCTGGAAGCTGCGCGGATAGACTTGGTAGATCACCGCCCCCTTCCACCAGGGGGTGTCAGGCTCGGTCATGGCGTGCACTCTGCGAAACCATGGCGGCATAACGCACGAGGCGAGCTGGAAGCCGCCTCAGGCGACAGCGACCTCCAGCGGGGCCGGCTGGATCACCTGGGCGGAGAAGCGCTCCATCTCTTCCAGTTGGGGGCTCATCTGCAGGAGTAGCAGGTCGAGGCCGGCGGCTTCGAACTCGGCGATCCGGGCGCGGATGTGCTCAGGCGAACCGACCAGGCCGGGGCGCAGGCCACGGTTGGAGACGCTGTATTCCTTGATCTTCAGCTCGCGCTCCAGCTCGGTTCCCGAGAGCCACTGCTGGAAATTGCCGAAGCCCGGCGCATCGGCGTCGAGCCGGGTGATCCGCTCGACCTCGGCCTCCGCCTCCGCCTGGCTGTCCCGGACGATGGCGTAGGCGGCCATGCCGTAGATCATCGGCGGCAGGCCGAGCTTCTCGCGGCGGGCGCGCATGTCGGCGATCTTGGCGGCGATGAATTCGGGTTCGTCGCCATGCATGACGTAGGCGTCGCACTGGGTGGCGATCATGGTCTTGGCGGATTCGGATTCACCGCCCGCGTAGATGGTCGGCCGGGGCTTGGACAACGGCTTGGGCTCGCAGATCGCGTCCTTGAGCTGGTAGCGTTCGCCTTCGAAGCTGAAGGGCGTCTGGGTCCACAGGCCGTCGACCACCTGCAGCCATTCGCGGGTGCGCCCGTAGCGGTCGTCGTGCTGGTCGAACTGCAGGCCGTACTGGGTGGCTTCGTCTGCCCACCACGAGGACACCACGTTCAGCGCCAGCCGCCCGCCCGAGATGCGGTCGATGTTGGCGGCCTGCTTGGCGAACAGGGCCGGGTGGTGGAAGTTCGGCCTGACCGCCACCATCAGCTCCAGACGCCGGGTGACGGCGGCCAGCGCGGCGGCGGTGGACCAGGCGTCAAGCGCCGGCTGGTCGGTCCCCTTGATGTCGTTGAGGTTCAGCTCGGCGACCAGGGTCAGGTCGTAGCCGATCTCCTCGGCCCGGCGGCACAGCCGGCTCATGTAGTCCCAGGTGGCCGACATGCCCTCGTCGGGGACGTTGCGCAGCCAGCCGCCGAAGACGGGGGCCCAGAAGCCGTACTTCATGCCGCCGCCTTCCGTGTCTTGGCGATCTCGTCGACCACGAAATCCACCAGCTTCTCGTGCGGATCATAGCCCAGCACGTCGAGCGGATTGGCGACGAAGTTGGACAGGGCGTTGATGTCGTAGAAGCGCTCCACCCCGTCGCGGTCGTCGACCATGTACTCGATGCCGCCCACGTCCAAGTGCGAGGCCCGGGCCACCGCTTCCACCGCCCGGATGATCTCGGGCGAAGGGGTGTAGGCGTCGATGGTGATCGACGGCTTGTCGGCCATGCAGACGTCGGCCGGGCACAGGTCGAAGGTCGAGCCCGCGCCGTTCAGGGCGATGGCGTAGAGGAACTTGCCGTTCAGGGTTTCGCAGCGGATCACCCGGCCGTCGCGGGCGGGGACGTATTCCTGCACCAGGGTCACGCCGTTGATGCCGGTCGGGCAGCCGTTCTCCTCGGCGAAGGCGGCCAGGTCCTCAAGGCTGTCGTAGCGCGCCATGCCCGCGCCCGAACCGCCGATGTCGCCCTTGACCATCACCGGGAACCGCAGCTCGGCGGCGGCGCGCACCAGGTCGGCGGAGCGGTGCACCACGACCGTGGCGGGGATGTGCAGGCCAAGCGACCGCAGCAGGGTCATCTGGCGGGCCTTGGAGGTGTCGATGGCCAGGGCCGCGCTGCCGTTGATCACCCGCGCGCCGGCGGCCTCATAGTGGGCCATCAGCGCCTGGGAGTAGAAGATCGCGTGCTCGTCCTGGCGCAGGAACGAGGACATCGCCAGCCGGTTCAGCACCACCGGCGCCGGCGCCCGCAGGTCGGCCGGATCGAAAAGGTGGTCCTGCACGGGAAGGGGTATCCAGTTCACCCCGCGCCGCTCCAGCACGGAGAACAGCGGTTTGAACCACTCCGGATGTTCGTAATAGATCGCCAGATCGGCCATGTTCAGCCTCGCTTCGCCGCCCAGTCGGGGTAGCGCACAACTTCTACTTTCGGATCTTCACGCTCGCCGGTGACAAGCTCCAGCACCAGGGGGACGATGGCCTCCGGCGGGGTCAGGTCGGCCGGATCCTCGCCCGGGAAGGCCTGCATGCGCATGCGGGTGCGCATGGGGCCCGGGCTGAGCAGGATGCAGCGGATGGAGGTGTTGTCGGTCTCGTCGGCGTAGGTGCGCACGAGGGCTTCCATGCCGGCCTTGGTGGCGGCGTAGGCGCCCCAGAAGGCCTGGGGCTTGGCCGCGACGCCGGTGGTCAGGAAGATCGCGCGCGCCGCTTCGGCCCGGCGCAGCAGCGGGTCCATGGAACGGATCACCCGGTAGGTGGCGGTCATGTTCACCGCCAGCGACCGCTCCCAGACCTTGGGATCGAGGTGGGCCAGCGGCGTCAGCACGCCGAGGTCGCCCGCGTTGGAGACCAGGATGTCGAGCTTGCCCCAGCGCTCGTAGATCGCCGCGCCGAGCCGGTCGACCGCGGCGCCGTCGGTGATGTCCACCGGGACCAGGGTGGCGTGCTCGCCGGTGGCGGCCAGGATGGCGTCGTCCAGTTCCTCCAGCGCGGCCTGGGTGCGCGCGGTGGCGATCACGTGGGCGCCGGCCTTGGCCAGGCCCAGCGCGATCTCATAGCCGATGCCGCGCGAGGCCCCGGTGACCAGGGCGTAGCGGCCGGCGAGGGGCGGGGAAGCGGGCGAGGCGGTCTCAGGCAAGGCGATGCAGCTCCAGCCCCTGCTCCGGGCATAGCGAGCAGGGGACGCTTCTTCTCCCGCAAGGCAAGGGGAGACGCAAGCGCGCCGCCGTCTCCCACCTTGGCGGCGTCAGGCGGCCGCGGCTATGGGCTCGGCCTGCAGGTCTGTCAGGGTCAGCCGGCTGGAGCGGGCTTCGGTTGCGTGGGCCGGGTGGTCGGTGCGGTAGTGGCCGCCCCGGCTCTCCATGCGGGCCAGCGCTCCCCAGACGATGAACAGCGCGGTCAGGGCCGGATCGGCTTGCGGGCCGTCGCCGAACGCCAGCGGGCGCAGGGC
>JBARAK010000411.1:0-2032 GCA_049791955.1 Caulobacteraceae bacterium
AACCAGGGCTGGGCGCCGACGGCGAACGCCGCGCCCGCGCCCAGGCCCGCCAGCAGGCGCAGCGTGGTGACCTGATTGGGGGTCACTCCGGTTGGCGCGAGCGCGCGGACCGGGGGGCGGATCAATCGGTGGATGAGGGTGTCGTGGCTCACGGGGCTTAAGTCGTATGGCCGGGCAAGCTTGTCGAGACGCAAGCTTACCGCACTTGCACCTAATATGCCTTCGCGGGCACAAGGGGTGTTCGCCATCCTCGCCGTCTTCTGGAACTGGATCGACCGTGAAGCCGTCCCTGATCGCCCGCGTCGTGGCGACGAGCTGCCGTCTCGCCTTGGTTGTGGCGCCCCTCGGCCTGATCCTGGCCGTGGTCGCCGCGATGTATTCGGCCAACCATTTCGCCATGTCGGCGGACACCGCCAGCCTGATCTCGCCCAAGCTGAAGTGGCGCCAGGACGACGCGGCGCTGGACCGCGCCTTCCCCCAGAACGCCAGCCTGACCGCGGTGGTGATCGACGGGGCGACGCCGGAGCTGGCCGAACAGGCCGCCGACCGGCTGACCGCGGCCCTGTCCCAGCATCATGACCTGTTCCGCAGCGTGCGCCGCCCCAACGGCGGTCCGTTCTTCCAGAAGGAAGGGCTGCTGCTGCTGCCGCTGAACGAGGTGCAGTCCACCGTCAACCAACTGCTGCAGGCCCAGGCCTTCCTCGGGCCGCTGGCCGCCGACCCGAGCGTGCGCGGGGTGATGAGCACCTTCGACGCCGCCCTGGTGGGCGTCCAGCACGGCCAGGCCAAGCTGTCGGACCTCGACAAGCCGATGAACGGGCTGGCCGACGCCCTGGAGAAGACCGCCAATGGCCAGACCGCCTATTTCTCGTGGCAGGCCCTGCTCGCCAACGGCCCGCACTCCGCCGGGACGCGCCAGTTCATCCTGGTCCAGCCGGTGCTCGACTACGGCGCGCTGGAGCCGGGCGCCAAGTCCGACGACGCCATCCACCAGATCGCCCGCGACCTGCATCTGGACCAGGCCAATGGCCTGACCGTACGGCTGACCGGCTCGGTGCCGCTGAACGACGAGCAGTTCTCCTCGCTCAAGCAGCGCGCCGTCCTCATGACCTCGGTGATGATCGGCTCGATGGTGCTGATGCTGTGGCTGGCGGTCCGCTCGGTGCGCCTGATCGTGGCCATCCTGCTCACCACCGTGGTCGGGCTGATCCTGACCGCGGGGCTCGGCCTGCTGACCATCGGGCGCTTCAACTTGATCTCGGTGGCCTTCATCCCCCTGTTCGTGGGGCTGGGGGTCGACTTCGGCATCCAGTTCAGCGTCCGCTACCGCGCCGAGCGACGGACCCACCCGAACCTCAAGGACGCCCTGGTGGCGGCGGGCGACGGCGTCGGCGGCTCGCTGGCCCTGGCGGCGGCGGCCATCGCCCTGGCCTTCTTCGCCTTCCTGCCCACCAGCTATTCCGGCGTGTCCGAGCTGGGCGTGATCGCGGGCGTGGGCATGGTGGTCGCCTTCGTGCTGGCGGTGACCTTCCTGCCGGCCCTGCTGATGCTGCTGAAGCCCAAGGGCGAGACCGCCGATGTGGGCATCGCCGCGCTTGGCCCGCTCGACGATTACCTGATCGAGAAGCGCCGCCGCGTGCTGACCATCTTCGGCGCGGTGGCGGTGGTGTGCCTGGGCCTGCTGGCCTTCGTGCGCTTCGACTTCAACCCGCTGCACCTGCAGAACCCGCACGGCGAGGCCATGGCCACCGTGTACGACCTGATGAAGGACCCGGAGCAGACCCCCAACACCATCGATGTCCTGACCCCGTCGCTGCCCGCGGCCGAGACGCTGGCGGCACGCCTGTCCAAGCTGCCCCAGGTGTCCCAGGTGCTGACGCTGGGGACCTTCATCCCCTCCGACCAGACCCAGAAGCTGGCGATCCTGAGCGACGCCTCGCTGCTGCTCGACCCGACGCTGAACCCCTTCTCGGTCCAGCCCGCCCCCGCCGACGCCGACGTGGTGCAGAGCCTGACCCACACCGCCCAGGAC
>JBARAK010000412.1:0-5875 GCA_049791955.1 Caulobacteraceae bacterium
GGCCAGGCCGGCCTGCTCGCCTACGCGCGGGTGCTGGGCGGACGGCTCGCCGGTGGCGGCGAGCTGACCCTGCCGGACGGCGAGCCGAACCGGGTGGGCGGACTTTTCCTCGTCCAGGGCCCCGCCCAGACCAAGGTCGGCGCGGTCGCCGACGGCGAGGTCGCGGCGCTTGGCAAGCTCGATCATGTGCGCGCCGGCCAAGTCCTGTCGCTGGAGGGCGAGACCCTGGCCAGCCCGCCGGGCCTTCAGGTGCGCCCGCCCGTTCACTGGGTCGCCATCTCGCCCCGGTCCCGCAACGACGACGTGCGGATATCCGACGCCTTGGCCCGGCTGATCGAGGAGGACCCGGCGCTGTCCCTGACCCACGATCCGGACACCCACGAGACCGTGATGGCTGGCCAGGGCGAAGGACACCTGCGGCTGGCGCTGAGCCGCCTGAAGAGCCGGTTCGGACTGGAGGTGGCGACCGCGCCGCCGTCGACGCCCTACAAGGAAACCATCTCCACCGCCGTGCAGCAGCACGCGCGCCACAAGAAGCAGACCGGCGGCCACGGCCAGTTCGCCGACATCACCCTGGAGATCCGCCCGCTGCCGCGCGGAGAGGGTTTCGCCTTCGCCTCGCGCATCACCGGCGGCGTGGTTCCAAGGCAATGGATTCCAGCCGTGGAGCAGGGCGTCCTGGACGCCATGGCCAAGGGGCCGCTGGGCTTCGCGGTGACCGATGTAGCCGTCGCCCTGACCGATGGCGGCTTCCACGCCGTCGACAGCTCGGAAATGGCCTTCCGCCTCGCCGGCCGGCTGGCGATGGACGAGGCCCTGCGCCGCGCCGGCGCCTGCCTGCTCGAACCGGTCGAGAAGGTGGTCATCGACCTGCCCGCGACCTGCACCTCCAACGCGATCTCCACCCTCTCCGCCCGGCGAGGCCAGGTGCTGGGGTTCGGGCCGCGGCCGGAATGGACGGGCTGGGACCGGATCGAGGCCTATCTGCCGCGGGCGGAACGCTACGACCTGAACGGCGAATTGCGCTCGCTATCCCAGGGCCTGGCGACGTTCACCCATGGCTTCGACCACATGAGCGAACTGACTGGGCGGCTGAGGGACGAAGCCACGCAACGCGCCCGCTCCTACGCCTGAGTTCCTGCGCCCCCGGGATTACGGCCCGGCGTGGAGCGAGGGCTTCACGCTCGCATTGCAGGTGTTGAGCTGCGAAGGCTTCAGTACGTCGCTTCCGGTCTGGTAGTCCTTGAAGCGGCCGAACGACTTGGCGACGTTCTCGCATTCGTAGGTCAACGGTCGCGAGTCGGCGACGCCCTGCTGATCTGCGTGACAGGTGTCCCCGTCGCATTCCCAGATCCGCCCGTCGATGATCTTCGACGCCGGCTTGTCGAGCGCCTGCTCGAGGTGGGCCAGCGAAGCTCCGTCCTGGAGCCGCGTCTGCGCCAGGCTCGCCGACGACAACGCGCTGGCGGCGCAGAACGCCGCGAAACCGGCGATTCCAATCCGGCTGAACATCGTGCCTCTCCATCTCTTCCGACGGCGCGGTGACTTTAGCGGCGGCCGTCAATCTTTTATATGATGTGTATAATATCAAAACTTGCAAGGTCCACGGCGAACAGGCCCCGTCCATCGATCCGCTCTGCGGACGAGCCAGCCCTGATTGTGCAAGGCCATCCAAGCTATTCGGGCCCATCGTCCCCATCTTAGCCATGCTGGCGATCCGCCCCTCGCAACCCGAGGGGCCGTCGGCCCGAAAGGACGTCATGTCCAACCTGGCGAAGCCCTCCTACAAGCCCGCGCCCGTCCTTACCGACCCGCGATCCACCGGCGCCGGCCCCAAGCCCCGGCTTCCCGACATTCAAGGCCTGCGCGGCACGAAACCGAGCTGAACGGGCGCGTACAGCAACGCTGAAGCTGAAGTCGGACGGGGCGGTCAGGCGTTGCTAACCGACCCCTGAAGGCAAGTCAGACGCCTCAGGACGTGGCCACCGCCGCTCGAAACGCATTCACGTCCCTATTGAGCTTGATGAGCTCCGCAATCGTCAGCTTGGATTTTTCGAGCAGGGTCTCCGCCAGGCAACAGGTCTTCGCCTGCAGGTCCACGCCTTTCACGGTCAGATGGACGAACACCTGGCGCTCATCGGCAGGATTGCGCCGCCGCAACAGGAAGCCCGCGGCTTCCAGACGTTTCACCAGCGGCGTGATCGTGCTGGACTCCAGCGCGAGACGGTCCGCGATCACGCCGATGCTCTGGCCATCCTTCTCCCACAGGACGCTCAGCACAAGATACTGCGGATAGGTGATCTCGAGCGCTTCAAGCAGGGGGCGATAGGCTCGGTTGACGGCGATCCCCGCGGAATAGATCGCGAAGCAGAGCTGATCGTCGAGGGTCAACGGGCCGGCTGGCTTTGTCATCGCGGAGTCCCCTTTCGCTTCACCATCGTTTCGAACGCAAAAAGATATCGCGATAAATTTTCACTTTACAAGCGATGAAGGCAAGCGCACTAAATCATTACCGCGATAACTATTGTCGTGCCACTTAATTGGGAGCATCGCCATGAAGGTCCTGTATCGTACCGAAGCCACCGCCACGGGCGGCCGCACCGGTTCCGCCAAGAGCGCCGACGGCCATCTCGCCGTGAAGCTGGACACCGCCAAGGAACTGGGCGGCGCCGGTGGCGAGGGCACGAACCCTGAGCAGCTGTTCGCCGCGGGTTATTCCGCCTGCTTCCTCGGGGCGCTGAAGTATGTCGCGTCGCAGAAGAAGGTGAAGATCGACGACGCCAGCACGGTCACTGCGGCCGTCGGCATCGGCATGCGTGACGACGGTAAGGGCTTCGGTCTCGATGTGGCCCTCTCCGTGACGCTCCCGGGCGTCGACCGCGAGACGGCGGAAGCCCTGGTCGCCGAAGCCGACATCGTCTGCCCCTATTCGCACCTCGCCCACAACGGCCTCGCCGTCCGGCTGAGCGTCGCCTGATCACCGGGATCAAGGGCGGCCACGTCGGTCTTCGTCTCGCAGTCCCGAGCCATTGCGAACGTGATCGGAGAGGCCGCCCGCGACGCTGGATAATGCGCCACGCCGGACCGTCCTTCTTAGGCGGTCCGGCTGCTTCTCGCGTCTTGGATCAGCTTAACAAGCACCGCCGACATAGCGCCCATAGTACGGGCTCCAGTGACGATGACCGCGGCAGTAGTAGGGTTGGCCCTGGTAGCTGCCCAGGATCGCGCCAAGCGCCAGCCCGGCCACCAGCCCGCCGCCGTGACCACGGCCGCCCCGACCGCCACCGCCATGGAAACCACCACCGCGGCTCCCCCCGCCGTGGCCGCCGCCATGATTGCCGCCTCCGCCGCGATTGCCACCACCACCACGGTTCCCCCCACCGCCATGGCTACCGCCGCCTTGATGACCACCACCGCCGTGGCCGCCGCCCCGATCCTGCGCAAACACGGCTGCCGTCGGAACGGCCGCGCCAACCAGGGCAAGCGCAGCTATCGAGGCCGTCAAAACCTTCAGCGTCATCGTTGTCTCCTACGGGTTGTAACGGCAACGCGCAGAACCCTGGTGTGATCCGACACCCGGCTCCATGAGGCCGATCTTCCGCTCGCGGTCCATGGAGTCCCAAGCGATGCGCGCCACGACCTCGATCAGGGCGTTACGCACCGGCAAGCTGAATAAGACCATGATCGCGATCGGCGGCGATGACAGGAGCTCTCGCCCGACCCATCTAGGAGCGGCCTGGCCCCTCCCCCCGCCACGGCGTCCATGACGGAGTCCTTATGCCCGACATCGCCTCCACGGATCTCTTCGCGCCCGTCCACCTTGGCCCGATGACCCTGAAAAACCGGATCATCATGGCGCCGCTCACCCGATCGCGGGCGGGCGACGGGGGCGTCCCCGGCCCCCTGAACGCCGAGTATTACGCCCAGCGCGCGTCCGCCGGCCTGATCGTATCGGAGGCCACCAACATCTCCCCGCAGGGCCGGGGCTACGCCTATACGCCCGGCATCTATAGCGACGCCCAGGTGGCCGGCTGGAAGCTGGTGACCGACGCCGTCCACGCCAAAGGCGGCCTTATCGTCTGCCAGCTCTGGCATGTCGGCCGAATCTCCCACCCAGCCCTGCAGCCCGACGGCGCCCTGCCCGTCGCCCCCTCCGCGGTCAGACCGGAAGGCAAGGCCTTCACCGAAAACGGCCTTGAGCCGCATCCGACGCCACGGGCCCTGGAGCTCGACGAGATCGCGGGCGTGGTCGACCAGTATCGCCACGCCACCGAATGCGCCCGCCGCGCAGGCTTCGACGGCGTGGAGATCCACGCGGCGAACGGCTATCTGATCGATCAATTCCTGCGCGATAAGACCAACCTGCGGACCGACGCCTACGGCGGATCGGTCGAGAACCGCACCCGCTTCCTCAAGGAGGTGGTCGATGCGGTCGTGGGCGCCTGGAGCGCCGATCGGGTCGGCATCCGCTTCTCGCCGCTGAGCCCGTTCAACGACATCGGCGACAGCAATCCCGAACCCGTGTTCCGCCGTGCGACCGAGATCGTCGACGCCGCCGGCCTGCTCTACATGCACCTCGTCGAAGGGGTGACGCAGGGGCCGCGAGAGCCCGTCGGCGGCTTCGACCTGCAGATCCTGCGGCGCGCCTTCAAGGGCGCCTACATGGCCAACAACGGCTTCGACCTGGACCTCGCCATCCAGGTCCGCGCCAGCGGAGCCGCCGACCTGATCGCCTTCGGCCGCGATTATATCGCCAACCCGGACCTGGTGGAGCGGCTGAAAACCCACGCGCCGCTCGCCGAGCTGAACCGCGCCACCCTCTACGGAGGCGACGCCCACGGCTACACCGACTATCCGCCGCTTCGCGAGACGGTCGAAGCCTAGACCGTCAGCGCCTCATAACACCTTCAATCGCCGTCGCGTCGCTTCCCGGAGCGGCGCGACGGCTCCTTGTGAGCAAGCGTTTGGCCGGACATGGAACTGGTCAGCATCCGGGTCCCTCGATCTGTTCGATGAACCGCTTCACCGGCGGCGACGCCTCGAGCGCCCGATAGATCACCGCAACCTCCGAGACGATCGCCTCGCCCGCCAGGGGGCGGAACACCGCGCCTGGCACCTGGATCACGCCGGCCAGGACATCGGGGGCCACCGAGACTCCCATGCCGAACGAGACCTGGGTCAGCACGGCGACCAAGCCTCCGGGTGCAGAAATGATACGCGGCGCAAAGCCTCCCCGTCGCGCCACCTCCCGCGCGCCGGCCTCCTGTTCGGGGTCGACGAAGGCTTCGTCCGCCAGGTCGGCGGGCTGCACGGCCTCCCCGCTCGCCGCCAGCGGATGATCGGCCGGCAGGGCGACGCAGACTTCGCACCGACGATCTGCACGAGGAGATGAGGGCCTTGGCACAAAAGCGGTCACAGCAGCGTCAGATAGAGGCTGGGAAACTGCCGCCAGAACCGTCTTCGGCTCATGCCGCGCGGCCGTTCAAACCGTTGACAGACAATGGTTCAAGACGGTCCGGCAGGATGAAAAGAAATGGCGCGCCCGGAACGATTCGAACGTCCGACCCTCAGATTCGTAGTCTGATGCTCTATCCAGCTGAGCTACGGGCGCGCAACGCCTTGCGGCGAGGCGCGGGGATACCTGCTTTGGGGGGGGGACGCAAGGGTGCGGGGGCGGAAAATATCGTTCCGTCTTCACGCCTAAGCGGGTGTGCCCAAGCCTCCTTCGCCGAGCTTGCGGACGGCAGCCGCCGCGCCGTGGCGCCGCCAGGAAAAAGGCCGGCTGGGACATGACTATTTGTTCGTCGGCAGGTTCTTGGTGGTGAAGCGCTGCGTCCCACCGGCGTGGCGCGTGGGCCGGCGCGCACCGGAGGGC
>JBARAK010000413.1:0-7743 GCA_049791955.1 Caulobacteraceae bacterium
ACCGCGCCCGGCTCCACCGCCCCGACCACCTCGGCCCGCTCGGTGGCGAGGTTGACGCTGACCCGCTCCACGCCGGGGACCTTGGCGATGGCCCGCTCGACGTGGGCGACGCACGAGGCGCAGGTCATGCCCTCGACCGCCAGGGTCAGGGGCCGCGCGGCTTTCGGTCTGTCGGTCGTCAGAACAGTCATGGTCGCGCCTACCGGATGATCCGGCTCCCAAGGTGGGGATTCCAATGATGGGAAGGTCAAGTGTTTCGCGGCGCCTAAACCGTCACGACCGATTTTGTCGTAGCGCTATCTCATATGGATGCTGTCGCCAGCCGATGGGAATCCAGATGCCTGCCGCCCGAGCCAGCCAGTTCCGTTCCACCCGCGCCCCCGCCCGCAAGGCGCCCAGGTCGCCCGCGCCGCTGCGCATCGTCCCGCCCTCCGGCGAGCTGATCACCGCGGTGATCCAGTACGCCGACCTGATCAAGGACATGGGCGGCGACCGCTCGCTGCTGCGGCTCAGCGAGCGGCGCATGAGCGACCCGGTGATCTGCGAGGCGCTCGGTCGCGAGGCGGCGCGCCTGCGCGACATCGCGGTGCTCTGGGACGACGAGGAGGACCAGATCGTGCGGGTGCTCGACGCCGCCGCCGGCGACCTGGTGACCCCCGCCAGCGCGATGCAGCCGTTCGGCGACGAGGCGCTGGAACTGACCTCCAGCGGCCTGGCCTACCTCTCCGCGAGCCAGGGCCGGCTGCACTGAGCCCACCCGCCCGCACCGTTGACATGTCACTGTCATTCCGGCGGCTTTTTCGACATGCCAGTGGGGCCTGACCGGCGCCGACATGTCACGGGCGGGCAGGCTCAGGTGGTGGTGCGGTAGAGCACGTACAGCGCCACCACGAAGATCAGCCCGGCGAACACGGTGGCCAGGGCGCCCTTATGGTCCGCCAGCCGCTTGGCGAGGTGCGCGCCGACCAGCCCGCCCACCACGCCTCCGGCCAGGAACACACCGGCCAGTCCCCAGTCCACCCATCCGGACAGGGCGTAGTTCAGCGCGGTGGTCAACCCGAACGCGGTCACCGCGACCAGGGACGAACCGACCGCGTTCAGGATCGGCATGCCGGTCGACACCATCAGCGCCGGCACGATCAGGAACCCGCCACCGATTCCGAAGAAGCCCGACAGCGCCCCCGCCGAGGCGCCGGCGGCCAGGATCTTGGGCGCATTTCGGCGCGACAGCTGCACCCCCGGGTCGCCCACCGCCGACTTGCGGCGCAGCATCAGCACGCCGACGCCCAGCATCAGGATCGCGAACAGGAACAGCAGCCGCTTGCCGTCCACCACCTTGCCCAGGGTCGAGCCGGCCAGCGCGCCGACCACCCCCGCCACGGCGAACAGCCCCGCGCAGCGCCACTTCACCCGGCCGCAGCGCGCGTGGTTGAGCAGGTTGGCGAAGGCGTTGGCGGCCACCGCAAGGGCGCTGGTGCCGATGGCCAGGTGCGGATCGCGCACCCCCACCGCATAGACCATCAGCGGCGTGGCCAGGATCGACCCGCCGCCGCCGACCAGGCCCAGCGACAGCCCGACCAGCGAGCCGGAGCCCAGGCCGCACAGGTACTGAAGGCTTGAGAGCGCCATAAGGCTATTCAGATCCCGACTTAGATTCGGATCGAGGGTGGCGAGCCGCTACAGAACGTCCAACGGATTAATGCGCTCGCTTCGTTCGATTTCATCGATTGATGCAAATCCTCAGGAAATCAGCGACGTTTCGTCAAATCCGCTTTGACCGAAGACGGCCTCATAAGCCCCGCCATGCCGTTGGTTCCGCGTCCGACCTTGAAGGCCCTCGCGGTCCTTCTCCCCAGCGCCCTCTGCCTGGCGCCGCTGAGCGTCAGCGCCCATGGCGACACCCGCAATTCCAGGAGCGCGCTTCTGGTCGGCGCCACCGTGGTGTCGCCCTGCACCATCGCAACCGCGAGCACCGATATCAGCAACGGCGCGCCGCCCAAGGTCAGCTGTTCGCGGGCGGAGCCCTACGAGGTGCGACGCAGCGTGGTCGACGTTCCAGCCGCGCCCGCCGGCGTTTCGCCGCTCCCTTCGGCCGCTTCCGCACCGGCGTCCCAGCTGCCGGCGGGCGCTGCGAAAGTGCGGGTCACGGAGATAACGTTCTAAGTCTGCAGCCCCGGCCGCCAGGGCCAGACAACCAGTACGGGCAATTTAACCATACCTTAATCTAAGAGGTTGCAACCTTCTATTGAAAGCGTTCGAAGACTTGGAGAAAGTCATTGAAAACGCACTGGAAGATCGCAACTTTCGCGCTCCTGTCGGGCTTGATCATCCCCAAAGCCACGCTCGCCGCAACCGCGACGACAACCTTTCAGGTCAGCGCGACGGTGCTGAAGGCCTGCAGCGTCACGGCCAATCCCCTCGCCTTCGGGTCCTACGACCCCACGGCCTCCACAAACCTCGACGCCACCACGACGCTGTCGGTGCTCTGCACCGTCGGGACCTCGTTCCAGGTCGGGTTGAATCCGGGGACAGCCACCGGCGCTACGGTCACTTCACGGCAAATGACCAATGGCGCCAACACCTTGGCCTATGCGCTGTATCAGGACACCGCCCGCACCACCAACTGGGGCAACACGCCCGGCACCGACACGCCCGCGGCCATCACCGCCCCGATCACCGCCACCAGCCTGACCGTGTTCGGCCGGGTGCCATCCGCCCAGAACGTCCCTGCAGCGGGCTACAGCGACACGATCACCGTCACCGTCACCTACTAGGCGCGCAATGTCGCTTGGCCGCCTCGCCCTGCTCCTGACGGCCTTCTGCCCCGCGCTCCTGGGCGCCTGGCCCGCAGCAGCAGCCAACCTCAAGATCTACCCCGTCCGCCTGACCCTGTCGGCCAAGGCGCCGATCGCGACCATGACCCTGCACAACGCGGGCGACCAGCCGGCCCTGCTGCAGATGAAGGTGTTCGGCTGGAGCCAGAAGGACGGCAAGGACGTGCTGGAGCCCACCCGCGCGGTGCTGGCCAATCCCGCCGCCTTCGAACTGGCCCCTGGCGCCGACCAGATCGCCAGGTTCGGCCTGCAGAGCGCCGATCCCTCGCGCGAGCAGAGCTATCGCGTCCTGGTCCAGGAGGTCCCGCCCCAGGCGCCCGGCAAGCCCGGCGAGGTCATCACCCTGCTTCGGGTCAGCATACCGATCTTCACAGTGGTCGCCCGGCCGCAAAGCCACATGGTCTGGAAGGTCACCCCTCTCCCGGACGGCAAGGCCCAGATCGACGTTGCAAATCAAGGCGATCAACATGTCCAGCTGACCGAACTGCGCCTCGCCCGCGCGGGCGGCGGCCAGGAGCTGGTCCGCGAAAAGCTCTCCGCCTACGTCCTGCCAGGCGCATCGCAGCGGCTGGTGGTGAGCTGCACCACGCCGATCCGTCCCAATGAAGCCCTGGAGTTGAGGGCCGCAACCGACCAGGCCGATATGCAGGCCTCGGTCGTAAGCGCGGCCGGACCCGATGAACGGGCGCTCCAATAGCCGCCCGGCGCTCCTCGCCCTCATGACCCTCCTCGCCACATCCGGGCAGGTGGTCGCCCAGCAGGCCGGCGGTGGCCGTCCGCCCGACGAGATCCTGCTGCTGGACATATCGATCAACGGCCAGGACCAGAGCGAGACGCGCCCGGTGCTCAAGCGCGACGGCGGCCTGTTCGTCCGCATGAGCGACCTGAAGTCCTGGCGGATCAAGGTTCCGGCGGGCCTGGGCGCCCCGGTCGACGGGGTGGATTACGCCCCGCTGGCCTCGCTCCCCGGCGTCGCCGCCGACATCGACACCGCGCGCCAGATGCTGCGCCTGACCATACCGCCCGACGATTTCGAGACCACGGTCCTGACTACTTCGGCCGGCCGGGAACGCGCCCCGCTCACCACCCCGGTGCGGGCCGCGTTCGCGAGCTACGATGTCTCGCTGGAGCGGGACGGTTCCCAGACCACCGCCACCGCCTTCCTGCAGACCGGGATCTCGGATAGCTGGGGCCTGATCACCAACACCATGGTCCTGGGCCACGGCGCAGATGTCCCGGCCGCCGTCCGCCTGGACACCTATTACCTCTACGACAACCCCGACCGGCTCACCCGCACGACGATAGGCGACGCCACCACGCTGGGGGCCGACTGGGTGCAGCCGATCCGGTACGCCGGCGTGCGGTACGGGACCGAATTCGACCTGCAGCCCAACCTGGTGACCTTCCCGACGCCGACCTTCTTCGGCCGCACCTCGCTGCCCTCCAGCGTAGAGCTCTACGTCAACAACGCCCTGCAATTCCAAGGTAACGTCGACCCGGGGCCGTTCTCGCTGAACCAGGCGCCGCTGATCACCGGCGCGGGCCAGGTGACGCTGATGGTCCATGACGCCCTGGGCGTGGAGCAGCAGGTCACCACCTCCTACTACGTCAGCTCCGGCCTGCTGCGGCCCGGCCTGCGGGACTTCTCGATCGAGGCGGGGGCCGAGCGCGCCGACTACGGCGTCCAGAGCTTCGACTACCGCGACCCGTTCGTGGCCGGGACCTACCGCCAGGGTTTCAACGACAACCTGACCGGGGAAAGCCGCGTGGAGCTGGGGTCGCGCGTCCAGGATGTCGGCGGCGGCGCGGTCGCCCTGTGGCCGGCGCTCGGCGAGTTCGGCCTGGCGGTCGCCGCCTCCAACAGCAATGCGGGCGCAGGCGGACTGGTGCGGGCCAGCTTCAACCGGCTGACGCCGCACTGGAACGTCTCGGTGATCTACCAGCACGCCACCTCCGGCTTCGAGCAGATCGGCATGGATGGCGGGGCCGAGCAGATCCGCGACCAGCTCCAGGCCTCCGGCGGCGTGTCGTTCAAGCGCTTGGGCAGCTTCGGGGTGTCCTACACCAGCCTCACCCTGGGCGATCAGGGCCCGGTCCGCATCACCTCGGTGAACTATGGCCTTCCGATCGGGCGGCGGGCGTTCCTGAACCTGTTCCTGCTCGGCAGCGCGGCGCAGGGCCAGAAGTCATCGACCACCCTGGGCTTCGGCCTGACCGTACCGTTCGGACAGCGCAGCAGCCTCTATGTCCAGGGCGCGCGCCGCGACAACGATGCGGAATTCCGGGTGACCCCGCCCACCGACCAGGGCTGGGGCTATCGGCTCGCAGCGACCCAGAGCGTCCAGACCCAGACCGAAGCCGACCTGATCTATCGCAGCCAGGCCGGCGAGTTCACCGCCGAAGCCGCGCGCGAGGGCGGCGTCGACGCCTTCCGCTTCCTGGCCGACGGTGGGTTGGTGATGATCGGCGGCAAGGTCTCGCCGACCCGGCAGCTGGACACCGGCTTCGGCATCGTCGAGGCGCCCGACAGTCCCAATGTGAAAATCTACCAGGAGAACCGCCTGATCGCGCGGACCGACGCCAACGGCCAGGCGATCCTGACCGACCTGCGCCCCTACGACCGCAACAAGATCAGCCTCGACCCGGGCGACCTGCCGTTGGAAACCGAACTGGCCAGCGACGTGCTGCAGGTGACCCCACGCTATTTCGGCGCCGTCCTGGCCCGCTTCGACATCAAGCGCGAACGCCCCGCGACCATCGTGGTGAGGCTGGAGAACGGCCAACTGCTCGACGCCGGGACGCCGGTCACCGTCGACGGCGCCACCTCCAAGACCTTCGCCGGCTACGACGGGGAGGTCTTCGTCACCACCATCCACCCCGGAATGGTCCTGCGCATCGCCCCTCCGTCGGGCGCCTGCCAGGTGGTGGTCGCAACCGTCCCCAAGGGCCTGCTGCCCCACATCGGTCCCCTGGTCTGCCAGACGGTCGGAGCCGGCAAATGAAACCGATGACGCTGCTGTTGTTCGGCATGGTCCTGGCCCTGGCCACACTGCTGAACCCAAGACCGGCCAACGCGGTCTGCAACCCGCTTTCCCTCTGCAGCTGCACGGCCTCGGCGACCGGCGTCAGCTTCGGCGCCTACAATCCGCTGTCCACGACGCCCAACGACGCTACGGGCACGGTCACCGTCTCATGCATCCTGACGGTGTCGCTCACCGGGTCATATACGATCGCCCTGAGCACCGGCGCGTCGAACAGCTTCACCGCCCGCTCCCTGCAAGGCGGGGGGTCGACCCTGGCCTACAACCTCTACGTCGCCACGGCCCGCACCCAGGTGTGGGGGGATGGCACCGGCGGCACTCAGACGGTGACGGGATCCTTCCCCGCCATCCTGACCAACACCCAGAGCTTCAACGTCTTCGGGCGGATTCCCGCCGGCCAGAACGTGCCGGTGGGCGCCTACACCGACACGATCATCGTCACGGTGACCTATTAGGCCCCAACGCACGCCGGCTCCGCCTGGGACTCGCGCAGGGCGGTGACGAAGTCGTCGCGCCAGGCCGCCACGTCATGGCGCTGGACGCCGTGCATCAGGATCTCCCACCTGCGCCGGCGCTCGGCGGGCTCCATGGACAGGGCGCGGCGAATGGCGTCGGAGACGTCCTCCCGGCTGTAGGGATTGACGATCAGGGCCTGGCCCATCTGGGCCGCGGCGCCGGCGAAGCGGGACAGGATCAGCACGCCCGGATCGCGCGGCGACTGGGCGGCCACATACTCCTTGGCCACCAGGTTCATGCCGTCGCGCAGGGGCGTCACCAGGGCCACGCGCGACGCCCGGTAGACCCCCGCCAGCTCGTCGCGGCCATAACTGCGGATCACATAGCGGATCGGCGTCCAGTTGATGGTCGAGAAGGCGCCGTTGATCCGCCCGGAATGGGCGTCGAGCCGGGCGCGGATGTCCTGGTAGGCGTCCACATCCTCGCGGGAAGGCGGCGCGATCTGCAGGTATTCCACCGAGCCCAGGCGCTCGGGATTGTCGTTCAGGAACTGCTCGTAGGCGAGCATCCGTTCCTCCAGCCCCTTGGCGTAGTCGAGCCGGTCCACCCCCACGATCACCGAACGGCCGTAGGTGCTGGCGACCATCCGGTCCCAGCTCTGGGCCGCGGTCATGGACTCGGAAATCTGCTGGAAGTTCTCGGTGTCGATGCCGATCGGGAAGGCCTGGGCCAGGATGGTGCGGCCGAAGGCGCGCACCCGCCCGCCCTCCAGCACCTCCCCGTCGGCTTCGCGGCGGACGTATTCGAGGAACGAGTCGAGGTAGTCCTGGGTCTGGAAACCGACAAGATCGTACTGGAACATGGCCTCGACCAGCTGGCGATGCCGCGGCAGGGCGGTGAACAGCTGATGGCTGGGCCAGGGGATGTGGAGGAAGAACCCGATGGGGTTGCGGACGCCCATGCGCCTCAGCTCTCGTCCCATCGGGATCAGGTGGTAGTCGTGGACCCACACCAGATCGTCATCGTCGATCAGGGGCCGCGCGGTCTGGGCGAACCGGGTGTTGACCCGCTCGTAGCCCTGGCCGTAGGCGCGCTCGAAGGCGGACAGGTCGATCCGGTAGTGGAACAGCGGCCACAGGGTCTCGTTGGCGAAGCCGTTGTAGTATTCTTGGACGTCCTGCTCCTCCAGGTCGACGGTCGCCACGGTGACCCCGTGGATCGACTCGACCGCCAGTTCGCCGGTGAATTCGGGCGCGATCCGGCCGCTCCACCCGAACCACACGCCCTTGTACTCGCGCAGGGCCGCGGCCAGCGCCATGGCCAGCCCGCCGGCCGTGGCCGCGCCCGCCTGGGTCGGCATGCTGACGCGATTGGAGATAACGACAAGACGGCTCAAGGGTACGCTCCTGTAC
>JBARAK010000414.1:0-2179 GCA_049791955.1 Caulobacteraceae bacterium
GCTCGACAGAGGTGGATATACCATGGCAGATGTGTCTTTAGCCAATCCGCACCCCGTTGCCATGCTCGACCTCGCCCGCCAGTACACGCAGATCCGGCAGGAGATACTGGATGCCGTAGAAGCTGTCTGCGACTCTCAGAAGTACGTTCTTGGGCCTCAGGTGACGAGCTTCGAGCAGGCTGCGGCGGCCGCCTGCAACGCACCGCATGGGATCGGCTGCGCCAGCGGCACCGACGCGATCTGGCTGGCGCTGGCAGCGGCGAATATCGGTCCGGGCGACGCCGTCATCACCACTCCTTTCAGCTTCTTCGCCACGGTGAGCGCGATTCTGCGCTGCGGCGCGACGCCTCTGCTGGCGGATATCGATGCGGAGAGCTTCAATCTTTCTGCTTCGTCGACGGAGGAGGTTCTTGGACGCACGGAAGGAACTGCTGTGAAGGCGATTCTGCCGGTGCATCTCTATGGGCAGTGCGTGGACTGGAGCGCGTTTACGGCGCTGAAGGAGCGCTATCGGCTTCTGCTGATCGAAGACGCGGCCCAGGCCTTCGGTTCGACGTGGAAGGGCATACCCGCGGGCGCTCTGGGCGATGCCGCGGCGTTCAGCTTTTACCCCACGAAAAACCTGAGCGCAATGGGTGATGCCGGGCTGGTGACGACCAACTCCGCCGCGATCGACGATCACGCGCGGGTGCTGCGCTCGCACGGTATGCGGCAGCGTTATTACCACGAGGAGATCGGCTGGAACTCGCGGCTGGACTCGATGCAGGCGGCGATTCTGGAGGTAAAGCTGCGCCACCTGCCGCAGTGGAATCAGCAGCGCCGGGAGCGCGCGGGGTACTACGACCAGCTCTTTCGCGGTGCGGGGCTGGCTGCCTCGAGCGTTGCCGAGGGAGTGGTTCTGCCCATCACCGATCCGCGGGCCGGACATATCTTCCACCAGTACGTCATTCGCGCCTCGCGACGAGATGAGCTGCGGCAGTATCTGACGGAACGGCAGATCGGAAGCGAGATCTACTATCCTGTGCCCCTGCATCTGCAGACCAGTCTTGCAGGGCTCGGATATAAAGAGGGCGATTTTCCTGTAAGCGAGCTGGCGGCGAAAGAGGTGCTCGCACTGCCGATGTATCCCGAGCTTCGTGAGGATGAGCAGCGGGTAGTGGTAGAGTCGATTCGCAGCTTCTATGCTTGAGCCGCGGCCCAATTCATCCCGGCGGGCAGCTCCGCCGCGGCGTAATCAAAGTGGAGAACACGCCGGTGGCCGGGAACACTCGAAGCAGAGGAAGTATGAAGCAGCAGGGGTCGCATGATCAGCGCACCGCCGCGCCTCATTGCACAGACTACAGAGGGACTTGTCTCCGCCATCTCCTGAATGAAACGCTCACTGAGCCTGCCATTCCTGTGCGAACCGGCGATGACGCGTAATACGCCATTCTCCGCGGGACAATCATCCAGATGCAGGCGAACGGAGATCATCTGCTGCAGCACGCTGGCAGGTGGCTGAACATGCAGAACACCTGCCTTTACCGACCAGGGTCCAAAGCCTTCAGCCTCAATCCTGCGATCCACTGCGATGGTTACATCCTGATGCCAGGGAACCTTCCAGTTTGCCTCTTCGGTTTTGTCGAACAGGATTCCACGAACGACCTGTGCATCCGGACCCAGAACAGATTCGACGATCTTTCGTATCGTGGGAGATTCGGCGAGTTCACGCATTCCGGAATGATCGAGCAGATTTCTTACTCCGCCTCGGCGGTCCCATGAAGCGAGGTCCTGCTCGGCGACACACAGAAGGGGTTCAACTTCGGCTTCGTTGAGAAGCCCTTCGACCAGGGAAAACCCATCTCTGTCGACGGAGTAGGTCATGGAAGGTTACCGCTTCCCTCTGGCTCTGGGTCTCGCCTTCGCGGCGGCTCTCTTTTCCTTCTTCTCAACCGGCTCCGGATGAGCTTCGCCTGGAGCGTCAGTGTCCGGTGCAAGGATTCGCCGGACCAGATTGCCTTCGAGACGATAGGTCTTCACGATGGTCTTTCCTGGGACGACGGCTCCGGTGACCGGGTCGGGGACGACGGGCGGAGCTTCGTCGGAGAGCACGCGGTAGCTGTAGGTCGGCGCGGGCGTATTGGCCGCAGGATTTTTGCCATAGGGGTCGGCGGCCATGGTGACCGTGACCGGCAGATAG
>JBARAK010000415.1:0-3475 GCA_049791955.1 Caulobacteraceae bacterium
GCCCCCGACCGCGCCGAGAAGACCGCCGGCGCGCCGGGCATGGGCGACCGGGTGCTGGTCCGCTTCGTGCGGCTGGAGGACGGCGAGACCGAGGCCCGGCTGATCAAGCGCCTGGGCCAGAGCGCCCACAAGATCCTGGGCGTGGTGCGCAAGGCCCGCCGCGAGACCCGCGTGGAACCGGTCGACCGCAAGGCCAAGGAC
Organism: Caulobacteraceae bacterium; assembly: GCA_049791955.1. Lineage (GTDB taxonomy): Bacteria > Pseudomonadota > Alphaproteobacteria > Caulobacterales > Caulobacteraceae > CAHJWH01. The sequence goes on from JBARAK010000415.1 coordinate 202, forward strand.
GTGCTGCTGCTGACCGGGGCGGACGCCGAGAAGGTCAAGGACGGCGACCTGGTGGTGGCCCAGGTGGGCGGCCACAACCCCACCCACCGCTATGGCCCCAAGTCCGGCAAGCTGGTCGAGGTGGTGGGGCGCGAGGATCAGCCCCGCGCCGCCTCGCTGATCGCCATCCACTCGCACGGCATCCCGACCGGCTTCCCGCCCCAGGCCGAGGAAGAGGCGGAGGCCGCGCCCGCCCCCACGCTGAAGGGCCGGACTGACCTGCGCGACCTGCCGCTGGTGACCATCGACCCGGTGGACGCGCGCGACCACGACGACGCGGTCTATTCCCATCCCGACGACGATCCCAAGAACGAGGGCGGCTTCGTGGTCTGGGTCGCCATCGCCGACGTGGCCGCCTATGTGCGCGCCGGCACCAGCCTGGACCGCACCGCCTGGGACAAGGCCAATTCGGTCTACTTCCCCGACCGGGTCGAGCCGATGCTGCCCGAGCGGCTGTCGGCGGGGCTGTGCAGCCTGGTGCAGGGCCAGGACCGCGCCTGCTTCGCGGTGCGGATGCAATTCGACCGGCGCGGCCACAAGATCGGCCACCGCTTCGTGCGCGGGCTGATGCGCTCGGCCGCCAAGCTGTCCTACGAGCAGGCCCAGGCCGCCATCGACGGCGAGCCCGACGACACCACCGGCCCGCTGCTGGAGCCTATCCTGCGCCCGCTGTGGGACGCCTACACCACCATGAAGATCGGGCGCGAGGCCCGCTCGCCGCTGGAGATCGAATCCGAGGAACGCCGCATCCGCCTCAGCCCCGAGGGCGAGGTGGTCTCGATCGAGAAGCGCCGCTCGCTGCCCGCGCACAAGCTGATCGAGGAGATGATGATCCAGGCCAACGTCTGCGCGGCCGAGACCCTGGAGCAGAAGAAGACGCCGCTGATCTACCGCATCCACGACGCGCCCAGCCAGGAGAAGCTGTTCTCGCTGTCCGACTTCCTGTCGACCATCGCGATCAAGTGGAGCAAGGGCGAACCGGCCACCACCAAGCGCTTCAACCTGCTGCTGGGACAGACCCGCACCGGGCCGCACGCCGAGATCGTCAACGAGGTGGTGCTGCGCAGCCAGATGCAGGCGATCTATTCGCCCGACAACATCGGCCACTTCGGCCTGAACCTGGCCCGCTACGCCCACTTCACCTCGCCCATCCGCCGCTATGCCGACCTGGTGGTGCACCGGGCGCTGATCCGGGCGCTCGGCCTGGGCGACGACGGGCTGAGCGACTACGAGGTGCCGCGCATGGTGGAGACCGCCGAGCACATCACCGCCGCCGAGCGCCGCGCCATGGCCGCCGAGCGCGACGCCACCGACCGCTACGTCGCCGCATTCCTGTCCGAGCACGAGGGCGCGGAGTTCGAGGGCCGCATCACCGGGGTCACGCGCTTCGGCCTGTTCGTGCGGCTGGAGGACACCGGCGCCGACGGCCTGGTGCCAGTCTCGTCGCTCGGCGCGGAATACTTCGTCCACGACGACCGCACCCACGCCCTGGTCGGCGAACGCACCGGCCGCCGCTGGCGCCTGGGCGCCCGCGTCCAGGTCAAGCTGCTGGAAGCCACCCCGGTCACCGGCGGCCTGCTGTTCGAAATGCTCAGCGACCCGGAAGCGGCCGACCCGAACGCGCCGCGCGCGCGGCTGGGAGTGCGGAGCAGGGCGGGCTGGAAGATGCAGGGGAAGCGGGGGAAGCCACGAGGACGGTAACGGACGCCATAGGCGAAACGCCCGACAACAATCCCGAATTGCCTGGTTCTTCCAGACGTGAGACCCCTCCCCCGCAACCGGGGCCTCACCATGCCAAGTCCAACCTTGTTCAGCGTCCTGGGCGGCCTCGTGGGGGCCGTGGCCGGTGGGGCCATCGGGGCCGGGCTGGGGATCTGGGCTGGGAAGGCGTTCCCGAGGCCCGGGGCTACGGGCAAGTCCAGGCTGCCGGCCATGCTCGGGGCCGTGCTGGCGGTGGTCGGGGCGCTGGGGGTGTCGGCGATGTTCCGGCCGTCGATGGAGCGGCGGCTCGAGGACAACCCGACGCTGGCGGTGCTGAAGCAGTACTATCCCGACAAGTACCAACAGGTGATCGCCGCCGCGCGGTCCGGCCCGAGCGGGACCGCGGCCCTGCACAACGCCGTCGCCCCGATCATCGGCCAGACCGTGCGCGAGCATGCCCGCCAGATCGACGACGACTCAGCCCACCGCATGTTCTCGCTGCTGGTGTCGGAGTCGCGGCTGATGCGCGACCGCGCCCCTGGCGCCTGCATCGGCATGCTGGCCGGCGGGACCTCGCGGGTCGACATCTCGCCCCTGATGACGCCGCAGATGAAGCGGGCCGAGGTCGAAAACACCGCCGCCGTGCTGAAGCAGATCGCCACCCACCCGGCCCAGCCCGCCCAGCCGCTCGACCACGCCGAGATCAAGGCCATGGCCGAGACCGCCCTGGCCCATCTGTCGCCGGCCGACCAAGCCATGGTCAACGACCTGATGTCCCAGTCGCGCGGCCCCACCAGCATCGCCGAGGCCCGCGCCATGTGCAGCTTCGACATCGAGATGTTCCAGACCGCGCTGGACGGCCCGCCCGGCCGCATCCGCAGCCTGATCGCGGTGGGCTGAGGCGCTCTCTCCCGCTCACCCAGCGCGGTCCGGACCCCTCCGCCGGCGCCTAACCCAGCGCCATCGGTGCGACCGCTCACATTTCCTTCGGCGCTGAACCTTGGCGGCAGGGGCGCAGCACCCTACCTGCGCCCCCATGCATGCTCCCCGTCCCGTCGTCACCGCGCCCCATGGGGTGCGCCTCGCCGAACTCGCGCTGGCCACGGGGGGACTGGCGCTGGGGACCGGGGAGTTCGCCTCCATGGGCCTGCTGCCCTATGTGGCGGCGACCGACCGGGTCTCGATCCCGACCATGGGCCACATGATCAGCGCCTATGCGCTGGGGGTGGTGATCGGGGCGCCGGTGATCACCGTGCTGCTGGCCAAGGCGCCGCGCCGGATCATGCTGATCGCGTTGATGACCCTGTTCGCGCTCGGCAACCTGCTGAGCGCCATGGCCTCGACCTATCCGATGATGGTGGCGGCGCGGTTCGTCTCGGGCCTGCCGCACGGGGCCTATTTCGGCCTGGCCTCGCTGGTCGCCGCCTCGCTCGTGCCGGCCAACAAGCGGGCGCAGGCGGTGGGGCGGGTGATGCTGGGGCTGAGCGTGGCCAACGTCATCGGCGTGCCCCTGGCCACGGGCCTGGGCCAGGCG
>JBARAK010000416.1:0-2379 GCA_049791955.1 Caulobacteraceae bacterium
CGCACCGCGGGGCGGACCAATCCAGGGGCCCGGAAGGAGCTGTGGCTCCTCGATGCGGTGCAGGCCGATACCGATGGCGTCCGCGGTGGCGTCCTGATCGGTTTCGACGCCGCGCGGGCGGTGATGCTGGCGCGCGCCGGATGGCTGGTCGGATGGATCAGCGAGCCGATGCTGTGGGACTACATTCTCGACATCGCGCGTGACGTCCAGCGTCGCTTCACCTCATGGGCCGAGTATGCCCAGGACTATCGCCTCTCGCGCAACCTATGGCGAGCCTCGAACACCCCGGATCTATTCGATGGCATCGCCGGCGGCCTAGTGATCAACGCGGGGAGCCCATGGCGGAGCCTGCCATGGCGAACGCCGGGCCTGGAAGTCCCCCGTCCAGCACGTCCGCTCGACCCCGCAGCACCGGTGTGGACACTGGAGCGTTGGGACGCGTAGTCAGTCGACGAGCTGAACGCGAAGATCGCAGAACCCGCCGAGGCGTGGAAACAATAAGTCGAGGACAAACCTCGTCTTCACTGTTTCATTTACCGCCCGGCTCTTCTCTCGATTCTTTTGGCAAATGACAGCACGTCGCTCCTGGATGAAGCCATTCCCCAATCCATAGCCTGATCAATGGGCCATCGGATTGCGAAATGATTTTCGTCAAATTAGGATCTCGAAGCAGCGCGTGTTGCGGATCATTATCCACCTCGGCCGTCGTTGAAAAATATATTGGGTACGAATCCGCCGGCTCGCCGAATATATTCTTTGTCCACCAAAGTTTTCCATTTAATTCAATATCATAAAACATGTTCTTGTCAGTTACATTTGGCATTATGAAGGTTTTCATGTCCGCCGTCATATGACCGTATAGATTCGAAGCCGGAGATGGAGATGCGTGGTTCAATACGGATGTAAATACGAGGCCGCATTTGCTCATCGGCTGGTCAAAGGTGATTCTGATGAACGTGACTCCCGCCGGAATCTTGGCGTTGTGAGGTGGATATATGTCGACGACCTTCGGCGGGGTCGTTTTCATGCCATCAGGCCTTCGCACGTAACACTGCTTTTTAGCCGTGACGATCAGCTCCGATACAGTTGTGATTTTTCTGGCGGTGACTGTCACACCGCTGACTGTGGTCGAAGCCTGGCGTTCAGCCGTATCGCCAAGCGCGTTGGACTGAGCGCCAGCAGGCGTCACCAAAATAGAGACGGTGGCGAAGGCCGTTGCGAACGCGCCCAATTGAGATAATTTCACCACTCATCCACCTACAACTAAACCACGACTGCAGCATAAGCGAGGGCAAGGTCCGTCAAGCAGTGAATGCCGGGAAATTTTACGTCAGAGCAATTCCTCCCGCCGGCCAATATTATGGCAATTGGACGCCGAGACTGTAGCTCTCCTTGCCGTCGGCGTTGAGCGGAGCCTCCGTCCAAAGCACTTCCCCATGCGCGTAGACGGCGTCGTAGATGTCGTAGCCTTCCTGGCTGACCCGCAGGAAGGTCAGGGACTTCAACGCGCCGCGCGCCATGATCACGGACCGCCTGTCCGGCCACTGCCCGCGCGCGGTCGCCTGGAGCCCCGGATCCATCCCGCTGAAATCCGGCTGCCCCATCGAGGCGGACACGAGATATTGGTGAAGGAAGGCATCGGTTCCAGGGCTCGGCCTGTTGTCTTCGATCCGCTTTGCGAGCGCCGCCTTGGCCGCATCGTCCAGCATCGGCTGAACTCTCCAGGCCCGCCCCGACACCTTGCCGTCCGACGTCAGGGGCGCAACCATCACCTGGGCTTGGGCATGCTCGAAATCGACCTGATAGATGTCATCGCCCCGGGGGCTGACCCGAAAGAAGGTGATCCTTTTCAGGGCCCCGAAACCCTTGACCTGCTCGCTTGTCTGCGGCCACTGCGCGCGCGCCGCCGCCGCAAGCTGAGGCGTCATGTCTTCATAATCGGGCCTGCCGCTGACAAGGGCGAGCAGCCACTTGCGGACGGACGCCTCCGTTCCGGGACTTGGCGTGTTGTTCCTGATGCGCGCCGCAAGTTCGGCTTCGATCCTGGTCGCGGCGCTCGCCGTGATGCGCGGCGAATATTGTTCCAGCCCACCCTGGTGCAGCACCAGGCCCTTCACCTTCCCGTTCTGATCGGAAACGAAACTCAACTGCGCCGCCACCACGGTCTCGAAGAATTTCGTCTCGCTTTCGGGATAGATCTCGACGGCGGCCTGACCGGTGAGCTGGTCATAGAACCTGCCGCCGTCGCGGGTGACCTTGAACACGGCATCCGGCGCAAGCTCATAGTCCCCGACATACTTGTCGAAGCGCCCTGGATCGAAGGGAACCCGTTTCCGGGGCGCTTCCTGCTCGGCGCGCAGCCGGGCGACGGCGTCCGGC
>JBARAK010000417.1:0-4074 GCA_049791955.1 Caulobacteraceae bacterium
CCCCAACGCCGCACCCCGCTGACGAAACGGCCAAAAACCCTTATCTTCCGCCGATGGACGACGCCGCCCAGACGTTCACGCTCGATCTCTCCCACCGCCCCGCCCCGGCGGCGAGCACGCCTGCGCGCAATCTCGCGGGCCTGACCCGGGCGGAGCTGGCCGCGGTGCTGGTCGAAACCGGCGCGGTTCCCGAGGCCAAGGCGCGGATGCGGGCGAGCCAGCTCTGGCGCTGGATTCACCACTACGGCGTCACCGGCTTCGATCGCATGAGCGACATCTCCAAGGAGATGCGCGCCACCCTGGCCGAGCATTTCGTGGTCGCGCGGCCCGAGGTGGTCGAGCGCCAGCTCAGCCGCGACGGCACCCGCAAGTGGCTGATCCGCATGGCTCCCGGCATCGAGGTGGAGACCGTCTACATCCCCGACGTCGGCCGCGCGGGCGCCCTGTGCGTGTCGAGCCAGGTCGGCTGCACCCTGAACTGCACCTTCTGCCACACCGGCACCCAGGCGCTGGTGCGCAACCTGACCGCGGCCGAGATCGTGGCCCAGGTGCAGGTGGCGCGCGACGACCTGGAGGAGTGGCCTTCCCCCAAGGAAGAGCGCCGCCTGTCCAACATCGTGTTCATGGGCATGGGCGAGCCGCTCTACAATCTCGATAACGTGGCGGCGGCCATGGAGATCATCTCGGACAACGAGGGCATCGCCATCTCGCGGCGGCGGATCACGGTCTCGACCTCCGGGGTCGTGCCGGAACTCGAGCCGCTGGGCGAGCGTACCCAGGCCATGCTGGCCATATCGCTGCACGCCACCAACGACGAGCTGCGCAACGAACTGGTGCCGCTGAACAAGAAATACCCGCTGGAGCAGCTGATCGCCGGCATCCGGGCCTATCCGGGCCTGTCGAACGCCCGCCGCGTGACCTTCGAATACGTGATGCTGAAAGGGGTCAACGACAGCCCGGCGGAAGCCCGCGCCCTGGTCAAGCTGATCTCCGGCATCCCGGCCAAGATCAACCTGATCCCATTCAATCCCTGGCCCGGCACGCCCTACCAGTGCTCCGACTGGGGAACCATCGAGACCTTCGCGGCAGTGCTGAACCGCGCCGGCTATGCGTCGCCGATCCGCACGCCGCGCGGACGGGACATCCTGGCCGCCTGCGGGCAGCTGAAGTCGGAAAGCGAGAAGCTCCGCGCCAGCGCCCGCCGCGCGCTGGAAACCGAAGCCGCCGACTGATTGCAAGGCGCTCGCCGCCCCGTTAAACCGCGATCGAGCTTGAGGGTCCTCCCATGGTCGCCATCCTTCCCATCGCCATCTTCATCGTCGCCGTGATCGCGGTGAACTGGTTCGAGTTCGGCCGCCCCGACTGAATCGGACGATGATGGCGCCCCCTGTCGCCCTGGTCACCGGCGGCGCCCACAGGATCGGCCGGACGCTCTGCCTGGCCCTGGCCAAGGCGGGTTACGACGTCGCCGTCCATTATCGTGGCCAGCCGGACGGGGCGCTGGAGGTGGCGAGCCTCATCCAGGCGCTGGGCCGCAAGAGCGCGCCGGTCGCAGCCGACCTGACCGTCGAGGCCGAAGTCCGCAGCCTCATCCCACAAACCACCGCAAAACTCGGGCCGCTAACCCTGCTGGTGAACTGCGCCTCGCTGTTCGAGGACGACCGCGTCGGCGCCCTGGCCCGGGAAACCTGGGACGCGCACATGCAGACCAACCTGCGCGCGCCCGTGGTGCTGGCCGAGGCCTTCGCCGCCCAGGTCCCCGCCGAGGCCGAGGACGGCGAGGCGGCCATCGTCAATATCCTGGACCAGCGGGTGCTGAAGCCGAACCCGCAGTTCTTCTCCTACACCCTCAGCCGGAGCGGACTGTGGACCGCGACGCGTATGCTGGCCCAGGCCCTGGCGCCGCGCATAAGGGTGAACGGCGTGGGGCCCGGCCCCACCCTGCCATCGATCCACCAGGACGCGGACGAGTTCGCCCGCGAAGCCGCCGCCGTTCCGCTGGGCCGCGCCTCCACCCCGGAGGAGATCGCCGAGGCGGTGGTCTATCTGGCGCGGGCGCGAGCGGTGACCGGCCAGATGATCGCCGTCGACGCGGGCCAGCACCTGGCCTGGCGCACCCCCGACATTGTCAACGACTGAGGTCGCCTTGCCCCACGCCCCGCCCGCGCCGGCCCACACCGAAGCGCTTTCCGTATTCGTCGAGGGGCTCGCCCTGGAGGCGGAGATCGGCCTCTACCCGCATGAGCAGGGGCGGTTCCAGCCCCTGTCCGTCGACGTGGAGCTGTTCCTGACGCCCGCGCCGGTCTCGGGCATCCACGGCACCGTCAACTACGAGACCCTGGCCGAGAAGGCGCGCGCCCTGGCGTCCTCTGGCCATATCGAGCTGGTGGAGACTTTCGCCGAACGCCTGGCGGCGGACTGCATGGACCATCCTCGCGCCGAGCGGGTGCGGGTGCGGGTGCGCAAGCCCGAGGCGATCGCTGGCGCGGACGCCGCCGGGGTGGAGCTTACCGCCGTCCGCGCCTGAGCGTGGCTTCACGCCGCTTGCACCCTACCGCGTGGGACGCCATCTGAAGATCGCCGTTCACAAGAGTCTTCGCCCGTGTTCATCCAGACCGAAGCCACGCCCAACCCGCTCACGCTGAAGTTCCTGCCCGGGCGGGACGTCACCGGCGAGGGCAGCCGCGAGTTCCGGTCGCCGGAAGAGGGCGAAGCGTCCCCGCTGGCCAAGGCCCTGTTCGAGATCGATGGGGTGGCGCGGGTGTTCTTCGGCCCGGACTTCCTGACCGTCACGCGCCACGCGGGCGATCTGGAATGGCGCCAGCTCAAGGCCCCGATCCTGGCCCAGATCATGGAGCACTACACCTCCGGCCGGCCTCTCTATGCGGAAGGCGGGGAGGGCGTGGGCGGCCACGACGACACCGTCTACGAGGGCGACACCGCCCAGATCGTCACCGAGATCAAGGACCTGCTCGACACCCGCATCCGCCCGGCGGTGGCGCAGGACGGCGGTGACATCCTGTTCAACCGCTTCGATTCGGCCACCGGCGTGGTCTACCTGCACATGAAGGGCGCCTGCTCGGGCTGCCCCTCCTCCACCGCGACCCTGAAGGCCGGGGTGGAGAACCTGCTGAAGCACTACGTGCCGGAAGTGACGGCGGTCGAGCAGACCGTCTAATCCGCTTTCAACCGAGGGCGGGCTTCAGTCCGCGCCGTAGAGGATCGTCGCCGGCGAAACGCCCAGGGCCTGGGCGTAGATGCGGGCGGCCTCTTCCGGGATGTCGTTGGAGCCATTCTCGTGGGCGCGGATGGTGCTGAGGTTGACGCCGCACATTTCAGCCAGCTGACCTCGTGTCCGCCCGACCCGCTCGCGTAGGGTCTTCAGCCGCTCGCCCTGGGACCCGCCGCTGCCTTTGCGCCGGTCGTCGGCCAGCACGCCGAACCGTCGAGCGGTGGCCGAGATGATCCGGATGGCCCGGGCGACCGCCTCCTGCTCCGCTTCGAAGCCGTACTGTCCGAGCAGAAGGTGCGCCCGCTTCAGCGTCTCCAGGTCGTCCATCTCAAACTCCGCCCGCGGGGATTAGAGCATGCTTCGCCCAGGATGCTCCAGAGCGCGACAGCCGCAAGTGAGCGCCGTTTCGTGGCGGAGGCGGATGGGAATCGAACCCACCACCCGCTGTTGGCGGGCCACTGGTTTTGAAGACCAGGAGGGCCACCAGACCCTTATCGCCTCCACGCTCCAGGGCTATCAGACCTCCGCCTGTGGACCAAGCATGCGCCGGTCGCCCTGGCGGCGGGTGAAGCGGACCACGTCCAGGTATTCCAGCAGCGGCACGCTGAACTTGCGCGATATGCCGAGCGCCGCCCCCGCCTCGCCCGTGGTGAGACCCTGACCGCCCAACAGCGGGCGCAGCCGCGCGCAGGCCTCCGTGATGGCGTCGGGGTGGAAGAACACTTCGCGCTTCTGCACCCGGTCCAGCGCCCGCACCGCGCGCCCGTCCTTGGCCAGCTGCTCCAGGATGCGCCGCGCCAGGGGCGTGGGCGCGAGCTTGTCGACGTCGGGCGGGTTCAGCC
>JBARAK010000418.1:0-1921 GCA_049791955.1 Caulobacteraceae bacterium
TGATCTGGATCCCCGCCTCCGCGGGGATGAGCGGAATTCATGTAAGCGTTCCGCGTGAATCCGCCGCCCTTTAAGCCAGCTTCACCAGCATCTTGCCGGTGTTCTCGCCAGCGAACAGCTTGAGGAAGGCGCCGGGGGCCGAGGCGATGCCTTCGTCGATGGTCTCGCGCCACTTGATCTTGCCGGCCTTGATCCAGGCGCTCATGTCGGCGGCGAACTCGGCGCTCTGGTCGGCGTGGTCGGAGACGATGAAGCCCTGCAGGCGCAGCCGCTTGCCCACCGCCAGCGCCAGGTTCGGGGGGCCGGGCTGGGGCTTGGTGTCGTTGTAGACCGCGATCATCCCGCACAGGGCGAAGCGGGCGAAGGGGCGCGCCGCGTTCAGCGCCGCCACCAGGTGCTCGCCGCCGACGTTGTCGAAATAGACGTCGATGCCCTTGGGCGCGGCGTGGCCCAGCGCGGTGCTCAGGTTCGCCTCGGCCTTGTAGTCGATCACGTGGTCCGCGCCGATCTCGCGCACCCAGGCGCACTTGTCCGGCCCGCCGGCCGAGCCGATCACCGTGGCGCCCTTGATCTTGGCGATCTGGCAGACCGCCTGGCCGACCGCGCCGGCCGCGGCGGAGACGAACACCGTGTCGCCCGCCTTGATCCCGGCGATCTTGGTCAGCCCGACCCAGGCCGTCATCCCGGTCATGCCCGCCACGCCCAGGAACGCCTGGGGCGGCAGGCCCTGGGCGTCGAGCTTCTGAAGCAGTTCCGGCTTGGCGTTGAAGCCTTCGCGCCAGCCCAGCATGGAGCTGACCAGGTCGCCGGGCCGGAAGGCGGAGCTGTTGGAGGCCGTCACCTCGCCGACCGCGCCGCCCTGCATGGCCTCGCCCACCTTGAACGGCGGGGCGTAGCTCGGCCGGTCGTACATGCGTCCGCGCATGTAGGGATCGACCGACATGAACAGGTTGCGGACCTGGACCTCGCCCTCGCCGGGCGCCGGCAGCTCCACCGCGGCGATCTCGAAGTTGGACGCCTGCGGCAGGCCCTCGGGGCGGGAGACGAGATGCACCTCGCGCGACCGGGTGATGGGCGACTGTGGCATGGCGATCCTCCTGAGGCGCTGTTGGAGCGCTTCTTGGCTGATCGCCAGCGTAAAGCCTTCAGCACGCCCGGCAAGCCAGGGAATCTACAGGCCGAAGGAGCCGGTTCGTAAACCGGGTCCGGACTCAGGCCCGGCCGATGCGGGGCGCCAGCCATCCCAGGATGCGCTGGCGGCGGTCGCCGCTGCACTCGAAGGTGCGGGTCTGGGCTGTCCGGGTCGCGAAGGCCGCAGCCTGGTCGGCGGTCAGGCGCTCCGCTTTCGGCAGCGCCATCCATTCGCGGATGATGATGCGGCGGTGGCGTTGCTCGGGTTTCATTACAGGGGCCGTGACAGGGACTCGTTGGCCAGAGCATAGTCCGGCGTCACATAAAATATCCGTATGTATCGGCATACGTTTTCAGGTGAGCTGCGGATAAGAGGGTTTTATGCCCTGAGCACAGCTGGACGGTTGTTCCTATATGGAATTTATACGGCCGCCCTGCCCAAGCTTGACGCCCCTTAAACATCGGATTCGATGGGCGGCCTGCTCACATGACGCTAGGAAATCTTCTATACGGTCCGGCGGTCGCCGAAAGACCGGTCGGAAACGTCGCTGCTGTCTATAACCGGGCCGGCGATGGCTATGCGGCCTACGCCGACGGCGATCCGGACCAGCTGTTCGTGTTCGAGGGCCTGCATGGCTACGCCGACCGGCGGCTGTGGGCGCTGCTGGAGTCCAAGCTGCTCGATCTGCAGGCGGAAGGCGCGACCTCGGTCAGCCTGCTCGACGCCGGCTGCGGTCCGGGGACCTGGCTGCGCCGCCTGGCCACGCGCGCCAAGGCGCTCGGTTTCGTC
>JBARAK010000419.1:0-2210 GCA_049791955.1 Caulobacteraceae bacterium
ACAGCGGGTCGATCAGCCGGATGGTCCGCGCCCATCGCAGTTCATGGCTCACCACGCTGCGGCCGTTGCGCTCGGGACAGCCATGGCCGATCAGCAGCGGAGGCACGGCGAAGCCGTAGCCCAGCTCGCGGATGGCGCGGCCGATCTCGAAATCGTCGGCCAGGTGGTCGGCGAAGCGCGCGAAGCCGCCAGCCTCGGCGAACACCGCCTTGCGGAAGGCCACGGTCGGGCCGAAGCAGGGCTTGGCCCAGCCCAGGCGGATGCCGAACGCCACGCTGGGCAGGAAGTGGTGGTTGATGGCCATGGCCGACAGCCGCGACCACAGGTTCCCGGTCGGCACCCCGACGAAGGCGCAGGTGGCGAACCCGATCTGGGGATCGGCCAGCGCCCCGACCAGGCAGCGCAGGTAGTCGCGGCTGACGCTGACGTCGCTGTCGGCCAGCACCACGATCGGGTGCTTCACCTGGCGATCCATATTGATCAGGTTGGAGATCTTCAGGTTGGTCCCGTACAGCCGGTCGTCGATGACCAGCTCGATATCCAGCCCGGGATGGTCGCGCGCGAGGTCGCGGACGATGCGGATGGCCGGATCGAAGCTGTCGCGCACTCCGAAGATGATCTGCACCGGCCCCGGGTAGTCCTGGGTGCAGAACCCCTCCAGGCACGCGCGCAGGCCGGGCTCGTCGCCGTGCAGCGGCTTGAGGATGGTGACGGGCGGAAACTCGGTGGCGCTCGGCGTGGGGCGGGAGAGGAACCAGTCGACCGCGAGTCCGGTCACAACGGTGTAGACGACGCCCAGCGACGCAAAGGCGAACATCGCCCAACCGATCGCTGCGACCACCTCACTCACGCCGGTCCTCGCCTCCGCCTGCTCGTTCCTGACGCGTAGAGTGGTCTATTTGCCTTGAATTACGCGACAATTTTATGAGGTTTGACACAAAGGCCGGCCGGGCGCCGTCACAAAACCGTGCGGATCCAAGCTTGGCGGCGCTCAATCGTCCGCCCGCGCCTCGCGCAGCGCATCCAGCGCTCGGCGGCGCGCCGCCTCGTGCGCGACGATCGGCTCTGGGTAGCTCTCGCCGAGAATCACGCCCGCCTTGGCCAGCGCCTCGCGCGGCGCGGTCCAGGGCGCGTGGATGTAGCGCGCCTCCAGCCCGGCCAGTTCGGGGACCCACGCGCCCACATAGGCGCCGTCGGGATCGAACTTCTCGCCCTGGGCCACCGGGTTGAAGATGCGGAAGAACGGTTGGGCGTCGGCGCCCACGCCCGCGCTCCATTGCCAGTTGCCCGGATTGTTGGCGGGATCGGCGTCGACCAGGCAGTCCCAGAACCAGGCCTCGCCCTCGCGCCAGTCGATCAGCAGGTGCTTGGCCAGGAAGGACGCCGCCACCATCCGCACCCGGTTGTGCATCCAGCCGGTGGTCCACAGCTGGCGCATGCCGGCGTCCACCAGCGGATAGCCGGTGCGGCCGCGTGACCAGGCCTCGAAGCCCGCACGGTCCCGCCGCCACCTCATCGCGTCCAGGTTGGTGCGGAAGTTGCGCGTCGCCAGCCGGGGCTGCTGGTCGAGCAGGTTGTAGTTGAATTCCCGCCAGCCGATCTCGGCCAGGAACTTGTCGGCCTGGTCGCGCAGCCCTGGATGCGTGTGAACGGCCCGCTCCACGGCGGCCATCACCTGGCGCGGCCCGATCTCGCCCCAGGCCAGGTGCGGCGACAGGCGCGAGCCACCTTCCAGCGCCGGCCGGTCGCGATCGTCCGGATAGGTCTCCAGCGCCTGGCTCGTCAGCCGGTGCAGCCGGGCCTTCGCTCCCGCCTCCCCCGGCGTCCAGCGCCCGAACCCCTTGGACCAGTCCGGGGCGGTGGGGCTGAGCTTCCAGGCCTTCAGGGTTTCCGACGACGGCCACTGCTCCGGCGCAATCAGGGCCTGAGGCGCGCGGTGGAGCGTAACCTCGCCCAGCTGACCGCGCGCCGTGCGCCAGAACGGCGTGAACACCTTGTAGGGTTCGCCGCCCTGGGTGCGCACGCGCCCCGGCGGTTGCAGCAGCGCGCCATCGCAGGCCCGGACCTCCACATCATGGTGGCCCAGGGCGTCGGCCAGTTCCTCGTCCCGCGCCTCGACCAGCGGCTCGAAGCTGCGGTTCCAGTACACCAGGGCCGCGCCGGTCTCGCGGACCAGCGCCGGCAGCAGCACGGCCGGATCACCCCGCCGC
>JBARAK010000420.1:0-2957 GCA_049791955.1 Caulobacteraceae bacterium
CGCCGAGGCGGCTCCCCAAGGCGTTGCGGTGCTGCTGACCCGCGAACCTCAGGCGGCCTACGCCAAGGCGGCGGCGCGGCTGCACCGGCCGCGTCGGCATGAGCCCGCAGCTCCCGCTGTCCACCCCACCGCCGAGCTGGAGGACGGGGTCCTGCTGGGTCATGGCGCGGTGATCGGCGCCGGGGCGCGGATCGGGGCCGGGACCGAGATCGGCGCCTATACGGTGATCGGTCCGGGTGTCTGCATCGGCCGCAACTGCGTGATCGGCTCCAACGCCGCCATAGGCTTCGCCTTGATCGGCGATCGTGTCCGCATCCTGTCGGGCGCGGTGATCGGCGAGGCGGGCTTCGGCATCGCCGGCAGCCAGGCCGGCGCCATGGACATCCCCCAGCTCGGCCGGGTCATCCTGCAGGATGGCGTCACCGTCGGCGCCTGCACCTGCATCGACCGGGGCGCCTGGGACGATACGGTGGTCGGCGAGAACACCAAGATCGACAACCTGGTCCAGATCGCCCACAACTGCCAGGTGGGACGCAACTGCGTGCTTGCGGGCCATGTGGGCCTGTCTGGCAGCGTCACCGTCGGAGACGGAGCCATGTTCGGCGGCCGGGCCGGCATTGCGGACCACATCAATATCGGCGCCGGAGCGCGGGTCGCCGCGGCTTCGGGCGTCATGCGAGACATCCCGGCCGGAGAAACCTGGTGCGGGGCGCCGGCTCGACCGATCCGCACCTTCATGCGTGAGACGGCCTGGCTGGCGAGAAGCGCCGCTGGGAAGGGCGAAGCAGGATGAGCGATACCGCGCCGGCGGGTGCGCCGGCGGCCGAGGAGCCCCCGGTCAACATCGATATGACGGAAATCCTCCGTCGCATCCCACACCGCTACCCCTTCCTGCTGATTGATCGGGCCGAGGATTACCGCGCCCACAAGTCCATTGTCGGCATCAAGTGCGTGACGATGAACGAGCCGTTCTTCCCCGGGCATTTCCCAGGCAACCCGGTGATGCCCGGCGTGCTGATCTGCGAGGCGATCGCCCAGACCGGCGCGGTGCTGATGTCCAAGTCCCTCAACGCCGACGTCGAGGGCAAGGCCATCATGTTCATGTCGCTGGACAACGTCCGCTTCCGCCAGCCGGTGCGGCCGGGCGACGTGCTGCGTATGCGCGTCGAGGTGCTGCGCGCCCGCGACGTGGTGTTCAAATTCAGCGGCAAGGCTTACGTCGGCGACAAGGTCGCCGCCGAGTGCGAGTTCGCCGCCATGGTGGTCGAGGCCCCGAAGTGAGTATCCATCCCAGCGCCGTCGTCGATGCGAAGGCCCGGATCGGCGAGGGCGTCGAGATCGGCCCCTACTGCATCGTCGGGCCGGACGTCACCCTGCACTCGGGCGTACAGCTGCGTAGCCACGTAGTGATCGAGGGCCATACCGAGATCGGCGAGGACTGCGTGGTCTCCGCCTTCGCCAGCCTTGGCGGACCGCCCCAGCACCTAGCCCACAAGGGCGAGGCGACCCGGCTGGTGGTGGGCGCGCGCAATTCGATCCGCGAGCATGTCACCATGAACGCCGGGACCGTCATGGGCGGCGGGGTGACCACGGTCGGCGACGACGGCCTGTTCATGGTCGGCTCGCACGTGGCCCACGACTGCGTCGTCGGCAACCACGTGGTGTTCGCCAACAACGCCACCCTCGGCGGTCACGTCCACATGGGCGACTACGTGTTCATGGGGGGGCTCAGCGCCGTGCACCAGCACACCCGCATCGGCCGGCAGGCCTTCATCGGCGGCCTGGCCGCGGTGACCAAGGACGTGATCCCGTTCGGCTCGGTCTGGGGCGTCTATGCGCACCTGGAGGGCCTGAACCTGGTTGGTCTCAAGCGGCGGGGCTTCTCGCGCGAGCGGATCAAGGACCTGCGCTCGGCCTACCGCCTGCTGTTCGCGCCCGAAGGCACGTTCCAGGAGCGCCTGGAGGACGTGGCGCGGGTGTTCGCCGGATCGCCGGACGTCCAGGAGATCGTCGACTTCATCCGCGCCGACGCCAACCGACCGCTCTGCCTGCCATCGCCCGAATAGGCGGCGGTCCGGGCCTTCTGGAGAAACGGGATTGGCTAGCCGCAAGCTCGGCCTGATCGCTGGAGGCGGGGAATTGCCGCTGGCGCTGGCGAACGCCTGCGTCGCTGCCGGGCGCTCCCTGTTCGTGGTCCGCCTCAAGGGGTTCGCCGACGCCTCCATGGCGCAGTTTCCCGGCGCCGAGATCGGCATCGCCGAGCTGGGCCACACCTTCGACGCCCTGAAGCGGGAAGGCTGCGAGGCGGTGTGTTTCGCCGGCCAGGTCAAAAGGCCCGATCTCTCCGCGCTCAAGCCCGACCTGCGCGGTATGCGCTCACTCCCCGGCGCGATCGCGGCGGCCCGCAAGGGTGACGACGCCCTGCTGCGCTTCCTGGTCGCCGAGTTCGAGCGCGAGGGGTTCGCGGTGGAGGGGGCCGAGCAGGTCAATGCGGGCCTGACGCTCGCCGCCGGCCCGCTCGGCGCCTGGTCGCCCCGGCCCGAGGACGATGCGGACCTGAAGCAGGCGATCGAGGTGGTCCGCACCCTCGGCCGGCTCGATATCGGCCAGGGCGCGGTGGTGGTGGACGGCCTTGTGCTGGCCGTGGAGGCCCAGGAGGGCACCGACGCCATGCTGGAGCGCTGTGTGGCCTTGCCCGCCACCCTGCGCGGCGCGCCGGGCGCACGGCGCGGCGTACTGGTGAAGTGGCCCAAGCCGATCCAGGAGCGGCGCGTGGACCTGCCGACCATCGGCGTGCGCACGATCGAGGGCGCGGCGGCGGCCGGATTGGCCGGCGTCGCTGGCGAGACCGGCGGGGTGCTGGTGCTCGACCGCGAAGCGGTGATCGCGACGGCCGACCGGCTCGGCCTGTTCGTGGCGGGGCTGTAGCCGGTATCCTCCTCCGGCTTGCTGGAGGG
>JBARAK010000421.1:0-4835 GCA_049791955.1 Caulobacteraceae bacterium
GCGCCCACCCGCCCCGGCGCCGGAGATGGACGCGATCCGGGCCGAGCAGCGCCTGCTCCGCAGCCTGATCGACCAGACCCCCGCCCCGCTACTGATGATGAGGCCTGACGGTTCGATCCAGGCGGGCAACCGGGCGGCGAGAGCGCTGTTCCGCGTGGACGACCGCCTGCCCTCCCCGCCCCCGGCGCTGCTGGACGCGCTGCGGGCGAACCCGGAGGCGGGACGTTCGACCGTGGAACTGGAGACCGGGACCGGCCCGCGCACCTATGCCATGTCGGTAGCCGATCTCTCCGGCCCCCAGGGCGACATGCGCCTGGCCGCCCTGCTCGACATCCAGCCGGAGATTCACGCGGCCGAGGCGACGGCGCTGCGCGACCTGATGCAGGTGCTGAGCCACGAGATCATGAACGCCCTGACTCCCGTCGCCTCCCTGGCCGCCACGGCGACCGAGCTGCTGGACGACGACACGCCCGCCTCGCTGGCGCTGGCCCGCGACGCGGTGACCACCCTCGGCCGGCGCGCGGACGGGCTGATGCGGTTCGTGGACGCTTACCGCACCCTGGCGCGCCTGCCGCCGCCGGTCCCGCAGCCGACCAGCCTGGCAACCCTGATGGATGAGGTCGCGCGCCTGTTCTGCAGCCGGTGGGAGCCGCGGGGCGTCCACCTGGAGCTGACTCGCCCGAGCCCTGACGTCATCCTCAGGCTCGATCCCGACCTGACTGTCCACGCCCTGTCCAACATCCTGTCCAACGGCGCGGAAGCGGCTCTGAGCGGCACCGTGCGACCGCCCCGGGTGAGCCTGTCGAGCCGGATCGTGGACGGCGGCGCCACCCTGGTGGTCGCCGACAGCGGGCCCGGCGTGGCCGAGCCCGACCGCGACCGCATCTTCCACCCCTTTTATACCACCAAGGCGGAAGGCACCGGCGTCGGCCTTAGCTTCGCCCGCCAGGTTGCGCTCAGCCACGGCGGCGACCTCATGCTCTCGCCATCCACCCCGGGCGAAGGCGCCGTGTTCCTGATGCGACTGTGATGAAGCCTGTCGCATCCGCTTCCCAGGCAAGCCGAGCTTCCCCTAGTTTGAGGACATGAGCACGGGCTTCGACTTCGATGCGGTGGTGGTCGGCGCGGGCGCGGTGGGGCTCGCCTGCGGCTACGCCCTCGCCCGACGCGGCCTGGAGGTGGTGGTGCTGGAGCGGGCCGACCACATCGGCTCGGGCGTCTCCTCGCGCAACAGCGAGGTGATCCATGCCGGCTTCTACTACGAGACTGGCTCGCTCAAGGCCCGGCTGTGCGTCGAGGGCCGGCGCGCCCTCTACGCCTTCCTGGAGGCCCACCAGGTCGCCTATCGCAAATGCGGCAAGCTGCTGATCGCGATCGAGGCGGCGGACATGGCCAAGGTCGAGGCCCTGGCGGCCCAGGGCGGGATCAACGGCGTTGAAGGCCTGCGCTGGCTGGACGGCGCCGACGCCCGCCGCATGGAGCCAGCCCTGCATTCGATCGCGGCGCTGCTGTCCGAGGAAAGCGGCGTGCTCGACAGCCATGGTTACATGCTGGCGCTGCAAGGCGAGATCGAGGATCACGGCGGGGCGGTGGCGCTGAATGCGCCCTTCATCGGCGCCGCGCCTCTGCCCGGCGGCGGACTGGAAGTGCGGACCGGCGGGACCGACCCCGCCCGACTGACCGCCCGGCGGCTGGTGATCGCCGCGGGCCTGGGCGCGCAGGCGGCGGCGAAGGAGATCGAAGGCTTCCCGCCGGAGCGGATTCCCGCCCGCCATCTCGGCAAGGGCAGCTATTTCCGGCTGAGCGGTCCGGCGCCGTTCCGGCATCTGATCTACCCGCCGCCCGTGCACGGATCGCTGGGAACCCACTATCGCACCGACCTGGGCGGCCAAGGCGTGTTCGGGCCCGACCTCGAATATGTCGAGACCGAGGACTACCGCGTCGATCCGGCCCGCGCCGACGGCTTCTACGCCGCGATCCGCCGTTTCTGGCCCGGGCTTCCCGACGGGGCCCTCCAGCCTGACTACGCCGGCGTCCGCCCCAAGCTGCATGGCCCCGGCGAACACCAGCCCGACTTCATGCTGCAAGGCCGAGACATCCACGGCCTGGAGGGAGTGCTCGCCCTGTTCGGCATCGAAAGCCCGGGGCTGACCTCATCCCTGGCGATCGGCGAGGCGGTCGCCGCCCGCCTTCTCGACGCCTGAGCCGACGCGAAGATGCGCTTGCCTCCCGACCGCGATCAGGTGCATGGGTTGGCCGCGTCTTGGAGATCGCCTGTCGTCATGCCCACGGGCTTCGACATCGTTGGTGCGACCGCCCGCGAGCACACCGCTCGCGCGTTCGGCCGCGCCGCCTCCCCGGCGTCCACCGCGTCGTGCATCACCGCCTCGATTATTATCACCCGTCCGCCAGGACCGGGGCGAACGCGCGCGTCTTAAGACCGCCGACCAGATCGCAAGATCTTGGAACCCCGCTCCTTCCAGGCGCGGGGTTTTTGTGTCGTGCGGTCAGGTCGGTCCTCCTCCAACCCGAAAGGACCCTCCCATGATCATCGAAATGCTCCCCATCCGTTCCACCGCCATCCGTTCCGCTGGCGCCGCCTCCCTCCCGGCTCCCGACCTCGAGGCGCGTCATGCATGAGCGCTCCCAACAAGGCCCTGGCGACGTCCAGCGCTTCCGCGTCGAACTGGCCGACGCCTCGGACGCCGTGGTCCGGGCCCTCAACTGCTTCGTGATCGCCGGCGGGCAGTTCATGAGCCTGGACCTCCGCCGCGCCGGCGAGGGCCTGGCCCTGCAGATCGCCGCCCGGGACCTGAGCGCCGAGCGGGCCCGCTACCTGGAACGTCGGCTGGACGCTTTCCCGGACGTGGTCCACGCAAGACATGAGGAAGAGGTGGGCCCGTTGATCGCGACGCCGGCCTCGGCTATGCAGGACGGGCATCAAGAGTTGGGTTTCGGCCCGACGCCAACCTGCCTACCCGGGCAAGGTGGCTTCCTCGACAGAGGCGATGCGGCCGATGACCGGCAACGAAACGGGACGCCCCTATACCGCGCCGTTTCGTCGACATTGATCGATGGAGCTCTCGCCATGGCGCACACGGACGCCGCCCACCTGCCCACCCCCGCCGCCCACGCCGCCCACGCCGACGATCCAGAGTTAGACGAACTGGAACAGGCGTTTCCAGGGTGCGCCCTGACCCATGTCCTGAGCGTCACCACGCGCAACCAGCTCGATGTCGCCATCGAGATCCTGTCCCTGATCCACGCGGCCGGCGGCGTGCTCGACGGGCTGCACCTCGGGCGCATCGGCGGCGCCCTCGCCCAGCGCCTGAACATCACCGGCCTGCGCCCGCATCAGACCCGCGTGCTGGCCAACCGCATCGCGGCGCTTCCCGGCGTCGAGCACGCCAGCGTGGAGCACCAGATCCTGCGCTCGGCCTGATCGCTCGCCGATGCAAGCAGGTCCGGCCATGAGCGGCCGGGCCTGTGGGCCGCGGGACGTCCGGAATTCACAAGCGCCCCGAAATCAGCGGAGGTATGAACCGTTCGTGCGCGCCCCGGCACTAACGGGTGAAAGGGGTGCGTAGAGTGAGCAGACAAGGCGCCGCTAAGCGCGATGACATCAGCGTGAGAGCCCTACCGACTCCGGATGACGAAGCCCGGCTCATCCGGCGCGTGGCCAGCGGAGAACGCGGCGCGTTCGAGGAGCTGTATCGGTCGTATCACCCCCGGCTGACCCGTTTCCTCTCCAACATGCTGCGCAAGCCTGAACTGGTTGAGGAGGTGTTGAACGACACGCTCCTGGCGGTCTGGCGACGGCCGGACAGCTACAGCGGCGCGAGCAAGCTCTCCACCTGGATTTTCGCCATCGCCTACAGGAAGGCGCTGCGGGCGCGGTCCCGCTTCGACGAACCGGTCGAAGACAAGGAAATGGATGCGCGCGCAAGCGAAGAGGCCGGACCGGAACAGCATCTGGGCCACAAGCAAATCCAGGAGGTGCTTATGGGCGCCATGGAAGGATTGTCGGCCGATCACCGGGCGGTGGTGGACCTGACCTACTTTCACGAAATCGGATATAAGGACATCGCTGAGATCATGGATTGCCCGGTGGACACTGTTAAGACACGGATGTTCCACGCGCGGCGCAACCTCCGTGGCGCCCTGACGGGCCGCCTGGCCGATTGGCTGTGAGGCGAACATGACCGGACGCATCATCCATTTGCCCGGCGACGTTCACAGGGAGATCCAGTCCCTGCTGCCGTGGTATCTGACCGACACCCTGGACGAGATCGAAACGGCGCGGGTCAGGGCGCATCTGGGCCAGTGCGCCGAATGCCAGGGCGAACTGCGCAACGAGCAGCGCCTGGCCACCGAGGTCTCCGCGGCTCCGGTGGACGCCGGGACCTTCGATGCAGATCACGGCTGGAAACAGATCAACCGCCTGATGGAGCAGGAGTCCCAGGTCCAGCACAGCGCACGCAGGCGCGCCGCCTCCGGCGGATGGCGGGACCGGCTGCTGGGCCATCGCGCCCGGTCGGCGCGTCCGCAACGGACAGAGACGCCATGGCTGCGCGGGGCCGTGGCGGCGCAGTTCTGCCTGCTGATGGTCCTGGGCGTGGCTGTCCTGCGACCCGCGCAACCGGCCCGCTATCACGCGCTGGGCGCCGCTCCGGTGGACGCGGCTGGCAACGTCGTGGTGATCTTCCGCCCCGAGACCCCCGAGAAGGAGCTGCGCCAGATCCTCAAGGCAAACGATGCGCGCCTGGTGGGCGGCCCGACCGAGGCCGACGCCTATCTGCTTCACGTGCCCGCGGCCGGCCGCGCGGCCGCCCAGA
>JBARAK010000422.1:0-2571 GCA_049791955.1 Caulobacteraceae bacterium
GGGCTGGCGCGACCAGTGGGCCCCGATCGCGGGGGCGTCGGCGCGCAGTTGGTCCCGCACGGTGAAGGACAGGCAGTCCACGTGCAGGTGCAGCAGGTCCTGGGAGCGGCCGTAGAGCGAGTTCACCGCCACGCCGATCTCGTCGCGCGGGACCGGGCCGCCCAGCCGCGCCTCGACGAAGCGGCGCGCGGTCCAGGCCTCGGCGAAGTAGTTGCGGGCGTCCGGAGCGAGCACGCGCGGGTCCTCGATGCCGGTGACCTTGTCGGTCGGCAGCAGCAGGTGCTGGGCCACGCCGTTCAGGTCCTTCAGCACCGCGAAGCCGCCCTGAGCCCCGGCAGGAAGGGAGACCAGGGCGCAGGGGGCGGGGTCGCCCCGCTGGAGCTGATGGGGGACGCACTTGTCGTGGACGATGCTCCACAGCGCCTGGCCGTGGGGATGGATCGGCGGCGGCGGAAGCTGCGGATAGGGTTGCGCGCAGCCGCACAGCGCGACAAGCACGGTGAATGCGGCGGCCAGCAACGGGCGCAGGGTCATTTGGGGCGGATCATGTGGAAGAAGGCGTCCGGCGTGACCTCGATATAGGCCGTGGGGCCGCCGGCCCGCAGGATCGGGTGCGCCGCCCCGGTGTCGTAGATCCCGTCGCGGATCAGCCGGCGGTCGATGTGGACCATGACCACCTCGCCGAAGGTGACCCAGCTGTTCACGTCGGCCCCCTCGGCGGTTTTCAGGCGCACGATCTGGGTGACGCGGCACTCGAAGTTCACCGGGCTTTCGCCGACGCGCTGCGGCTTGACCTTCAGGCTGGGGACGGGCGTCAGCCCGGCCAGCTCGAACTCGTCGACCTCATGGGGCACGGTGGCCGAGGTGGCGTTCATCTGCTCGGCCAGGGCGCGGGTGGCGAGGTTCCAGACGAACTCCCCGGTCGCCTGCACGTTGGCGATGCTGTCCTTCTCGCCAGTGCTGCAGAAGCCGATGATCGGCGGCTTGTAGTTGAAGCCGTTGAAGAAGCTGTAGGGCGCCAGGTTGCGCGCGCCCGCCGCGTCCACGGTGGAGACCCAGCCGATCGGGCGGGGGCCGACGATGGAGTTGAACGGATCGTGCGCCAGCCCGTGGCCCTCGGCCGGGGCGTAGGTGTGCTTGTCCTCGGGCGCCATGGGCTCAGCCGGCCAGGGTCGCGGCCAGGGTCGCGGTGGTGACGCGTTCGACCTCCTCGGCCGAGCCGAGCACCACGGCCACCCGCTGGTGCAGCGCGGTCGGCTGGATGTCGAGGATGGCGGTGGTGGCGTCGGTGATCCGGCCGCCGGCCCGCTCGACGATCAGGCCCAAGGGGTTGGCCTCGTACATCAGGCGCAGCTTGCCCGCCCGGTCCGGCTCGCGCGAGTCCCAGGGATAGAGGAACACCCCGCCGCGGTTGAGGATGCGGTGGACGTCGGCCACCATCGAGGCGATCCAGCGCATGTTGAAGTCCTTGCCGCGCGGCCCGTCGCGGCCGGCCAGGCACTCGTCGATGTAGCGCCGCACCGGCTCGGCCCAGTGGCGGTGGTTGGACATGTTGATGGCGAACTCGCGGGTGGCGGCGGGCACCTTCAGCTCGATGTCCACGCGCAGCCATTCGCGGCTGACGGGATCGAGGGTGAAGCTGGCCACCTCCTGGTCGAGCGTCAGCACCAGGGTGGTCTGGGGGCCGTACAGGGCGTAGCCGGCGGCGAGCTGGCGGCGGCCCGGCTGGAGGAAGTCCGCCGCCGTGACCGCGCTGTGAGACGGCGCCGGCAGCACCGAGAAGATGGTGCCGATGGAGACGTTGACGTCGATGTTGCTGGAGCCGTCCAGCGGATCGAACAGCAGCAGGTGGCGCCCGCGCCGCTCGCCTTCCGGGAAGGCCAGGATGTCGTCCTCTTCCTCCGAGGCGATGGCGGCGACCTGGCCGCTGGCGTCGGCGGCCTCGATCAGGATGGTGTTGGACAGGATGTCGAGCGTCTTCTGGACCTCGCCCTGGACGTTCTCCGACCCCGCCACGCCCAGCACGCCGCCCAGCGCCCCGCGCGCCACGAGATGGGAGATCTGCGCACAGGCCCCGGCGACCGCCAGGATCACGGCGGCGAGCCCGCCGTCGGCAGTGGCGGCCTCAAGATAGCCGGCGAGGGTGCGGGGGGACGGGGCGATCTGTTCGGGCATCTGACATCCAGCAGCAGCGGCGACACCACCGGGATAGCAGATTTAGGCGGTGGCCGGGGAGTGCTGCAGCGCGGCGAGGGCGTCGACCACCGAATGGGCGCACTCGGCGGCCTGGACGCGGATATCGGGAACCGCCGTGACCTCCCAGAAGGCGCCGCGGGTGATCGGGCCGACCGCGAACAGGGTGGGGTGATCGCAGGCGCCGTGCTGGCCGACTAGGCGCGACTCGGCGTCCACGTCCACGCCCAGCCGGCAGGCGTCCGCCCGCAGCAGGCCCTGGTGCGCCAGGTCGGCGACCAGCTTCTCGCCCGATCCGGCCAGGTCGCCGCCGGGGCCGGTGCAATTGACCACCAGGGCGGCCTGGGTGATCCGGGGCCGGGTGTCGCCGCGCGGGAT
>JBARAK010000423.1:0-3228 GCA_049791955.1 Caulobacteraceae bacterium
GCTTCAATCCCGCAGGCGGCCGCGCCTGAGGGCGCGGCCGGGCGGAGGCGGTCGTGGAGCTGGTTCAAAACCCGAACCCCGCGGTCAGCCCGATCTGGGTCTTGCGGTTGGAGCCGCGCTCGGTGAGCGGTGCGGCCGCATAGGTGTCGAGCGTCGCGCCCCGGAAGTTGGCTCGCAGCCCCAGCCCGGCGCCGGTCGGGGTCGCGGCGCTGCCGTAGACCTTGCCGGTGTCGAGCAGCGCATAGGGGCTGATCCGGGCGTTGGCGCGCCAGTCGATCTCCTGGCGGAAGTAGAGGCCGGAGCGGCCCAGGATCGCCTTGTCGCTGCTGTAGCCCCGCACGGAATAAGGGCCGCCGGCCGAGAACTGGTCCGGACCGAACAGGGTGTGGTCGCCGAACTGCCCCCGGAAGGTCCCGCGGTAGTCGAAGATCGGGGTGATCTGGGTGGTGGCCGCCACATCGACGGTGGCGATGCCGTAGCGGGCCGTCGGCAAGTCGTCCGGCTGGCCCGGCTGGTCGCTCTGCGCGCCCAGGAGGCCCACGCCCTGGCGGAAAGCGAACTGGCTCTCGATGTGGGTATGGCCGATATCGCGCCGGTCGAGCAGGGCGAACTGGAGATCGGTCAGGTCCTGGTGCTGCAGGGCGATCTCGACCCCGTCGATGTAGGAGCGGCCCCAGCGGCGCTGGATCTGCAGTTGCAAGCTGGTCCGGGAGGTCTGGTCGCGATGCACCACCGCCTCGGCGGTGGCGGCGATGGTCGTGAGCGTGTTGCTGCTCTCGAAGTCCTGGACCTGGCCGATCACCTCCTGGCGATAGTGGCTCTCCGAGCCGGTCACGCCGAAGGTCCACCAGCCGTAGGGGATGTTCAGGCTTCCGCCGCTGCTGGTGCTGTCGGCGGGGACCGAGGCGTTGGAGAAGCGGCTGTTGTACCAGGCGCTGAACATCTCGTTCAGGCCCAGGACGTTGTTGACCCCCAGATTGGCCGAGCCCTGCCAGTTGTTCAGGGCCCCGCCGGCCAGGTTGTTGGCCGACACCGAACCGGAGATCGGCGGGGCGGACTTGGCCTTCAGCTCGAAGATGGTGTCGCCGGGCGCGGTCCCCGGCGCGAGATCCACCGCCACCTGGGCGCCGGGGACGCGACGCTCCTGCTCCAGCCCCTGTTCCATGGCGCGCAGGCTGACCAGGTCGCCCTTGTGCAGCGGCGAGGCCATCCACCAGGCCCGCCGATCCTTGGGCGTCCCGCCCTTCACCCCGGCCACGATCCCGGGGATCACCACCACCCGCAAGGTCCCGCTGGAGAGCTCCTGCTGAGGCAGGCCCGCCCGGGTGGTCACCAGCCCGCGGGCGACGAAGTCGGCCTCCAGCGACTTCAGGATGTAGTTCAGCCCCGTATGGCCGACGCAGCGGCCCCGGAACCGCGCCAGGCGGCGGTTCACCCACTTCAGACGCCGGGGAAGCCTGCCCTCAACCTCGACGCGATGGATGTCGAAACAGGGCGTCTCGATTGGAAAGGGCCCGAGCGCGCTCCCCGCCCTAGCGTCGAGACGCGCCGTGGGCGCGTTCTCACGCGTCGCGCGGTCCGCCGCCTGATCAGCCGCCGCCCGCCGCGCCTGATCGCGCGCGATGTCGCCGGCCCCGCTGACCGTGGGATTGGCGGTTTGGGCGACCGCGGAGACGCCCACCAGGGACGCCGCCATGGCTCCCATGACCGGCAAACTCACACGCCTGACCCGTACTGACACGCCGCCCCCACGCAACCCCGAACTCTACGACCCGAGCGGCAGCCCAACCGCTCAAACCCTTTCCGCGGGAGCAGATCTCGCCCGACGCGAACAAACAGCCAGAAGTCATAAAATTCTAAATTTAAAGCATCACCAAATGTTATACGTCATAATTTAAATTATCTTGGAATGATTATTGTTGAACTATGCAGAACTGAAATCCAATCGAATGACCACAAAACCACGCTCATTGCGGGTGGAATATTCCAATTCCGCGCTGGAGAAATGGCTTTTTGAGATCGTGTGCGCGGATGAAACCATTCATCGACACGCCCCCACAGATAGATCGCAGCCCCTACATTTTAAGTTAACTCAATATAAACTGAACTCCGATCAATTGTTTCCACCTCGAAATCGATTGTTGGAACCGGACCTTAACCATCCAAACTACCGAAACGAGCATTTCCCTCCAATTCTCATTGACTCCTTAATGCCAAGATAACAACCGGACCGTGCATCACTCAAAAGCGACGCGCGCTCCGCTTTATCTCCGCGCTGGAGCTGGAAATGCGGACAGGAAGGCGCGCGACACGTGCAGCCGAGCCATCCGGCTTGCTTGGCGTTACGGCGGCTGGAAGATCTGGATCGAAGGAAAGCCCATCCCATGGGCGAAGACGGTCGCCGGACCCGGCGACCGTCAGGGCGGCTCCGGTTCAGGGCAGACCGGGTTTCCAGATGTAATGGTCGCCCGAGCTCACGATGTGGCCCACGCCCGGGAAGGGGAAGTGGGGCGAGAACACCCACTCACGGCTCTTGGCGAGCCGGGCCAGGATTTCACGCCGGCGCGTCCGGCCGAGGTCGCGGTCGTTGTCGAAACCGACCGACCAGTCCGGCTTGGCCAGGGAGACGATGGAACTGTGGGCGCTGTCGCCGATGTCGATCAGCCGCTGGCCGGCGGAGACGATCTCATAACCCACATGCCCCGGCGTATGCCCTGGGATGCCGATGGCGGTGATCCCGGGCAGCACCATCTGGCCCGGCTGGAAGGTCCTGACCTGGGGCGCGATAATGGCCGCCAGCGCCTTGGTCCGCCCCTGGGCCTGCATGAACGCCCATTCGGCGGACGACATGCGGATGACGGCGCTGGGGAAAGCCGGCCTTCCGTCCGGCGTCGCCAGGCCGCCGACATGGTCAGGATGGCTGTGGGTCATCAGCACATCGGTGACCTCGGCCGGCGATACTCCGGCCATGGCCACGCTCTGCTGCAGGGCGCCATGGACGCCGGCGCCGTAGCCGGAGTCGAGCAGCGCAACGTGACCGGGCATGCGCACCAGCAGGGCGTCGACGCCCAGGGTGATCCTGTCGGCCGGCGCCCCCGCCGCCTTCAGCACGCCGGCCACCGCTGCGGGGCCCGCGTCCAGGCCGAACACCTTGCCGTCGTTGTCGACGATATGCTGAGCGTCGCGCAGCGCGGTCAACCTGAACGCGCCCAGCCGGAACGGCTGCAC
>JBARAK010000424.1:0-8493 GCA_049791955.1 Caulobacteraceae bacterium
CGATCTCCTGGCACCTCGGCCTGCCCGACCTGGTGCTCTACGAGACCGCCAAGGCCGGGATCGAAGGCATGACCCGCGCGCTGGCCCGCGAACTCGGCCCCGACGGCACCCGGGTGGTCTGCATCGCTCCGGGCAATGTGAAGACCCCACGCCAGATGAAGTGGTACACCCCCGAGGGCGAGGCGGAGATCGTCGCCGCCCAGTGCCTGAAGGGCCGCATCGACCCCTCCCACGTCGCCTCGCTGGTGCTGTTCCTGGCGTCGGACGATGCGAGCATGTGCACGGGACACGAATACTGGATCGACGCGGGCTGGCGCTGAGATGTCTGCGGACCGCCCCCACCCTTCGCCCGCCCTCATGGTCCCCGAGTGCGTATGGGACCTCAAGGCCGAGCTCGGCGAAGGGCCAGTCTGGCAGGCCTCCGGACCGGCGCTCTGGTTCACCGACATCAAGGGCCGGCGCATCCACCGCTTCGACACCGTCACGGGCGAGGGGCGCAGCTGGGACGCCCCCTCCAACCCCGGCTTCCTCGCGCCCCTGGCGGGCGGCGGCTGGCTGGCGGGGCTGAAGACCGGCCTGCACCGCTTCGATCCCGCGACCGGCGGCTTCACCCTGCTGACCACGGTCGAACCGCACCGGCCGGACAACCGGCTCAACGACGGCTACGTCGACGCCAGGGGAAGGTTGTGGTTCGGCTCGATGGACGACCTGGAGACAGAGTCGACCGGCGCGCTGTACCGGGTGGAAGCGGACGGCCGTCCCGTCGCCGTGGACTGGGACTATGTGATCACCAACGGCCCGGCCGTCAGCCCCGACGGCCGCACCCTCTACCATACCGACACCCTGGCCCGGCTGATCTACGCCTTCGACCTGGACGAGCAGGGGGCGGTGTCCGGCCGTCGGGTGTTCGCCACCATCGAGGACGGCGCGGGTTATCCGGACGGTCCGGCGGTCGATGCCGAGGGCTGCGTGTGGACCGGCCTGTTCGGCGGCTGGGGCCTGCGCCGCTACGCCCCCACCGGCGAGTTGCTGGCCCAGGTGCGTTTCCCCTGCGCCAACGTCACCAAACCGGCCTTCGGCGGCGACGACCTGAAGACCATCTACGCCACCACCGCCTGGAAGGGCCTCGACGCGGCCGGGCGCGACGCCCAGCCCCTGGCCGGAAGCCTGTTCCGCCTGGCCGTCGACGTTCCCGGCCTGCCGCAGGGAGAGCTGCGCCTTGACTGACGACACCAAGCCCGCCTCCAACCCGCCCGCTCGGCGCTTCCGTTCCCAGGACTGGTTCGACGCCCCCCACCGCGCCGACATGGCCGCCCTGTATCTTGAGCGGTTCATGAACTACGGCCTGACCCTGAAGGAGCTGCGCTCCGGCCGGCCGATCATCGGCATCGCCCAGACCGGCGGCGACCTGACCCCCTGCAACCGGGTGCATGTCGAGCTGGCCCGCCGGGTGCGCGACGGCATCCGCGACGCCGGCGGCATCCCGATGGAGTTCCCGGTCCATCCGATCTTCGAGAACTGCCGCCGCCCGACCGCCGCCCTGGACCGAAATCTGGCCTACCTGGGCCTGGTCGAGATCCTCTACGGCTATCCGATCGACGCGGTGGTGCTGACCACCGGCTGCGACAAGACCACCCCGGCCGGGATCATGGCCGCCTCCACCGTCGACATCCCCGCCATCGTCCTGTCGGGCGGCCCGATGCTGGACGGCTGGCACGACGGCGAGCTGGCGGGTTCGGGCACGGCGATCTGGCGTTCGCGCCGCAAGCTGGCCGCCGGCCTGATCGACGAGCAGGCGTTCCTGGAGACGGCGGCGGCCTCCGCCCCCTCGCTCGGCCACTGCAACACCATGGGCACCGCCTCCACCATGAACGCGGTGGCCGAGGTGCTGGGCCTGTCCCTGCCCGGCTGCGCGGCCATCCCGGCCCCCTATCGCGAGCGCGGCCAGATCGCCTACGAGACCGGCCGGCGCATCGTGGAGATGGCCTACGAGGACCTGCGCCCCTCCGACATCCTGACCCGCTCCGCCGTCCTCAACGCGGTGGCCGCGATCGCCGCGCTCGGCGGCTCCACCAACGCCCAACCGCACCTGGCCGCCATCGCCCGCCACGCCGGCGTCGAGCTGAAACCCGCCGACTGGACCGAGTACGGCCTGGACGTACCGCTGCTGGTGAACATGCAGCCAGCCGGCAAATACCTGGGCGAGCGGTTCCACCGCGCCGGCGGGGTGCCGGCGGTGCTGTGCGAGCTGCTGGACAACGGCCGCCTGTACGGCGACGCCATGACCGTGACCGGCCGCACCCTGGCCCAGAACATCAAGGGCCGCGAGAGCGTCGACCGCGAGGTGATCTCGACCTACGACGCGCCGATCCAGCCGGCGGCGGGCTTCCTGGTGATGTCGGGCAACCTGTTCGACTTCGCGATCATGAAGACCAGCGTCATCTCGCCGGAGTTCCGCGAACGCTATCTCAGCGACCCGGTCCATCCGGAGGTGTTCGCGGGCAAGGCGGTGGTGTTCGACGGCTCCGACGACTACCACGACCGCATCAACGACCCCGCCCTGGGCATCGACGAGCGCACCATCCTGGTGATCCGCGGCTCCGGCCCGATCGGCTGGCCAGGCTCGGCGGAGGTGGTGAACATGCAGCCGCCCGACGCCCTGCTGAAGCGTGGGATCGCCAGCCTGCCGACCATCGGCGACGGCCGCCAGTCCGGCACCTCCGACAGCCCCTCGATCCTGAACGCGGCCCCGGAAAGCGCTGTCGGCGGCGGCCTGGCCTGGCTGCGCACCGGCGACGTCATCCGCATCGACCTGAAGGCAGGGCGCTGCGACATGCTGGTGGACGAGGCCGAGATCGCGCGCCGCCGGACCGAGGGCGCGCCGCCGGTCCCGGAGAGCCACACGCCCTGGGAAGAGCTCTACCGCTCCACCGTCGGCCAACTCGACAGCGGCGCGGTGATGGAGATGGCCGTGAAGTACCGGGGCGTCGCCGCCAAGACGCCGCGCCATAATCACTAAACCACCAATGCGGCGACGGGCCGCTATAAGGATCTAGGCGCGGGGGCCGACACACAAACCCTTGCGTCATGTTTGCGCTAACACTAGCGTGACGAACAAACGGCTAAGGCGGCGAAAGACCGCTGAACCATGAGGAAGCGCGGGCCCTTCGCGGGGCTCCAGGGAACGGACGCCAATGGCTGGTATGATGCACGTCGCCTCCAACGAGGCGCTGGAGGCCGGTCCGGCCGAGAAGGTCAACATGGCCTTCGTGATGGCCATCGTGGCGGTGGCCACGATCGGCGGCTTCATGTTCGGCTACGACAGCGGGGTCATCAACGGCACCCAGCAGGGGCTGGAGAAAGCGTTCGGCCTGTCCAAGCTCGGCACCGGGGTCAATGTCGGCGCGATCCTGATCGGCTGCGCCTTCGGGGCCTATGCGGCGGGACGGCTGGCGGACGTGTTCGGCCGGCGCAGCGTGATGATCCTGGCCGCGGTGCTGTTCATCCTCAGCGCCCTGGCGGCCGGCGCGGCCGGTTCCTCGGCCATCTTCATCGTGGCCCGCTTCGTGGGCGGCCTGGGCGTGGGCGCAGCCAGCGTGCTCGCCCCGGTCTACATCAGCGAGGTGACCCCCGCGGCCATCCGCGGCCGGCTGTCCAGCGTGCAGCAGATCATGATCATCACCGGCCTGACCGCCGCCTTCGTGGTCAACTACCTGCTGTCCAAGTGGGCCGGCGGCTCCACCGCCATGCTGGCCGGCCATCCGGCGTGGCGCTGGATGTTCTGGGTGCAGGTGATCCCGGCCGGCGTGTTCCTGCTCAGCCTGCTGACCATCCCGGAGAGCCCCCGCTTCCTGGTCGCCAAGGGCCGCGAGAGCGACGCCCACAACGTGCTGGCCCGCCTGCTCGGAGCCGAGGCCGCGCCGCACAAGGTCGCCCACATCCGCAACAGCCTGGCCCGCGACCACCACCGCCCCAAGCTGTCGGACCTGTTCGACAAGCAGACCCGTAAGATCCGCCCGATCGTCTGGGTGGGGATCGGGCTGGCGGTGTTCCAGCAGTTCGTCGGCATCAACATCGTATTCTACTACGGCGCGGTGCTCTGGCAGTCGGTCGGCTTCAGCGAAAACGACTCCCTGCTGATCAACATCCTGTCCGGCGCGCTCTCCATCCTGGCCTGCTTCGCCGCGGTCGGCCTGATCGACAAGATCGGCCGCAAGCCGCTGCTGCTGATCGGCTCGGCCGGCATGGCCGTGACCCTGGCCCTGGTCGCCGTGGCCTTCTCCACCGCCTCGATGACCGGCGGCCAGGTGCAGCTTCCCCACGCCATGGGCCTGCTCGCCCTGGTCAGCGCCAACGCCTATGTGGTGTTCTTCAACCTCAGCTGGGGCCCGGTGATGTGGGTCATGCTGGGCGAGATGTTCCCCAACCAGATCCGCGGCTCCGGCCTGGCGGTGGCGGGGGGCGCCCAGTGGCTGGCCAACTTCCTGATCACCGTCAGCTTCCCGGTGATGCAGGTGTCGCTGGGGCTGGTGGTCACCTACGGCTTCTACGCGCTGAGCGCCCTGGTCTCCTTCGTGTTCGTCAAGGCCCTGGTCCACGAGACCCGCGGCCGCGAACTCGAAGAGATGGTCGGCTGAACCCCTCGGATCAGAGTCCCAAGAGCGAACCCATGACCCGTCCTTCCTCCCGGCGGCGTACGCCGCTCGCGCTGGCCCTTTGCCTGTCGATCGCCGCCGGCCCGCTGGCCGCCGCCGCCCAACCGGCCGGGCCGCCGCTCTACAAGGACCCCCGCCAGCCCATCCCCAAGCGGGTGGAAGACCTGCTCTCGCGCATGACGCTGGAGGAGAAGGTCGCCCAGATGACCGCGGTCTGGGAGCACAAGGACCTGATCCAGACCCCCGAGGGCCAGTTCTCGCTGGCGCGGGCCGAGGCGGCCTTCCCCAACGGCATCGGCGAGATCACCCGTCCCTCCGACCGGCGGGGCGTGAAGGTTCCGGGCGCGGAGGCCGGCGCGGCCGGCGCGGCCGAGGTGGTCGGACGCGGCCCCAAGGAGACCGCCGACTACACCAACGCCGCCCAGCACTGGGCGGTCGAGCACACCCGGCTGGGTATCCCGGTGATGATGCACGAAGAGGGCCTGCACGGGTACGTCGCGCCCGAAGCCACCAGCTTCCCGCAGTCCATCGGCCTGGCCAGCACCTGGGACCCGGACCTGCTGACCCGCGTGTTCAGCGTCGACGCGCGCGAGATGCGGGCCCGCGGGGCCCAGATCGCCCTGGCCCCGGTGGTCGACGTCGCCCGCGATCCCCGCTGGGGCCGCATCGAGGAGACCTACGGCGAGGACCCCTACCTGGTCGGGACCCTGGGGCTGGCGGCGATCCGCGGCTTCCAGGGCGACACCCTGCCGCTGGCCAAGGACAAGGTCTTCGCCACGCTGAAGCACTTCACCGGCCACGGCCAGCCCGAGAACGGCACCAACGTCGGGCCGGCCGAGATCTCGGAACGGACCCTGCGCCAGTTCTTCTTCCCGCCGTTCCAGCGCGCCATTTCCACCTTCCCGATCCAGGCGGTGATGCCCTCCTACAACGAGATCGACGGCGTCCCCTCCTCGGCCAACAAGTGGCTGCTGACCGACGTCCTGCGCGGCGAGTTCGGCTTCAAGGGCGCCACCACCAGCGACTACTTCGCCATCAAGGAACTGATCACCCGCCACCACATCGCCGCCGACTTCGACGGCGCGGCGCTGCGGGCCATCGACGCGGGCGTGGACATGGAGTTGCCCGACGGCGAGGCCTACGCCCGCCTGCCGGCCCTGGTGCGCGCCGGCAGGGTCCCGGTGGCCAAGATCGACACCGCGGTGCGGCACATCCTGACCATGAAGTTCGAGTCCGGCCTGTTCGAGCATCCCTATGTCGACGCCGACGCGGCGGCCGGCCTGACCGCCACCCCCGACGCCATCGCCCTCGCCCGCCAGGCCGCGCGCGAAGCCATGGTGCTGCTGAAGAACGACAAGGGCCTGCTGCCGCTCGACCCGGCCAAGGTCGGCCGGCTGGCGGTGATCGGACCCAACGCCAAGGACAGCCCGATCGGCGGCTACAGCGACACGCCCCGCCACGTGGTGGGCGTGCTCGAAGCCATGCAGGAAGAGGCCAAGGCGCAAGGCGGCGCCGGCTTCACCGTCAGCTACGCCGAGGGCGACCGCATCACCGAGGGCCACGTCTGGGCGTCGGACACGGTCAAGCTCGCCGATCCGGCCGAGAACGCCCGCCGCATCGCCGAAGCCGTCGAGGTGGCGAAAAAGTCCGACGTGGTGCTGCTGGTGCTCGGCGACAACGAGCAGACCAGCCGCGAGGCCTGGGCCGACAACCATCTCGGCGACCGCGACAGCCTGGACCTGGTCGGCCAGCAGAACGATCTGGCCAAGGCCATCTTCGACCTGCACAAGCCCACCGTCGTGCTGCTGCTGAACGGCCGGCCGCTGTCGGTCAACCTGCTGGCCGAGCGGGCCGACGCCCTGATCGAGGGCTGGTACCTGGGCCAGGAGACCGGCCACGCCGTGGCTGACGTGGTGTTCGGCCGCGCCGACCCCGGCGGCAAGCTGCCGGTGTCGATCGCCCGTTCGGTCGGCCAGCTGCCGGTGTTCTACAACTATAAGCCCACCGCCCGGCGCGGCTACCTGTTCGACACCACCAGCCCGCTCTATCCGTTCGGCTACGGCCTCAGCTACACCCGCTTCGACGTCTCCGCTCCCCGCTTGTCCTCTGCCTCGGTCCGCGCCGACCAGCCGGTGAAGGTGCAGGTCGACGTCGCCAACACCGGCGCGCGCGAGGGCGACGAGGTGGTCCAGCTCTACATCCACCGGCCCGTCGCCTCGGTCACCCAGCCGGTGCTGGAGCTGAAGCGCTTCCAGCGCGTGAGCCTGAAGCCGGGCGAGCGCCGCACGGTGGACTTCGAGCTGACCCCGTCCGACTTCGCCTTCTGGAACCTGCAGATGAAGGACGTCAACGAACCGGGCCCGGTGGTGATCTCCTCCGGTCCAAGCTCGGTCGAGCTGAAGAGCGCCGACCTGACCATCCTGCCGTCCGGGGGGAACTGATCGATGAACGGGCGGGGACGCCGGATCGCATCTGGCCTGGCCGTGCTCGCCCTGGCCGCACCGGCCGTGGCCCACGCCGCGGATGACCCCGCCGCCCGCTTCGACCACTTCAGCTACACTGGAAGCTGGCCGGCCTACGCCAACCTGAAACCCACCCCCGGCCAGTACCTCAACCCGATCCTCCAGGGCTTCCATCCCGACCCCAGCATCGTGCGGGCCGGCGGCGACTACTACCTGGTCAACTCCAGCTTCAGCTATTTCCCGGCCCTGCCGATCTTCCACAGCCGCGACCTGGTGAGCTGGACCCAGGTCGGCTCGGCGGTCGACCGGCCGTCGCAGCTGGATTTCGGCGGCCTGGGCGTCTCGCGCGGGATCTTCGCCCCCGACATCAGCGTTCACGACGGGACCTGGTATCTGGTCACCACCTGCGAGGATTGCGGCGGCAATTTCCTGATCACCGCCAAGACCCCCGCCGGCCCCTGGTCCGATCCGACCTGGCTGGGCTTCGACGGCATCGACCCGTCGCTGTTCTTCGATGCGGACGGGCGGGCCTGGCTGGTCAACAACGGCCCGCCGGAGGGGACGCCGCTCTACGACGGCCACCGCGCCATCTGGCTGCAGCAGTTCGATCCCGCGACCCACCACCTGGTCGGGCCCCGCAGGGTGATCGTCAACGGCGGGACCGACCTCTCGCGCCACCCGCGCTGGATCGAGGGCCCGCACCTGCTGCGCCACGACGGCTGGTATTACCTGATCGCAGCCGAGGGCGGCACCGAGGACCAGCACTCCGAAGTCGCCTTCCGCAGCAGGCAGGTCGAAGGCCCCTATGTCCCGGCCCCGCGGCCGGTCCTGACCCAGCGCGACCTCGACCCCAGCCGGCCCGATCCCATCACCTCCGCCGGCCACGCCGACTTCACCACCACCCCGGACGGCCAGACCTGGGCGGCGTTCCTGGCCAATCGTCCGTATAAGGATTATTTCTACAACACCGGGCGCGAGACCTTCCTGGCCCCGGTGCGCTGGCGCGACGGCTGGCCCGAGATCACCGCGCCGGGCGAGGCGCTGAAGTACCTGGCCGACCGACCCAACCTGCCGCCCCAGCCCGCGCCCCCGGTCCCGACCCAGGGCGACTTCACGGTCCACGACGACTTCACGGGCGCCCGCCTTTCGCCCTGGTGGGAGATGCTGCGCACGCCGCGCCAGACCTGGTGGCGGCTGTCCTCCGGCTCGCTGTTCCTGCAGCCCCGTCCTGAGGCGCTGGGCGGCAAGGGCCAGCCCAGCTTCCTGGCCCGTCGCCAGCAGCACGCCTTCGCCACCGCCTCGGTGGTGCTGCGCTATGCCCCCGCGCACCCCGGCGACCGCGCCGGCCTCGCCGCCTTCCAGAACGACACCCACAA
>JBARAK010000425.1:0-13025 GCA_049791955.1 Caulobacteraceae bacterium
GGTCGGGCCTGTGCGGCGGGCGGGGCCAGGGCCGGGGGCGGTCAGCGCGGCGCCGGCGACGTGCATCGCCTCCAGCATCTGCGCCACCTCGGCCGAGGCCAGCCGGTGATAGTGGCTGCGGCCCTGCACCTCCATGCGGATCAGGCGGGCGGCCATCAGCCTGGACAGGTGGCCGCTGGCGGTCTGCGGCGTGACGCCGGCGATCTCCGCCAGCTCGCGCGCGGTCAGGGCGCGGCCGTCCAGCAGGGCCGTCAGCATGCCTGCGCGGGCGGGGTCCCCGACCAGCGCGCCGATCTCGGCGATGGTGGATATGGTCACCATGGAGGGAGCATAGCCCAGGCCCGCCGCCATTACTTCGGCCGTGACCGAAGCGTGTCCGCGCGCCCGCGGTCAGCGTCCCAGCGTCTCGGCCAGCATCGCCGCACGCCGGGTGATGGAGCCGAGGGAGGTGAAGTGGGTGGGCGAGAGGTGCCCGTCGTTCTGTTCCAGCTGGGGCCGGCCGAAGCCCGACGACGCCGCCTTGCGCAGTTCGGAATAGAGGATGACCAGCGCGTCCAGGTCGCGCCGCGCCGCCTCGTCGAGCTCCTCCAGCGCGTAGCGCCTGACCCGCGCCGCCTCGTAGTAATCTGCGGCGCCCGTCAGGGGAACGCCGAGCCACGACCCAAGCTCATCGAACGTGGCCGGACCGATGTCGTTGTGGAAGACGGCGCGCACGTTGGGTAGGTTGCGCAGCATCCGTACGTAGAGGGCCACCACCCGGGCGTAGTTGGCCATCATCGCGCGCGGGCTTTCCACGCCCACGCCGCTGAGGGTCTGGAGGTCGCGGGTGGAGCAGACCACCGCCAGAGGGTCGCGAAAGGTGACGATGTAGCGGGCGCGGTAGAAGCGGCGGCACAGATAGGCGAACAGCGCCTCCGTCCAGGCCGACTCACGCCCGGTCTCGATGACGATCTTCGCCCCGACCCAGCGGTACAGCTGCGCCAGGCGCACCAGGTAGGCTTCGCCGGTCCCGTCCGCCTCAAGCAGGGGCGGCAGGTAGGTGCTCTTGGTCTCCTGATTGCGCCAGCTGCGGTGCATGGCGTTGTAGCGCGCCGCAAAACCCGGCGCCTCCGGCTCCATGTGCAGTTGCGGTTCGCCGAGCATGAAGATGTCGGGCGAGTGGTTCAGCGCGTTCTGCAGGATGGTGGTGCCGCTGCGCGCGGCCCCGATCACGAACAGCCCCTGGGTGTCCAGGGGCGCGCCGGTCGTTGCCGGCGCCGGCTTCAGGCCGGCTGCCAGCCGCCGCGCCAGGGCCCGCAGCTTCAGGGGCGGGCGTGGGGCGGCGCGGGACCAGTTTAGTGGATGCTCACGCGACATCTTCCCGACTCCAGGTGACGCCGCGACGTACTGGCCGCGCTGGGCGTCCTACACAGATGCAATTCCCCGGCAGCGTGCCCTTGACCAGTGAGCCGATCCCCACCACGGAGTCCGCGCCGATGTGAGAGCCGCCCAGGACCTGGACGTGTTCGCCGAGCCAGACATGCGGCTCGATCACGATGCGACCGCCAAATCGGTTCAGCCGCTCGCCGGTCTGCAGGTCGCGGATCGCGTGCATGTCGTCGGTCATGATACGCACGCTGTCCGCCCACATTGCATCGGCGCCAACCAAGAGCACGCCCCCGTTGCGGGCGTCGAGGTGGGCTTTGGAAGTCGCCGACGTTTTCTCGCCGATCAGTATGGTCGAACAATCGATCGCGTTGAGAACACCGTCATGGAGGTTCGTATCATCACCGAGGACGATCAGCGCGCCATCACCCGTCAAGGTGGCGTGACGTAGGCGCGCCAAAGTTCCGAGCACGATCACGGAATTGGAGGTGCTCAGGCCCTCGAACCATGGCGTTGGTGTGATGCGCTCTGCGTCTGGGCTAGCCAGCAGGAGGTTGCCGTTTGCGGTCCAGCTATCCGGCAGGCCGGCCCGGCGAACGCGAAGCCCGCTCAGTTTCGGAAGCGTCCATTGGCTTCCCTCGATGCCTGCCATAGCCGCTCGGGAGGCCATGTCGGCGGCGAGTGCGGCCGCCAGGGCCTCCCCCACCGGCTCA
Source organism: Caulobacteraceae bacterium (assembly GCA_049791955.1). Lineage (GTDB taxonomy): Bacteria > Pseudomonadota > Alphaproteobacteria > Caulobacterales > Caulobacteraceae > CAHJWH01. The sequence goes on from JBARAK010000425.1 coordinate 2,079, forward strand.
CCATCCTCAAGGTCGAGGCCGGCGAGCCTCAAAGGCGGCGGCTTTGTTCTGACCGTTACGACGCGTCTGCCGGAAAGGCGGGGGAGGCGGGGGAGGCGGGGGAGGCGGGGGAAGGTCACGTCGGCACGTCTTAGCCAGGCTTCCGGGCGACGATCGCCTGCGCCTTGGGCAGCACTGCATCTAACGCGCTCTTTATCCTGAGCCCGTCCTTGCCCTCCAGCACCTGGGACCAAGTGGAGGCCCAGGCGTCAAGCGATGGATGGGAGCCGCCAAGCTCCACATCCGTCTGCCAGAAAAGCGCCCACCACACCGACCAATAGAAGCTGTAGCCGGTGCGGTGTTCGATGATCAAGCCTGCCTGCTCAACCAGCGCCTGGAAGGCGTGGCTCTCGAAGATGCGGATATGGTTTGGCTTCTGGAAATAGGCTGGGGGAGCGATGGCCTCCTGGACATGCTCTTGGGCGGCGCCCGGCACCGTCAGCAGATACAGGGCGCCGGGGCGACCGACCCGCACAAGTTCGGAGATGAACCGTTGTGGGTCGTCGACGTGTTCAAGGACTTCCGTGCAGATCACGCGGGTTACTGAGGCGTCGGCCAGAGGAAGCGGGTCGCCCTGGGTGACGTAGGCCTGGAGGCCGCGTGCGGGAGAACTGCTTAGCCGCGCGGCGGCGGCTTTCAGCCGTTCGGCGTCCGCGTCGGCCAGGATCACGTGGGCGCCTTGCCGCGCACAGAAGGCGGCCGCTCCACCGTCGCCGCACCCGACATCGACCACCACGTCTTCGGCGGCGACCGGGAAGCCGGTCATCAGCTCGCCCTTTTCCTGGTTGTACCAGCCGCTCAACATGGCGTCCCGCAACCCGAGCGTGAAGTAGTCGATCTTGCCGGAATCAGGTTCGCTCATGCATCCGCCTCGCGCGTTGTTCCGAAAGCGGGGAGGGCGCCTTCGACGGCGCGACTCCAGACGACACGCCTCGATAGCGCAGCACCTCTGCGAGGCGAGTAATGACAACCTCGTCGGAGCAGTAGGCTTCAAGCGCCGTTACCGCGGCGGCCGACATCTGCGCATAGCGTTCCGGCTGATCGCGCGCGACGCGATAGCTCTCGCGATATTGCCGCACGAGGTCGGCGAAGCTGATCTGATGGCGGAGGCACCGGGTGGCCTGCCGTTCGTCGTGCGGCCAGAACGCCGGACGGGTATGGCTCGCCACCGTGAAGGCGTTGGCGGGGGAAATGTAGTCGAGCATCGCAGTGTGGTGCGGAGATATGGCGGGACGGCCCGCCGACATGAACTCCATCAGCGGCAGGCATTGGCCTTCGCCGTTGGACGTGTTGACTGCAAAGCTCGTCGCCGTCACCAGCCCCGCGTAGGCCTCGTCGTCCAGCAGCCCGTGCACCACCAAGACGCGGCATGAAAAAGCGCCGAGCTTGCTGAGGTGCCCCAGCACGATCTGAACGTTCTCGACCATGTCCGACTGGGTCAGTTTGAGGACAAGCGTGGCGTCAGGAGTTGCGCGAAACGCCCAGATGAATCCGGCGACCAGATCGACCCAGTTCTTACGACCGTCGCCGGGGTTCAGCACCGCCGTGTAGACGACCCCGTCCAGGGTCAGCACCTGCGGCGTCCGACTGGGATCAGAAATGACGCCGCGCAACAGTCGTAGTGCGCGGGCGCCGTCGCTTACTGGGCGTTGAGGGCCGAACAGGCGTAGGTCTATCGCGCCTGCGTCGATCCCCAGCGCGCCCCGCAGCACCAGTTCGGTAGGAGGCTGAAGCCCCCGAGCGGTCGACAGGTGTTGCGCCTTGCCGTGGAACACGGGGGCTGGGATGCTCCAGATCGGGTAGTCCTGGCCCATGCTGTCACGCACGGCTTTCACTGCCGAGGTGCTATGGGTGATGGCCGCCTGGGTGCGTGTGAGCACGTAGCGCCAGTCTTCCCTGGGGTTGGCGTTCCAACTCTCATCCGGGATGGTGTCGAATTCCCAGGCGAACACCGGGATGACCGGACAGGCCAGATCCACTGGCGTGTACTGAGGTGGATTGAAGGCCAGCAGCACACAGCCCATTCCGTGCGCCTGGGCCGATGTGAAGATGGGATCGGCGTCCCGTTCCGGGTCGGCCACAGGCACGACCACGCCAAACCGCTGCAGGATCCGGCGGAACGATTTACGCACAAACCAATAGCTGTATTCCGGCGCTCCGAGGTTCGCGCCGATCGTGCTCTCGTCGTAGGTCGAATGGTCTAGAAGTATCATGCCGCCGCGACTGTGAGCACCGCCGAGGGAATGGCTGTCCTTTGGCCGAGCTCAAGGCCCAGGCCCAAGAACGCATCCAGCCGAGCGGCGACCAGATCGTCCTCGCAGAACGCTTTCGCCGTGCTGCGAGCGGCCTTCGAAAGCGTGGCGTAGAGCGCGGGTTCCGAAACCGTAAGCCGGTACGCCTCCGCGAAGGCCGCGACCAGTCCTGGCCACGAAACGCGATGGCGCGTCGTGGTCAGTTCCTCTCGACGGTCATGAGGCCACCCGCAATATTCCTCGTCGGAGGGTACGATGACGGCGTTCGAGCTGTCGATATAGTCGCTCATGGCCGTGTGCGCCGGGGCGACGGCGGGTCTGCCGGCGCACATGAATTCCAGGAGCGGCAGGCAGAGGCCTTCGGCTTGGGACGCGTTCACGACCCAGTGCGAGGCGACGATAAGGGCGTTGTATTGCGCCTCGTCCATGTAGCCCTGAGCCACCAGGACGCGGCAGGTGAAGGGGGGCAGCTTGGCGAGAGCATCATGCAGTTCCCACCACCATAATCCCGCGTCGGGCCCGATCATCTTGAGCACCAGCGTGGCCTCGGGATTGTCGCGATGGGCGGTGACGAAGGCGCCCAGCATGTCCAGCCAGTTCTTCCGGCCATCCCGGGGAGAGAAGACCGAGGTGAAGACCGCCCCTTCGAGAGTGGCCGTCGAAGCAGGCGTCGGGCCCTCGTCCGCGTCAGGCGCCGCCGGCATGGGCGGGCTCGCCGCCCCAGGCGGGAAGGTGCGACCACGGGTGTCGTAGAACCAGCCGTCGATGGCGATCTCCGCGCGAGGCGCGGGTGCTCCGACGGCGTGTAATTCCGGGAACCGGTCCCAGACAGGGGCTGGCAGCGCGATCACCGGAAACTGATCGCCCATGGCGGCTTGGACCGCGTCGGCCGCCAGCTGCGAGAGTGTGATAACGCGTCCCGTTTGTCGGAGGACGAAACGCCAATCGTGACGCAGGTCATTCTCCCAGACGCTTGTAGGTATCGTGGGAAATTCCCACGCGACCACCGGAATGGAAGGGCAGCGCAGGCCCATTACGGTGCGGTGCGGTGGTGTGAAGGAGAGTAGAAGGCTCGTCTCGCCGCGGGCGATATGCTCCGTGTACAGCGGATCTGCTTCGGTAGCTGGGTTCGTGACGACGTGCACGCGGCCCAGTTGTTCGAGCAAGGGCTTAAACGCCTTCATCACAAAGGCGTAGCTGTATTCCGATCTTCCCATGGACGTCGCGTCGGGCGAGCTGGGGCAAAAGAGCAGGAAATTGACCGGCGCCCGGCTTTTCGCGTCTTCTTCTGGCCGCGTCTTCGAACTCTGGCTGAGTACTGACGCCACGAACGCCTGAAACTCAGGATTCTCCAGATCTTCAACCGGAGGCCGGGCGCTGTATTCGAAACCGCCCTGGCCGAGAGGCTCCCCGTCCTTGACCCGGACCACAACCTGGACGGCTTCGGATTGCTCGCGAAGGTTCAGCGGCAAACGCCAGCCATACTTCCCATGTCCGACGCCAGCCGCGCGCAGGTCTGCACGATAGAGCATGGCCACGGTTTCACCGGCTAGCGCACCATCGACCCAGAGTTCGATCTCGACGGGATAATCGGGATAATCGGGACGCCAGGCCCAGCCGAATACGTCCGCGCCCTTCACCCCATCGCAGAAGCCGACGACCTCACCGCTCAACGAAAGTTTCCTTTCAAGGGCATGTCGACCCACGCAATCCCGCCGCCCCCGGCTTGGCGCAGGTTTGCGGACAGGTGCGATTCAGTAGGCATAGCCGCCATTATCCCCTCAGGAGTAGCTGTTCCGGTTGGAAGATCAACCCCACCAGCAGAGCCGGGCAGGCCCGCGACACGGGCTCGCATCTGCGGGAACGAACCGGCGGGATAATCATTTTCGTCGCGTGAGGGACTTGACGTATGCGTCATAAGGGATGAACCAACACCGCGTCGAGCCGTCCCCCCGCGCTCACGTGTAACGAACAAGAGCCGCAGCATCTCAGTCCGCGGCGCGTAGAGAGGAAAACACATGGTGGTCAAAGGCAGACTCGCGCCTTCGCACGCGTTGTTGTCAGGTGCGGCTGTTGCGGCCCTTGCCATCGCCGGCCAGGCCCATGCGGCGGGTTTCTATCTCGAAGACCAGTCGACCAAGGGATCCGGGCGCGCCTTTTCGGGCGAGGCGTCGGATTTCGGTTCGGAGTCGCTGTTCTACAACCCGGCCTCGATCGCCGGCCTCACCGGGCTCGAATTCTCCAGCAGCGCCACCGCCATCCTGTCGAACGCCAAGGTGACCGACACGGGCTCCACGATCACCCGTCCGGGCCAGGCGCCTACGTCGGTGGGCGGCGCCCCCCGGGCGTACAATCCGGTCGAGCCGGGCGTCATCCCCAGCGCCGCCATCGCCTACGGCTTGCCCCACGACTTCTCGGTCGGTCTTTCGGTGACCTCGCCGTTCAGTTTCGAGACCAAGTACGATGGCGACAGCTTCGCCCGCTATGCCGCCGATAGCACGCGGCTGACCACCATCGACATCCAGCCGACCATCGCCTGGCGTCCGGTGAGGTGGCTGGGACTCGGCGCCGGTCCGGTCATCGAATATTCCAACGCCATCTTCAGTTCCGGCTTGCCTCAGCTCACGCCGGGCGGGGCGGATGGATTTGAATTCCTTCATGGCGACGGCTGGAACGCGGGCTACGCCGCCGGCGCTCAGATTCGTCCGAACGACCGGGTGACGGTGGGTGTCAGCTATCGCTCCAAGATCGACCACACCCTCAACGGAGGCGTACAGGTCTCGGGCCTGACCGGTCTGCTCCAGCTGGGCGGCGCCAATGTCAACGAAGCGGCGCAGGCCAAGTTCACCACGCCGTGGACCGCCACCTTCGGGGTGCGTTGGAAGGTAACCGACAAGCTGACCGTTGAAGGCCAGGGCGTGCGTTTCGGCTGGAGCGATTTCAACCAGATCCAGCTGTCCCCGGCGCCGCTCACCAACGTGGCCGAGGGCTACCACGACACCACCAACGGGGCGATCGGCCTGGATTACGATGTGACGCCTCGCTGGACCGTGCGGACCGGCGTCCAGTACGATCCGACGCCCACGCCGAACGTGGGCAGGGACGCCCGCGTGCCTGACGGCAATCGCTACCTTTTCGCAGTCGGGACCAGCTACAAGGCCACCCGACGGCTGATGTTGGACGCTGCGATCTCATACGTCGACCTGCAGCGCTCGCATATCGATCGAGACGCTACAGCCTATGCGGGAACCATCGCCGTAACTCCGATTTCCATCCAGGGTGATGTCGAGGCCAGCGCCGTCACTATGTCGCTGGGATCGCGCTTCCTGTTCTGAGGTCCGGGAAGGTTCTTCAGGTCCAATCGGCAGGCTCTGAGAAGGTGTCTGGATAAGTTCGGATTATCTGCTCGGAGCCGATCGTGCTCAGTAAGTACATATTGCAATATGTCATAAATACTTTGTCATATCGACCGGTGGGTGTTCGCGTTATCGGCTTCAATCGGGCGTGGATACTGTAGGGCTCCCGCATCGCGGGCGATCGTGTAAAATTCTATATATGTCAATAGTGATATTTTGGCTTCTCATTTCCTGAGAATGTGGGCATTCTCAAGCTTCATAGAGCTGATTTTCCAAGATGAGAATTCGGACCGACGCGCTGTCCGGCCATCGCTCCGCCCCGTCCGAGCGGTGGACAAGCGTAGGCTGTGGGCGGTAAGCGGAGGGGACTACGCCTGACAGAGGAGAGTTCGCCACGACCAGACTCAAGGTGCGCGATCTGAAAGGCAAAGCGGGGGCTTTGCTGCAGGTCGTTCCTGATCTTCCGATTCATGACGATTTTGTCAAAAACGACAAGCCGCGTCCCGTGTTGATCGCCGTGCCCCTGTACAAGCGGCCGGATTTGGCTCGCCAGGTGGTTGGATCCTTGATCGACTGCGCTGCGGAAGTGTGCGGGATCAAGGCTGAAGTCGTCCTGTTCAACGATTCGCCGGACGATCCCGATCTGGCCGGGACCCTTGAGCAGCTCGTGGTCAAGGCTACGGGCGCCTTTCCCTGTCGCGTGGAGCGCAACCCGGCCAACCTCGGGTTTGTGCGCACCTGCAACCAGGCCTTCAATGAGGCGGTCGCCCGCGGCTTCGATCTGTTGCTGCTGAATTCCGACACCGTGGTCACTCCAGGCGCCTTGTCGGAAATGGTGCGGGTCTCCCGCATGGATCCGATGATCGGCTTCGTGAACCCGAGGTCCAACAACGCGACCCTCGCCACCCTGCCTTACCAGGATCGCTTCCGTAGCCAGCCGGTCGCCGAAGCCGTTTCGGCTTGGCGCCGTGTTGCAAGGCACCTTCCAGAGCTGAGCTATGTGCCGACGGCCGTCGGCTTCTGCATGCTGATCCGCTGGGGGGTCATGGCGGAGTTCGGCGGCTTCGATGAAGTCTATGGCATGGGCTACAACGAGGAGAACGACCTCGTCATGCGCGCTGGCCGGCGCGGGTACCGCGCTGTCCTGGCGAACCGGGCCTTTGTCTGGCACGAAGGGCAGGGCTCGTTCCGGCACAAGCCCGAGGCCGAGCAGCTCGAGGCGAAGAACCGCGCCATCCTGCTGGCGCGATATCCGGAATACGCTGGACTGACCGAAACCTATTTCGGCTCTCCCGAGCAACGGGCCGAGCATCTGCTGGGCGCCTTGATCCCGGGGTCCGACGGGCGGCTCGACGTCGCTCTGGACTTCTCCAGTTTCGCGGCGGCCCACAACGGCACCACCGAGGCGGGACGCCAGCTGCTGGCCAGCGCCGTGGAGCGCTGGCGCGACCGCTTTTCGGTCCATGTGCTTTGTTCAGAAGCGACGTACGCCTTCCACGGCTATGAACGGTTTGGCGCGCCCCGCCGGGATCCGCATGGGCCGGATGTCTACGCCGCGGTCTTCCGGGTCGGACAGCCCTATGACTGGGGCGCCAACGAGCGGCTGGCGATGAAGGCGGCGACCTTCGGCGTGTTCATGCTCGACACCATCTCGATGGACTGCACCCAGCTCTACAGCCCGCGCCTGTACGCCATGTGGAATTTCGCACTGGAGCATGCGGACCTGGTCGCCGCGACCAGCGCGCTCACCGAGGCGCAGCTGGAGCGGCGGTTCACGCTCGGCCCGAACGTTCTCAGGCTGCGCAGCCTGCATTCGCTGGACCTGGCGGACTACGCCTTGCCGAGCTCTCCGCCAGAGGCGGCTCCGGCGCCGCCCGGCTATCTGTTCGTGATCGGCAACCACTTCTGGCACAAGGAGGTGGCCGCCACGGTGCGGGCGTTGGCCGAGGCGGATCCGGAGCGCAGGATCGTCGTGCTTGCCCGTCGCAAGCCAGGCGCCCCGCCGTCCGACGATGGGACCTACGCCCCGCGCGAGTTGGAAGACCGGCCCAACGTCGTGCGCCTGGAGGCCGGCGAACTCACGTCCGAGCAGATGGGGGGGCTCTACGCTCACGCTTCCGCCGTGATCTTCCCGAGCCACTACGAGGGTTTCGGCATGCCGGTGATGAACGCCCTGGCGGCGCGTCGGCCGGTCTTCGTGCGCCCCTTGCCGGTGTTCCAGGAAATGGCGTCGGCATTGGGCGGAGAGGCGAACCTGCACCTGTTCCAGTCCACCGACGAGCTTGTGCGGATGCTGAATCAGCCGCCCGTCTGGACCGACGAGGGCGCCTCGCGCGGCGTTGCGGACGACGCCGTCCGCGCGGCCGATGACGTGGGCGCGGCGCTGGATGCGATGATCGCTTCGGCCAGCTATGCGCGGATGGTCAAACGCATCCGCGCCCTGCAGACCCTGCACGACTTCGCCTGCATCCAGGGCGGCCAGGTCGCGCCGGGCGATCGGGCGGGGTTCGTCGCACGCCACGCCGCGCGCCTGTTCGAACGGCAGGTGCGGCGGGCTCTGACGTTCCCGGGGGTGCTGGCGACCCTACGGCTCCTCTGGCGCACGGCGCGCGCCGTGCGCGGAGGCGGTCGGCGTCCGGCCGCGGCCTGAGCCGTTTAAGGTGCGGACGCCGATGCGTTCGGCAAGAAACAGCTTGCTAATTCAACCTTAGCCTGGATTGTTTCGAAACGCGCCAATCAGTGTTCTGCTGATCCATGAGGCATCGATGGTTTCGCACTTCGATGGACTTCGATGCCGAGCCGCGTGCGCGAATCCTGAACTGTGATCACTTGTTCCCGCGGTGAATGAAGGCGCCGGATCCGGTATTGCGTGACAGCGCCCGCTCGAAGGCGCGCCGAAAACAAAAACGGGGGATGGAATGTTCAAGCAGCTTCTGACGCCGATCGGGGACAATCTGGCGTTGTCTTTCCTGGCGGCGGCCCTGCCCATCGTGGTGGTGCTGGTCCTGCTCGGAGGGCTGCGGCGTCCGGCGTGGCAGGCCTCCCTGGGCGGCCTGGTCGTGGGCCTGGCGGTGGCGGTGTTCGCCTGGAAGATGCCCGCGGGCCTGGCGTTCGACTCCGTCGCCAGCGGGGCGGTGTTCGCCCTGTGGCCGGTGATGTGGATCGTCCTGGCCGCGCTGCTGGTCTACAACATCTCGGTCAAGTCGGGGCGGTTCGACGCCTTCCGGTCCTGGCTGCTCGCCAACATGCCCAACGACCGCCGGGTAGTGCTGATCGTGATCGGCTTCTGCTTCGGCGCCCTGCTGGAAGGGGTTTCCGGCTTCGGCACGCCGGTGGCCATCACCAGTTCGCTGTTGATCCTGATGGGCTATCCGCCGATGGAGGCGCTGGTCTTCGTGCTGATCTTCGACACCGCGCCGGTGGCGTTCGGGGCCCTGGGCGCCCCGGTGACGGTGCTGGGCGCGGTGACGGGCCTGCCGGTCCACGCACTGGCCTCGATGATCGGCCGCCAGCTGCCGTTCATGGCCCTGCTGCTGCCGTTCTACGTGATGGGCCTGTACGGCGGTTCGCGCTCGATCAAGGCCATGTGGCCCGTGCTGCTGGTGGCGGGCGGGAGCTTCGCGCTCGGCCAGTTCCTGGCGTCCAACTACATCGACTACACCCTGACCGACGTGCTCTCGTCCTTAGTCTCCCTGGTCGTCACCCTGCTGTTCCTGCGCGTCTGGCGTCCGGCCCCGGACCCCAAGTTCATGATCCAGGACGAGGAGGCCCTGGAGGCGCGCCCGGCTTCCGCGCCGCCGGCGTGGCAGGGCTGGCTGCCCTGGGTGATCATCTCGGCCACGGTGGTGCTCTGGACCGCGTTCAAGGTGGCGAGCCTGGGCCAGCAGAACATCAAGTGGCCGGGCCTGCACAACGCGATCTCCATCACCTTCTACCACGACAAGCCCTATGCGGCGGTCTGGAACTTCCAGCCGCTGGGCACCGGCACCGCCATCCTGCTGGCCGCGATCATCACCGCGGTGGTGGTGAGGCTGTCGCCCAGGGACTTCTTCGGCTGTGCGGTCCAGACCGTGCGCCAGGCCTGGAAGGCGGTGGTCACGGTGATGCTGATCGTCGGGCTGGCCTATCTGATGAACTATTCCGGCCTAGCCTACACCCTGGGCATGGGCGTCGCCTCCACCGGCCACGCCTTCATCCTGCTCTCGCCGTTCCTGGGCTGGGTGGCGGTGATGCTGTCGGGCAGCGACACCTCGGGCAACGCTCTGTTCGGCAACCTCCAGGTGGTCGCCGCGCGCCAGCTGAACCTCAACCCCGTGCTGTTCGCCGCCACCAACTCCTCGGGCGGGGTGATGGGCAAGATGATCTCGCCGCAGAACATCGCCACCGGGGTCTCGGTGGCCGGCATGTCCGGGCAGGAAGGCCAGGTGTTCGCGCGCACCTTCATCCACAGCATCATCCTGACGGTGATCCTGGGTGTGCTGGTGGCCATGCAGCAGTACCTGTTCCCCAGCATCATCCCGCACGTGGCGGCTGGTTCGTAGGCCGCCGCTCGACTACCCCAGCGCGGCGGGCTTCGGTCCGCCCGTCGCCCAGTCGAGCAACTCGACCGTATGCACCACCGGGACCCTGGCCGCCCCGGCGATCTGGGTGATGCAGCCGATGTTGCCGGCGGCGATCACGTCGGGGCGGGTGCGGGCGATGTTGGCGACCTTGCGGTCGCGCAGCCGCATGGCGATCTCGGGCTGCAGCAGGTTGTAGGTTCCCGCCGAGCCGCAGCACAGGTGGCCCTCCGGCACGTCCTGGACCGAGAAGCCCGCGTCGGTCAGCAACTGTCTGGGCTCGCGGCGGACCTGCTGGCCGTGCTGGAGCGAGCAGGCGCTGTGATAGGTCACGCGCAGTCCGCTCGGGGCCGCGGGGGGCTGCAGGCCCAGCTCGCTCATCACCTCGCTGATGTCGCGGGCCAGGGTCGAGACGGTGCGCGCCGCCTCCGCCAGTTCCGGGTCGTCGCGGAAAATGAAGCCGTAGTCCTTGACCATGGTCCCGCAGCCCGAGGCGTTGACCACGATGGCGTCCAGCCCGCTGGTCTCGATCTCGCGCATCCAGGCCTGGATGTTGGCGCGGGCGAGGGCGTGGCCCTGGTCCTGGCCGAGGTGGTGGTTCAGCGCCCCGCAGCAGCCCATGGCCTTGGCCACCACCACCTCGCAGCCATGGCGGGTCAGCAGGCGCAGGGTGGCGGCGTTGATCTGCGGCGCCAGCACCTGCTGCGCGCAGCCGGCCAGCAGGGCCACCCGCCGCACGCG
>JBARAK010000426.1:0-1541 GCA_049791955.1 Caulobacteraceae bacterium
CGATCTCCTGGCACCTCGGCCTGCCCGACCTGGTGCTCTACGAGACCGCCAAGGCCGGGATCGAAGGCATGACCCGCGCGCTGGCCCGCGAACTCGGCCCCGACGGCACCCGGGTGGTCTGCATCGCGCCGGGCAATGTGAAGACCCCGCGCCAGATGAAGTGGTACACCCCCGAGGGCGAGGCCGAGATCGTCGCCGCCCAGTGCCTGAAGGGCCGCATCGACCCCTCCCACGTCGCCTCGCTGGTGCTGTTCCTGGCGTCGGACGATGCGAGCATGTGCACCGGACACGAATACTGGATCGACGCGGGCTGGCGCTGACCAGAGCCTTTCCGTTCAAACGACTTCTCCTCCCCCGCTTGGCGGGGGAGGGGAAAGTACGCTTCAGTTCACGCCTCGGTGCGGACAAGGCCTTTGATCACCTCGATCAACGGCGTGCGGCCCTTGACGGTCGCGCGCCCCTCGAACGAGATCCACCCCTCGTTGAAGCCGTCCACCATGCGTATGCGGGGCGTCGGGTTCTTCATGCCCTGCCCGCGGAACATCGGCTCCCACGTCTCCCGCGCGACGACCTGGACCTGCACTGGCGTCCCCAGGGCTTCGGCGAAAGCCTGACCGAGGTCGAGCGGCGTGACCCGCACCGGCCCTTCCAGCTCGACGATCCGCACGCCGTCCCAGGTCTCCCGGATCAGCTGGGCGGCCAACTCCCCGATATCGCGCGTCGCCACCATCGAGAACGGCTTGTCGAGCGGCTGAAGGAAGCTGTGCAGGATCCCGGTATCCCGTGCCGACGCCACGTCCCAGAGGGCGTTCTCCATGAACCAGCCGGGACGCAGGAAGGTGACCGGCAAGCCGGTTTCGCGCAGCGCCGTCTCCATCAGGGTCCGTTGCGACAGCAGGTTGTCCTGGGTCGCGTCGGCGCCGATGGTCGAAAGACAGAGCACCTTCGCAGGGCGGGCGGCGAGCAGGGCCGCGACGACCGACTCGATGACGCGGCGGGCCGCGGGATAGCCCGGCTCCGGGTCGAAGTCCGACGGGGGCAGGATGAAGACGCCCTCGGCGCCGGTGAACGCCTCGGTCAGGGCGGCCGTGTCCTCCATCTCCGCCAGGGCGACCTCGCATCCCTTGGCGGCCCAGGTTGCGCCCTTGGCCTGGTCGCGCACCACGGCGCGGACGGGCTGGCCGGCGGCGAGCAGGGCGCGGGCGAGTTCGCCCCCGACCTTCCCGGTGATTCCAGTGATCGCGTACATGGACTTGCTCCAATGCATATCGAGGGCGTCTCGGTCAGGCCGTGGCCGCCCTGCTGAACAACGCGAAATTAGCAGCGGGCGATCGATGAAACCCGCGCATTAACGTCACCGTTGGCATGATCTAAAATCACTGTCGAAAGCCGCTGCGGCGCGGGAAACACCATGACCCGAGGTCACCATGAGCTTTGATGCGCGGCTGCTGACCGGCGCCGGGGTGCTGGCGGCGGTGGCGGAGGCGGGCAACTTCGCGCGCGCCGCGGAAATCCTCGGCCTGACCCCCTCGGGCGTGAGC
>JBARAK010000427.1:0-2058 GCA_049791955.1 Caulobacteraceae bacterium
GGCGAGACCGGTCTCGCCGACCCCGACCGGCTGGCAGGCTGGCGCGGTAGGGTGGAGGCGCCCGACGGCGTGCTGCTCCGGCATAACGGCCTGCACGCCGAGATCCGGGTCGATGGCGCCCATCCGATCGGCCACGACGACCCGGCGGGGGTGGCGGACGTGATCGTCGAGGCGGCGGTCACCACCATCCAGGACTGCGAGGACTCCGTCGCCGCCGTCGACGCGCAGGAAAAGGTCGAGGTCTACCGCAACTGGCTCGGGCTGATGAACGGCGACCTCGCAGCCACCTTCAGCAAGGGCGGCCGCACCGAGACCCGCCGCCTGGAGGACGACCGCACCTATGCCGCCCGGGCGGGTGGGGAGCTGATCTTGCGCGGGCGTTCGCTGATGCTGGTGCGCAACGTCGGCCACCACATGACCACCGACGCGGCCACCTTCGACGGCCAGCCGGTGTTCGAGACCGTGCTCGACGCCCTGGTCACCGTGGCCAGCGCCCTGCACGACGTGAAGGGCGCGCGTCGCAACAGCGCCAAGGGCGCGGTCTATGTGGTCAAGCCCAAGATGCATGGCCCAGACGAGGTGGCGCTGGCGGTCAGCCTGTTCGAGCAGGTCGAGGACGCGCTGGGCCTAGCCCGCAACACCGTCAAGCTCGGGGTCATGGACGAGGAGCGGCGCACCAGCGCCAACCTGAAGGCCTGCATCGCCGCCGCCCGGAACCGCATCGTGTTCATCAACACCGGCTTCCTCGACCGCACCGGCGACGAGATCCACACCGCCATGGAAGGCGGCCCGGTGGTGCGCAAGGGCGCGATGAAGACCCAGCCCTGGCTGGCCGCCTACGAGAAGCGCAACGTCGAGATCGGGCTTGCCACCGGCTTCCCCGGCCGGGCCCAGATCGGCAAGGGCATGTGGGCCGCCCCCGACCAGATGCAGGCCATGCTGAAAGAGAAGGTCGGCCATCCCAGGACCGGCGCCAACACCGCCTGGACGCCCTCGCCGACGGCGGCGACGCTGCACGCGCTGCACTACCACGAGGTCGACGTGCATGCGCTGCAGGCCCAGATGATCAAGGCCGCCACCGCCACCGGCCTGGACGACCTGCTGACCCCGCCGCTGGCCACCTCGAACTGGGAGCCGGCCGAGGTGCAGCAGGAGCTGGATAACAACATCCAGGGGCTGCTGGGCTATGTGGTGCGCTGGATCGACCAGGGGGTGGGCTGCTCCAAGGTGCCCGACATCCACGACGTCGGCCTGATGGAGGACCGCGCCACCCTGCGCATCTCCAGCCAGCACATCGCCAACTGGTTGCACCACGGCGTCTGCACCGAGGCCCAGGTGCGCGAGACCTTCGCCCGCATGGCCAAGGTGGTGGACGGCCAGAACGCGGGCGACCCGGCCTACCGGCCGATGGCCGAGGACCCGGACGCCAGCATCGCCTTCCAGGCGGCGCTGGACCTAGTGTTCGAAGGGCGCGTCCAGCCCAACGGCTACACCGAATTCGTGCTCCACCGTCGTCGTCGTGAGCGCAAGGCCCAGATCGCCGCCGCCCTTCGCGCAGCCCAGTAAAAAGACCCGGGACCTCACATGCTGACCATCAAGACCCTGGGCCTGGCTGACGCCAAGGCCATCGCCGCCGCCGCTAGCGCCAAGGCCCAGGCCGAGGGCTGGACCGTGGTGATCGCCGTGCTCGATGCGGGCGGCCACCTGATCTACCTGGAGCGGGCGGACGGGACCCAGCTCGCCTCGGTGACGGTGGCACAGGAGAAGGGGCGCACGGCCCTGATGTTCAAGCGTCCGAGCAAGGCTTTCGAGGACATGGTGCTCGGCGGACGGGCGAACATGGTGGCGATGCCGGGCGCCACGCCGATCGAGGGTGGCCTTCCCCTGATCGTCGATGGGGCGGTGGTCGGGGCGATCGGCGTCTCCGGCGTCATGTCCAGCCAGGACGGCCAGGTCGCCCTGGCCGGGGCCGAGGCGCTTCAGGGGTAGGTTTTGGGGGACGGGTGTTTTCACGCGAAACACCCACAACTTCCGCTCTTCCCCGCGGAGGCGGGGATC
>JBARAK010000428.1:0-9744 GCA_049791955.1 Caulobacteraceae bacterium
GCCCTGCCCCTGGCCCTGGCCTCCACCACGCCGGCCGCGGCCCAGGCTACCCGCAGCCATGGGGAGCCCCAGGCGGAAGCCTTCGTCCAAGCCCAGGCCACCCGCGCGCTCGGTATCTTGAACAACCAGAGCCTGGGCGGCGCGGCGAAGAAGCAGGCCTTCTACAACTTCGTCAACGAGGTCGCCGACGTTCCCCGCATCACCGAATTCGTGCTCGGCCGTTACCGGCGCTCGCTGACGCCCGACCAGTACAATCGCTTCGCCCAGGCGTTCCGTCAGTATGCGGACAACATCTACGAATCCCGCTTCGCCGATTATCACGGCGAGAAGCTGCAGGTGACCGGCTCGGTGGCTCGTTCGCCGGACGACGTGGTGGTCTCCAGCGTAGTCAGCGGGGCCGACTACAAGGGTCAGCCGGTGGTGAACTGGCGCCTGCTGCGGGGCCCGGGTGGCTGGAAGGTCGTCGACGTCCAGGCCCAGGGCGTCTGGCTGGCGGTGGTCGAGCAGCAGGACTTCACCTCCACCCTGGCCAATCACAACGGCGACGTCGACGTGCTCATCCGCCAGCTGCAGTCCGAAGCGGCGTCGGGCCACTCTTCCTAACGGGATCGACGGGTCTCAGCCGCCGGCGCCCATCGCAGGGGCCGGGAGGATTCGAAATAGGGTGAACCGGCCGGAAACAGGCTGAACACTTCACACCCTTGCTTGGGGCGGCCGAATTTTACGCCGCCCCAATTCTCCAGATCGAGCCCCAACACCTCACGATACCAGCGCGCGGACGCCTCGACATCTGAGACACCAAAGAAAATCGCGCCAATCCCGATCACGCCAGCCATCGGAATGACTCCCAGGACACTTACAATATCTTCAGGTCAGGTTCCCATCCTTCGATCTGGCGTCGCTTTTACATGAATGTATGACTCACGGCAAAACTCCGCCATGAAGCTGCCGGAAACTCGCCATGGCTCGACGAGAACGTCAGGTCGACGCGGCGGCTGTCGCAATCGCTGCGCTCGTCAAAAGAAAAGGGAGTTCATCATGGCTGCTCGTATCATCGCTTCCATTCTGATCGCGGCGTCTCTGCTGGCCGCTCCGGCCTTCGCCCAGACCCCCCCCGCGCCGTCGTCCTCCAAGACGACCACGACCATGACCGACACCAAGACCGCCGACACCGATGCGTCGGGCAAGACCACCACCAAGCACCACAAGGTGGTCAAGCACATCAAGAAGGCCACTGCGCCGAAGGCCGACGACGCGGGCGCCGCCGGCAACACCACTGGCCAATAAGCTCCAGGAAGGCCGAACGGGACGCACGCGCCTCCCGCGGCAGCCGATCCCGTTGCGAGCCCGGCCTAACCGCCGGGCTCGTTTCTTATGGGCCTTCGATCCGCCGGACGGAAACAGGCGGTTCCGCTACCGCAGATCCGGCTTTAGGCTGTCGTCGGAAGAGGAGCAGCCAGATGGCCCGGATGCTGAGGTTCACTGTGGCGGCCGCGGCCCTGCTGAGCGCGACGAGCGCCTTCGCCCAGACGACCGCGACGCCCCCGCCCTCTCCCACTCAGCAGACCACCGCGCAGACGCCGCCGGCGAAGGCGAAGCCGCCCCATCGGCACAAGACGCCCAATCTGGAAATGGACGTCGACGGAACCGGCGAGGACACGGCGTCGGCCGGACCCGATACGTCCTCGGGGCCGGAGAACCCCACCGAGAGCCTTAACGGCTCGAGCGGTCCCAGCGCAGTCTTTCCGCAGTACCCGACTCCGCCGCTGCCGCCGCCACCCGCCCTTCAGGAAGAGCCGCCCGCCCTGTCGCCTCCTGGGGAACCCACGCCGCGGACCTGACGCCGTAGGGGCGTGATGGCCGAAAGCTGGCCGGAGCCATCCAGGCGCAGGTCGTCAGGCCTTGTGACGCGCCAGCCGGGCGTGATCCTGGGCAGAAGTATGCGGCAGATCTTCCAGGGTCAGGTAGCCTCGCCCTTCCGAGTCCAGGGCGTCGAAATTATGATCGGCTCGGGCCAGGAAATCGGCCAGCTTGATGCGGCCGTTGAACTCCCGGTCAGCCGAACGCACCGGCTCCGCGTCGTTCAGCAGGCCGTAGGCGCCGGCGCCCTGGAACGGCAGGTCGTCCTCGCGGACCTTGCTGGAGCTCGACGAACCGCCGTCCTCCTGGGCGAGAGCCGTCAGGATCAGCGGGGCATGGCCGTTCAATAGCAACGCCTGCGGCGGCGGTCCCATCACGTCCGGCACAATGTTGTGCTCGTAGTAGGCGACCTCGGTGTCGTCGACGATCCCGTCCTTGTCCCGATCGAGCACCTTGAAGAAGGCCTCAGCGTCGGCGCGGAACTCCGCCCGATCGATATGACCGTCCTTGTTGGCGTCCGCCTGATGGAACCACTCCACCACCGGATAGGGGTCCCCTGCCTTGGAGCGGAAGGGCTGGCCGCAGGGGCTGATGAACAGCTCCGAGTCGGCCAATGGGACGAGCTGGGTGCGCGGGGCCGCAGAGGCGACGCCCATGCACAGGGCCGACACGACGATCAGACCGGCGGTGAACTTGATCATGACACGCTCCCCGAACCGGACCCCGGAGCGGGGGCCCGAAACTTGACGGTGTGCGTGCCACATCCGACGCCAGGATCAAGGGCAATTGCAGCGGCGCCCGCATCGCCCGCGGTCACGAGCAAGTCCCCGTTCAGGGCAGCAGCCGGGTGACATGGCCCATCTTGCGGCCCGGAACAGCCTCCCGTTTGCCATAGAACCACAGCCGGGCGGAAGGGTCCGCGGACAGGGCGGCCCAGTCCAGCACGGCCTCGCCCAGCAGGTTCTCCATCTCGGCGGCGGCGAACATTCCGGTCGGTCCTAGCGGCCACCCGGCGACGGCGCGGATGTGCTGCTCGAACTGGTCCACCTGGCACGCATCCAGGGTCCAATGGCCGGAATTGTGCACCCGCGGGGCGAATTCATTCACCAGCAGCCGCCCGTCCTGATCCTCGAACAGCTCGATCCCGGCCACGCCCACGTAGCCGAGCCGCTCCAGCGTCCGCTCCGCGATATGGAGCGCGTCCTCCCGCGTGGAGTCGGCCGCGTCCGCCGGCGCACGGGACAGCCTGAGCACGCCGTCGCGGTGGTGGTTCTCGCTGAGCGGATAGGCCGCCACGGCCCCGTCGCGTCCTCGCGCAGCGATCACCGACAGCTCGCGCCGGAATGTCGCCCGCGCTTCGAGGATAGCGGGCCGCCCGCCGATCCGTGCGAAGGCCGGCGCGGCGTCGGCGGCGTCTTCGACCCAGGTCTGGCCCTTGCCGTCATAGCCTTCCCGCCGGGTCTTGAGCAGGGCCGGAGCGCCAAGCTGGGCCAGGCCCGCGACGATATCGGCCGGCGTCTCCACGGCCACGAAATCCACCGTGGGAACGCCCGCCTGCCGGAAGAACCCTTTTTCCTTCACCCGGTCCTGCGCAGTGGCGAGGGCGAATGCGCCAGGCGCCACCTCCACCCCGTGGGCGATGAGGGCCTCCACCGCCGCGACCGGAACGTTCTCGAACTCGTAGGTGATGACAGCCGATAGTCGCGCCAGCTCGGCCAGCGCCTCGTCGTCCTGGTAATCGGCGACGATGGTCCGCGCGGCCACCCGGCTGGCGGGCGAATCCGCCTCAGGGGTAAGCACCGCCACGTCGAAACCCAGCCGCGCCGCGGCCAGCGCCAGCATCCGGCCAAGCTGGCCGCCGCCCAGGACGCCGATCGTCGAGCCGGGCGGAAGGGGAGCGAAACCTGAGCTCAAGCCTGTACGTCCTCGACCGTTTCGGGCACCGCGTCGGCCTGGGCCTGCCGGTAGGCGGCGACCCGCGCCGCCAGGGCCGGGTCGTTCAAGGCCAGGATCTGGGCGGCGTAGAGACCCGCGTTCTTCGCCCCCGCCCGGCCCACCGCCATGGTGGCCACCGGCACGCCGCCAGGCATCTGCACGATGGACAGCAAGGAGTCCCAGCCGCTCAGGGCCTCCGAGCGCACCGGCACGCCGATCACCGGCAGCTCGGTGAGGGAGGCGGTCATGCCCGGTAGGTGGGCCGCCCCGCCTGCCCCGGCCACGATGATCTTGACCCCATCGGCCTTGGCCGCCTTGGCGAAGGCGAACATCCGCTCCGGCGTCCGATGTGCGGACACCACCCTGGCCGTATAGGCCACGCCAAGCGCATCCAGCGCCTCGGCTGCAGCGCTCAGCGTCGGCCAGTCCGAGCGGCTGCCCATGATGATGGCGACGGGCGCCGGTGCGCTTTGATCCAAAGGCTCAAGTCCAGAAAGGGTAGGAAAGGTCGCGGAGTATAGGCGGCCGGTTTGCGCCCGCAACCGATCCTGAGCTATGCGGGCGCAGGGAGACAATGATGACCAACGCGCTCGGCCAGACGCGCAACGATATCCTGGCGGGCCTGGGTCTGTCGGAGGGGGAACTGACGCCCGCGGTGAGCGAGGTGTTGGCGCGCCTTCTGGCTGACAAGGCGGCGGCCGAGGCCGAGATCGCCCACCTGACCACGCGGCTGGCCGAGACCGAGCTGCTGGCGGATCGCGACCCCCTGACTCCCGTGCTCAATCGCCGCGCCTTTGTGCGGGAACTGCACCGCAGCGCCGCCTTCTGCAGCCGCTACAAGACGTCCGCCAGTCTGGTCTACTTCGACCTGGACGGCTTCAAGAGCGTCAACGACACCCACGGCCACGCCGCCGGAGACGCGGCCCTGGCGGTTGTGGCGCAGATCCTGGTCGAGAACGTCCGGGAATCGGATGTGGTCGGCCGGCTGGGCGGAGACGAATTCGCCGTCATCCTGGCCCAGGCCGACCAGCCGGCGGCCGCCGCCAAGGCGAGGGGGCTGGTGGAGATCATCCGGTCGACCCCGGTCGTGTTCGAAGGACAGAGCATCCCGCTCGCCGCCTCCGCCGGGGTTCGGGCCTACGAACCGGGGCTGGAGCCCGCGCAGTGGCTTTCCGAAGCCGACGCCGCCATGTTCGTCCACAAGGGCCTTCGCTGAAGCGGAGGCCAGTTGGTGACGTTCAGGCGATGATGTCGGGGGTCAGCTGATCCTCCAGCCGCACGATCTCATCGCGCAGGATCAGCTTCTTTTTCTTGAGCCGGGCGATCTGGATCTGGTCGGGCCGCGGCTTGGCTTCCAACGCCGCCACCGCCGCATCCAGGTCCTGGTGCTCCACCCTCAAACCGGCGAGACGCGCCCGCAGTGCGCCCTCGTCAACGCCCAGGATCGGCCCGTCGTCATTCATCTCGGCAATCCACCGCCCGATTCCAGACCTTGGGATCCGGCGGCGAATTACTAACAGAGCCGTACGGCTGGTAAAGTCATCGTCGGCCTCACGGCAGAGTGACCTGACATGGCTTTAAGCGTCTGCTCTACTCCCGCCGGCCAGCAGAAGGAGGCGCCCATATGGCGATTGAAGCGCGCATTCGTGAACTGGGTTTCCGGCACCAATCGCTCGACAAGGCGATTGAGGACGAGAACCGCCGTCCGGGATGCGACTCCTTACGGGTCAACGAACTCAAACGCCAGAAACTGAAGCTGAAGGAGCAGATCGAAGTGCTTCGCGGAGCCCGCGCGCACTGAAGACTCCTTCGCCCTGGGCGTCCAGGCGCCTGGGGCCCAAGCCTGCGACCTCATCCTAAATCGGTCCGCTCTTTGCCGTAGAGAACCGATCGCTCGGGTCTGCGATCCTGCTTATCCAGACACATGCTTGAACCATCACCCAGCTTAGCTTTTCTGGGGTCTGGATCATGCGCGCGCCGCCCTTCAGGGCCTGGCGCGCGCGTAATGATGGAAGCAGATGCGCAGACCCTGGGGGTCGCAGGCGAAGCGGCCCGGACGCCAATCCGCGCTACGTTCAGTAGGTGTCGTGCTCGTCGGTTTCGAAGGCTTCCTGGGTCTCAGAAGGCGAAAGCAGGGTCGGGCCATCGGCGACGATCCCACGCTTGGCGTCTTCCTTGGCCTTCTTCTCGGCGGCGCGACGCACGACGTCGTCAAGATCGAGCTGGCCGACCAGGCCCAGGGTCACCGGGTCCACGGGCTTGATGTTCGCCGCGTTCCAGTGCGTGCGATTGCGCACGGAGTCGATCGTGGACTTGGTGGTGCCCAGCAGGCTCGCGATCTGGGCGTCCGTCACTTCCGGGTGGTTGCGGAGGAACCATGCGATGGCGTCCGGGCGGTCCTGGCGGCGCGACACCGGGGTGTATCGGCCGCCGCCCTTCTTCGCAGGCTTCAGCATTTCGGCGTGGCGGCTCTTCTGAGCGACCAAGCGGTAGGAGGGGTCCTTCTCGGCCCGCTCGAGCTCCTGGCGGGACAGCTGGCCATTGCCGATCGGATCGGCGCCGCGGATGTCGCGCGCGACCTCGCCATCGGCGATGCCGTTGACCTCCAGCGGATGCAGACCGCAGAAATCCGCGATCTGCTCGAAGGTGAGCGACGTATTGTCGACCAGCCAGACGGCCGTGGCCTTTGGCATCAGGATGTCGGTCATGGGGCTATCTCCAGCCCGGCGCGGAGCGACCCGCACGCGAACGTCCAAAACAGAGGCGCCCGGCGGATCGCCGGGCGGTTGAACGTCAGCATACCGGCTTTATTCCAGCGCGCAAAGGCCACTGCGCCGCGCCCTGAGCTTATTGAGAGCGGTTTGTCCAGGCCGGTTTCAAGCGGCGACGGCGCGAACGTCTTCAGTCGGAGCGAACACCATCCGGACGTCGCCCGGGCGACGCTCCGCCTCTCCAACGCGATCGACGAAACGCAACAGGCCCTTCAGGCACATGACCTCGAGCTTGCCGAAGAGGACGAAACCGTCCTCGTTGAAATCGCCGCGACTGAAGAGTTCGGCGGCTACATAGCCGTCACGCTTGGCCGTCCAGAGAACGGCGCGTTCCTCATCGGTGATGCGGATCGGGTCTGATACGGATTCTAACGCCATCTCGCGCCTCCGTTGATCCAGGGCGGAGTATAGCAAACACCTTCAAAATGTCAGCCGTATTGTCGGAACATGACCTTTGGATGGCAAGTTGTATGCTTGCGTTGGCGTCTGACACTTTGTTGAAACGAAGCTGATCAGCACGCGGACAGTAATAGTTGCAGGTGCAGTCAATCGCGGTGATACGGCGATCCCGCGAGTATGGTCACTGCGCGATAAACCTGTTCCGCCAGCATCACCCGGGCCAGGGCGTGCGGCCAGGTCTGCGGCCCGAATGCGAGCTTCGTCTCCGCCCTGGACAGCACGTCGGCCGAAAGGCCGTCCGCGCCACCGATCACAAATGCCAGCCGCCGCGTCCCGCCGTCGCGCCACCGGCCGACGCGCGCGGCCATATCCCGCGACGCCCAGGGCTGGCCATGCTCGTCGCAAGCAATCAGATGCACATCCCCGCCCTCAAGCGCGGCCAGAAGAGCTTCGCCTTCCGCCGGCTTGCCGGATTTGCGGGGTTCGATCTCGACCACCTCGACAGGACCGAGGCCCAGCACGCGCCCCGCCGCCGTCGCGCGCGTCACGTAATCGGACACAAGATCGCGCTCCGGCCCGCGCGCGAGCCGGCCGATGGCCAGGATGCTTATGCGCATTAGGCTTTAGGGGGCGACGTGATGGCCCGAGACCAGGGGGCGCTCGGCGCCGAGGCCGCGAGGCGGCTCCACCGACCAGATCTTCTCGATGTTGTAGAACGCCCGGACTTCAGGACGGAACAGGTGGACGATGACATCCACCGCATCGATCAGGACCCAATCCCCCTGAGGCAGGCCTTCGACCTGCGCCTTGCCGTACCCGCCGTCCTTCAGAGAGCGCACGAGGTGATCGGCCATGGCGGCGACATGACGCTGCGAACGCCCAGACGCCACCACGATGGCGTCGGCGAGCGGGCTTTTGTCCTTGAGATCAATGACGATGACGTCCTGGGCCTGGTCGTCGTCCAGCCGCGCGAGGATCAAATCCATCAGCGCCGAGGCGTCTGCGATATCGGGCGACGCGGAAGCTGAAGCCGGGGCTTCGGTAACGGCGGCGGGCTTACGGGGCAGTGGTCGATCCTTCCCTGAGGTCAAGGAGGGATCATAACACAGACGAAAGGCGCCCGCAGCCCCGCTCAGACCGGATCGAGACGAACTAAGGTCGCGCCCTCGCCGACCTGGTCGCCCACCTGGGCGTTCAACTCGGCCACCACGCCCTCGAACGGCGCGGTCAGGACATGCTCCATCTTCATCGCTTCAAGGGTCAGCAACGGCGCCCCGCGGACAACCTTGGCGCCGACGGCGGCGGATACCTGGACGATCCGGCCGGGCATGGGCGAAGCCACCCGGCCATCGGTCGCCGCATCAGCGGCCGGACCGCCGGCGACAGGATCATGGAAAGCGTAAGCTTCACCCTCGGCGAACACCACCACCCCCTCGGCGGTCCGTATCGCGGGGAGGCGGTGGGACCGGTACGCGGCCCGCACGACGTGCAGACCTTCGTCGTCCTGCAGTCGCACCTCGCGCACGGGCGCGGCGTTGAGGCGAAAACCCTCCAGACCCCGCCAGGGCTCGGCTGGGTCTCCCGGCTCCGCGGTCAGACGAAGACTCGCCGCCGCTTCGAGCACCTCCACGGGCGCGTGGGCCTCGGGAACCAGCTCCGCCTGTCGTGCGCCGATGAAACCCGTGTCCACATGACCGGCCACGAAATCCGGGTCGCGCAGGCAGCGGGCGAGGAAGGCGGCGTTGGTCTTCACCGGCCAGACCTGGACCTGGGTGCAGGCGGTCGCCAGTCTGGCCGCAGCCTCCTCGCGCGCAGGGGCGTGGGCGATCAGCTTGGCGATCATCGGATCGTAGAACGGCGTGACCTCGCCCCCCTCCTCGACCGCGCTGTCGACCCGCACGGAATCGGGCAGGCGGAAGCGTTCCAGCGGGCCGATGGAAGGCAGGAATCCCGCGGACGGGTTCTCCGCGTAGAGACGCGCCTCCATGGCGTGGCCCTGGATGAAGAGCTGGTCCTGGGCCTTGGGCAGCGGCTCCCCGGCGGCGACCCGCAGTTGCCATTCCACCAGGTCCTGGCCCGTGATCGCCTCGGTCACCGGATGTTCGACCTGGAGGCGCGTGTTCATTTCCATGAACCAGATGCGGTCGGCCCGGAGCCCCTCGGAGGCGTCGGCGATGAACTCGACGGTTCCGGCGCCCTCATAGCCCACCGCCTGGGCCGCACGTACGGCGGCGGCGCAGACCGCTTCCCGGGTGGCGGCGTCCATGCCCGGAGCGGGGGCCTCCTCGATCACCTTCTGATGGCGGCGCTGCAGCGAGCAGTCGCGCTCGAACAGGTGGACGGCGTTCCCGTGCCGGTCGGCGAACACCTGCACCTCGATATGGCGCGGGCGTGAGACATATGTCTCGATCAGCACCCGGTCATCGCCGAAGCTGGCCGCCGCCTCACGCTGGCAGGAGGCGAGCGCTGCGCTGAAATCTGCGGCCGCGTCGACCTTGCGCATGCCCTTGCCGCCGCCACCCGCCACCGCCTTGATCAGCACCGGATAGCCGATGCTATCCGCCTCGGCCTGCAGGCGGCCTTCCGACTGCTCCTCGCCCTGGTATCCGGGCGTGACCGGCACGCCGGCCTCGCTCATCAGCCGCTTGGCGGCGTCCTTCAGCCCCATGGCGCGGATGGCCGAGGGCGGCGGCCCGATCCAGACCAGGCCGGCTTTCATGACCGCCTCGGCGAATTCGGCGTTCTCGGACAAAAAGCCGTAGCCCGGGTGGATGGCCTC
>JBARAK010000429.1:0-2252 GCA_049791955.1 Caulobacteraceae bacterium
GAAGGTCCTGTGTGGATGGCTCCCGCATTGCAAGGCGTAATGTGCGTTTCGGCGTGGTGGTCGGATGCAGTCTTGTGTTCGGCCTGTTCGCGCGGCAGTGCCGCTGGCCATGATGGTTTCCGCAGACGAGGTCCCTACCTGCTTGGCGGGCTGTGACGCCCTGGACCTTCCTTGGGTTTTCCTCGCCTCCGGTCCGACCGGTTCGCCATCACGTCACATCGTCCTCGCAACTCTAAGGGCGTCAGGCCGCAGCGGTTTCCAGCGCCGCCGGCGCGCGATAGGTCTCGCCTCGCACCATGATCGCCCAGATCACCCGGGCGGCATGGTTGGCCATGGCCACCGTGGCGACACGCATCGGCTTTCGCGCAAGCAGAGCGACGACTCGCGGCTCTGCCACGCCGGGCCGATATGCATTACGGGCGACGATCGAGGTCATGCCGTTGATCAGCAGCCTGCGCAGGTACTGGTCGCCCATCTTGGATATTCGCCCCAGGCGCTCCTTGCCGCCGCTGCAGTTCTGTAACGGGGTCAGTCCGAGCCACGCGGCGAACTGCCTGCCAGAGCGGAACTGCGTGGGATCGGTCACCGTGGCCGCCAGCGCCGTCGCGCCCAGCAGGCCCACGCCGGGGACAGTCGCGATGCGTTGCGACAGTTCGCTGGCGCGGTGCCAGGCCAGCAACTCGCGCTCGAGCTGGCGAAGCCGAGCTTGCCCCTCCAGCGCCTGTTCGGCCAACGCCGCGATCACCTTGCCTGCGAGTGGCGGGATGTCCTGGGCTTCCCCGGCGACCACCCGCCGGACGAAGGCCAAGGCGTAGGTGATGCCCTTCGGCAGCTCGATGCCGAACTCGGCAAGCACTGCACGGATCATATTCACCAGTTGGGTGCGCTGGCGTACCAGCATGTCGCGCGTCCGGTGCAGGGCAAGCGCCGCCTGCTGATCGACCGACTTGATCGGCACGAACCGCATGGTCGGCCGCCCCACGGCCTCACAGATCGCCTCGGCGTCGCTGGCATCGGTCTTGCCGCGCTTCACGTAGGGTTTGACGTAGGCGGGCGGCATCAGTCGCACCTCGTGGCCCAACGCGGTCAGCTCTCGCGCCCAGTAATGACTGGTTCCGCAGGCCTCCATACCCACGAGGCAGCGCGGCAACTTGCTGAAGAACGGGATCATCTGCGTCCGTCTCAGCCGTCGAACGACGACCTCGCCCGAGTCGCTGACGGCGTGGACTTGAAAGACGTTCTTGGCCAGGTCAAGGCCAACGGTGGTAATCTCCATGACGGGTGGCTCCCAGGCTCGGGTTTGCATGACAGCAACCACTTTGGCCCTTTGAGGTCGGGAGCGGGAGCCATCCACCCCATCTGCTTCCAGAGCCAGGTCAGCATCGCCTGAGAGGGCTACAGTGCGTAGGCGTAGAATAGCTGGCGACTCAGCTACTCGCAGGTAGTGTCGGGGGAAAATGGGTATGTCTACCCATGAGAAGGGCGGCTTGTTCGCCTGCCGGATGGCAAAGGGCGCCCTATGCACCTTAAGGCGGCGACTTTGGACGACCTCCTGGAGCAGGCGTTTCGCCTTCTGCTGAAGAGCAAGATGGGCGTCGTCGCCAGCAAGGGTTCCACGGTTGAGGTCCACGGCATTGTGCTGGAGCTCACGCGACCGCGGGCGAGACTCAGCCGAACGGACACCAAGGGGCACGTCTTCAGCGGTTTTGGCGAATTCCTCTGGTACATTTCAGCAAACAACCGGCTGGACCAAATCCGATATTACATCAGCCGCTACGACCAGTGGGCTGAGGCAGACGGGACGATTTGGGGCGCCTACGGCCCTAGAATCTTCGGCGGCGACCGAACCCAATACGAGATCGTGCGCCAAATCCTCCTGGACCGGGCGACGTCCCGCCAAGCGGTCATCCAGCTCTTCGATGAGCAGGATATTCAAAAGAAATACAAGGACACGCCCTGTACCTGCACCTTGCAGTTCCTGGTGCGCGACGGCCTGCTCAATCTCGTCGTGCACATGCGGTCGAACGACGTCTACAAGGGACTTCCCCACGACGTCTTCGCCTTCACCATGATGCAGGAAATCCTGGCGCGCGATCTCGGTGTCGCCCTGGGGACCTATAAGCACATGGTGGGCAGCTTCCACCTGTACGACGACGATCGACCAAAGGTGGCGCAGTACTTAGCGGAAGGACTCCAGCCGACGCGCGAGATGCCGGAAATGCCGCCAGGCGCCCAATGGAACGACATCACCG
>JBARAK010000430.1:0-1517 GCA_049791955.1 Caulobacteraceae bacterium
CGCTTCAACCGCGGCTGGTCCGACCCGCAACTCGCCGACGCCCCGGTCAGCGACGATCCGAAGGATCTCGCCGCCTTCCTCGCCGGAATGGTGCGCGAGCGCCGCAACATCATGGTCTCGGGCGGCACCTCGACCGGCAAGACC
The DNA here is from genome assembly GCA_049791955.1 of Caulobacteraceae bacterium. GTDB lineage: Bacteria > Pseudomonadota > Alphaproteobacteria > Caulobacterales > Caulobacteraceae > CAHJWH01. The sequence goes on from JBARAK010000430.1 coordinate 145, forward strand.
ACCTTCCTCAACGCCCTGGTCAAGGAGATCGACCCGCAGGAGCGCCTGGTGCTGATCGAGGACACCCCCGAGATCCGCCTGGAGCATCCCAACGCCATCGGCCTGGTCGCCGTGCGCGGCGCCCTGGGCGAGGCGGCGGTCACCACCGAGGACCTGCTCCAGGCCTCCCTGCGCCTGCGGCCCGACCGCATCATCCTGGGCGAGCTGCGCGGGGCTGAGGCCTACAGCTTCCTGCGCGCGGTCAACTCGGGCCACCCGGGCTCGATCACCACCGTCCACGCCGACAACCCGCGCGCCGCGGTCGAGCAGATCGCCCTGATGGTGCTGCAGGCCGGCTCAAGCCTCGCCCGCGGCGAGATCATCGACTACGTCCGCGGCGTGGTCGATGTCGCCGTGCAGCTCGAACGCCGCAACGGCCGAAGGATGGTCACCCAGGTGCACGTGCGGGACGCGTAGGCCCTCAGCCCACCCCCAGCGCCCGGTCGACGGCCGCCGTCGCGTGCAGTTCCGTAGTGTCGAACAGCGGGACCGCGCTGTCGGAGGGCTGGACCAGCAGCATGAGCTCGGTGCAGCCCAGGATGATCGCCTCGGCGCCCCGCGCGACCAGCCGCGCGATGATCTCCCGATAGGCGGCGCGCGAGGCGGGGTTCACCGTTCCGACGGTCAGCTCGCCGTAGATCACCTCGTGCACCGTGGCGCGATCCGCTGCGTCAGGGACCAGCACCTCCAGCCCGAACCGCTCCGCCAGCCGGCCCTTGTAGAAGTCCTGCTCCATGGTGAAGGCGGTGCCGAGCAGGCCGACGCGCTTGTAGCCCGCCGCCCTTATCCGCTCGGCGGTCGGGTCGACGATGTGCAGCAGCGGGATCGAGACGCCGGCTTCGACCTCGGCCGCCATGCGGTGCATGGTGTTGGCGCAGATCAGCAGGAAATCCGCCCCGCCCCGCTCCAGCCGCTGCGCGGCGTCGACCATCTGGGCGGTGAGCACGTCCCATTCGCCCGAGCGCTGCTGCGGCTCGATCTCGCCGAAGTCGACCGAGTACATCAGGCTGCGCGCGGAATGCACGCCGCCCAGGCGCGCGCGGACCTGCTGGTTGATGATCCGGTAGTACTGGACCGAGCTTTCCCAGCTCATGCCGCCGATGAGCCCGATGACGCCGATCCGGTCCATTTCGATCCTCGCTGTTGAGCGTGGTATGGCCGGGCGTCGCCAGGAAGACCAGCCCATGACCGATGAAGACCTGCACGGCCACCTGATCGGCCGGCAAGGCTCCCGCCACGACCTCAACACCCCGGTGCTGGTGGTCGAGCTGGACGCCCTGACCCGCAACATCGCGCGCATGGCGGCGTTCTGCGCCGCGCACGCGGTGAAGCTG
>JBARAK010000431.1:0-2497 GCA_049791955.1 Caulobacteraceae bacterium
GCGGCGCACCTTGCGGTCCAGCAGTTGAGGATGGGCGGGCAGGTCGCCGTCGACGCCAGCGTCGACCACCATCACCTCCACCCCGCAGGCGCGCGCGAGCGCGTTCACCGAAGCCTTGCCAGCCAGGAAGGTGGCCACCATCGCCTGGGTCACCGCCGACGGATAGGCCGACACGCCCTCGGCGTTCATGCCATGGTCGCCCGCGAAGACATAGGCCCGCACCCGTTCCACCCGCGGGTCCAGACGTTGCTGGATCTGGCCGATGCGGACGGCGAGGTCTTCCAGCCGGCCAAGCGAACCGGGCGGCTTGGCCTTGCCATCGATGCGCGAGCGCAGATCAGCCCCCAGCGCAGAGTCAAGCGGAAGGATGGAGGGCGGGACAAAGCTCACAGGCCGGCGATCCTCGACAGGGTTTCGATATCCAGGGTTTGGGCGAGGGTCGCGGCCATGGCGTCCAGGTCCGCCTCGACCGCTTCGGCGCGATGGCTTCCAGTCGAGGCCGCGCCGACCTCCGCCAGCAGGGCCGCACGCGCCTCGCCATGATCGAACAGGCCGTGGACATAAGTCCCGGCGATGCGCCCGTCCGCCGAGCGTGCGCCATCCAGGCCGCCCTCTTCGAAGGTGAGGAAGGGCCGAGCGGCGCCGCTGCCGACTGTCTCACCGACATGCATCTCGTAGCCGCTGAAGCGCGCGCCATTGACGGCCAGCCGGCCACCGACCGGTCGCAGGACCTTCTCCCCGGTCAGCATGGTGTCCACGTCGAGCAGGCCAAGACCGGCCGCTTCGCCCGGGGGTCCCTCCACGCCATGCGGATCGGCCAAACGACGGCCCAGCATCTGGTAGCCGCCACAGATCCCCAGCACGCGTCCGCCCCGGCGGACATGGGCGGCGAGATCGATGTCCCAGCCCTGCGCACGCAGGTGCGCCAGGTCCGACAGAACCGCCTTGGAGCCCGGCAGCAACACCAGATCGGCGTCGCCCGGAAGCGCCTCTCCCGGCGGGATGAAGGCGAAGTCCACCTCCGGCTCGGCCTTGAGGGCGTCGAAGTCGTCGAAGTTCGCGATGGCCGGCAGAAGCGGAACGACGATCCTCGCCTTCCGCCCCGCCCCCGCACGCCCCGGGGCCTGAAGCGCCACGGCGTCCTCGGCCGGCAATCGCTTGGCTTCCGCGCGCCAGGGAACGAGGCCCAGGTCGGGCCAGCCGGTGCGGCGGACGATCTCCGCCCGCCCGTCCGCGAACAGGGCCGGGTCGCCCCGGAACTTGTTGATCACAAAGCCCCGGATCATCGCCGCATCTTCCGGATCGAGCACCACGCGGGCCCCGACCAGGGCTGCGATCACGTGCCCCCGGTCGATATCCCCCACCAGCACGACAGGCGTGCCGGTCGCACGCGCGAAACCCATGTTGGCGATGTCGCCGCCGCGCAGATTGATCTCGGCTGGGCTCCCAGCCCCCTCCACCAGGACGAGGTCGGCTTCCGCCTTCAACAGCTCGAAGCTCTCCACCACTGTGGAGAGCAACTGGCGCTTGCGGGCCTGGAAGGCGCTGGCTGTCCAGTTGCCGTCCATGCGGCCCCGCACCACGAGTTGAGCGCCCACCTCGCTCTGGGGCTTCAGCAGCACGGGGTTCATGTGCACGGTGGGGGGGGTGCGGCAGGCCTGGGCCTGCAGCGCCTGGGCGCGACCGATCTCGCCGCCATCCACGGTGACGGCGGCGTTGTTGCTCATGTTCTGCGGCTTGAAGGGCCTTACCCGAAGCCCCCGGTCGGAGAACAACCGGCACAGCCCCGCCGTCAGGATCGACTTGCCCACGTCCGAGCCGCAGCCCTGGATCATCAGCACCGCCGTCATCAGCCGCGCCTCCGTGTGAGCAGGCCGCCGGCCAGGACGCCCAGCAACAGCAGACCGCAGGCGCGGCGATAGACGGCGAGACCCCGCGCAAGGTCCGCCGGCCTGGGCCGCGGGCCATCGCCGAAGGTCGGGCGCGCCACCTGTTCGCCGTCATAAAGCGCGGCCCCACCCAACTGCACATCCAGCGCCCCGGCCATGGCCGCCTCCGGCCAGCCGGCGTTGGGGGAGGCGTGCTTGCCGGCGTCTCGCCACATCACCGCGCCACCTCGCCGCGCGGAAAGCGCGATCAGCAACCCTGCGCCGCGCGCCGGAACCAAGTTCATAAGGTCGTCGAGCCGGGCGGCCGCCCAGCCGAAATCGCGCCACCGCGGCTCCATGTGTCCGACCAGGCTGTCGGCGGTGTTCACCGCCTTGTACGCCCAGAGCCCGGGCAAGCCGCCGACCGCAAGCCAGAAAGCCGGGGCGACCACGCCATCGTTGAAACTCTCGGCCAGGCTCTCCAGGCCAGCCGCCGCAACACCCGCAGCATCGAGCCCCTCGACATCACGTCCGACAATCCGGCCGACGGCGGTGCGGGCGGCCGGCAGGTCCCCCGCCGCCAGCGGAGACCGCACCGCCTCGACATGATCGTGCAGGCTTCGCTGCGC
>JBARAK010000432.1:0-2363 GCA_049791955.1 Caulobacteraceae bacterium
GCCTACGCCGGCCGGGTCGAAGACGAGCGCCCGGGCCGCCCGACGCCGCCGCCGGAAAGCCTGTGGGGCCGGCTGGTCCCGGTATCCACCGCCGAGCAGCGCCCGATCCGCAAGGCTCCCGCCCGCCCAACCTATCGTAACGGCCGCCGCTGGCCCCAGGCGCCGGTCATCCCGGCCACCCTGTGGCGACTGTCGGTCTCCTACTGGAAGCTCAGGACCGCCGAGGACGAGCCTGAGGACGCCGCCCGCAAGCTGCGCCGGACCGAAGACGGACGCGACCTGGACGCCAAGGCGCTCACCGCCCTGGTCCGCCAGCCGCTGCGCGCGATGAAGCCGCAGCAGCCGCTGGACATCGGCCTGTTCGAATTCCGCCTGCCCGAAGCCCCGGACACCATCGTCCCGGACGAGTGAGCTACTGCGGAGCCGCTCCGTTAGCCGCGCCAGTATCCCAAAGCGGCTTAGGGGAAATGTTCAGTTGGCTCTGCGAGGTGCTATGCGTGAAATCCATCTCCAGTGGCCGCTGCTGGCCGCACAGGCTGAGCGTCCAGTTTTCGACCCAGGCCCCGTTCTCGGCGAAAGGATGATCTTCGGAGATGATCTTCGTATCTAAGATCCTGTATGTCTTCAGCATTTCATCTTGAGAGCAATTGAGCTTGGAATTCTTTTGTGCGACCTGGAAAGCAGCTTTCGATGCTGTCGACGTCACTTCCGGCCCCAGGAGCGTTTCTCCGGGGATAAGCGCCGTGGCGCGCCAACCGCCGGTCTTGTAGCGCAACACAAGCATGTTGTGCCGCGCCGTGTCTGCACAGCCGCCGGCGACGTATACCTCCTTCCACGCAGGGCCTTCGAACTGATCGGCCGGGGCGAAATGGCCAAGGTCCGCCACACTGCCGACGGAGTGACCGCCGAGGGAGGTGGCCGTCTGGCAGCCCGGAAGGAATTCCCTGTTGGCCCTGGCTCGCTCGACCGCAGTTCGCCAAGCGGCATAGGCCTCCATCTCGGTCGGATGCACGAGGTCCGCAGGTGGCGGCCCATTTGGCGCGAGGGCGACGGCTAGGATCATCGCGGCCAGGATCATATCGCTCTCGCGCAAACGAAAAGGGCGCCCCGAATGGAGCGCCCCTCGTTACACGCCTTGATAGCCAGGGTCGATCTTACACCAGCGCGGTCTCGTCCGTGCCTGGGGTCTCGCCGTCGTCGAGCGGCTCTTCCAAGGTGTCGCCGGCGGTGACGTCGACCTCGCCCGGGCGGGTCTCGCCCGAGAGGGAGTCGATGTCGAAGATGATCTTGGCGTCCTTCAGGTCCACCTTCACATGCCCGCCGCGCACCAGCCGGCCGAACAGGATCTCGTCGGCCAGCGGCTTCTTGATGTGCTCCTGGATCACCCGGGCCAGCGGCCGGGCGCCGTAGAGCTCGTCGTAGCCGTTCTTGGCCAGCCAGTCGGCCGCCTCGTCGGTCAGCTCCACGGTGACGTTGCGGTCGGCCAGCTGGGCCTCGAGCTGCAGCACGAACTTCTGCACCACGTGGCGGATGGTCTCCGGCGCCAGGGCCTTGAAGGTGACGATGGCGTCCAGCCGGTTCCTGAACTCCGGCGTGAACAGCCGCGAGATCGCCGCCTCGTCCTCGCCCGACACCCGGCCGCGGCCGAAGCCGATGCCGTTGCGGTTGTTGTCCGAGGCGCCCGCGTTGGTGGTCATGATCAGGACCACGTTGCGGAAGTCGACCTTCTTGCCGTTGGAGTCGGTCAGGGTGCCATGGTCCATCACCTGCAGCAGGATGTTGAACACATCCGGGTGCGCCTTCTCGATCTCGTCGAGCAGGACCACCGCGTGCTTGTGCTGGTCGACGGCGTCGGTCAGCTGGCCGCCCTGGTCGTGGCCGACGTAGCCCGGAGGGGCGCCGATCAGCCGCGAGACCGTGTGGCGCTCCATGTACTCGCTCATGTCGAAGCGCAGCAGCTCGATGCCGAGCGTCTGGGCCAGCTGGCGCGACACCTCGGTCTTGCCCACCCCGGTCGGGCCGGAGAACAGGTAGGAGCCGATCGGCTTCTGCGGTTCACGCAGGCCGGCGCGCGCCATCTTCATGGCGGCGGAGAGCTGGGCGATCGCGTCGTCCTGGCCGTAGACGGCCCGCTTCAGGTCGTCCTCCAGGCTCTTCAGCGCCTCGACGTCGGACTTGGAGACCGACTTCGGGGGGATGCGGGCCATCTTGGCGATGACCGACTCGATCTCCTTGGCGCCGATCTTCTTGCGCCGCTTGGCCTCGGGCAGCAGCATCTGCGAGGCGCCGGCCTCGTCGATCACGTCGATCGCCTTGTCCGGCAGCTTGCGGTCGGTGATGTACTTGGCCGACAGCTCCACCGC
>JBARAK010000433.1:0-12324 GCA_049791955.1 Caulobacteraceae bacterium
CACCAGGACATCGAAGGCGTCCTTGGACTTGATCTTCTCGGCCTGGCGAACGCCGGCGCCGGTGTCGATCTTGGCCAGAATCTCTTCAAGGCTCATCCGGCCCTGGGCGAAGGGCTCGCCGTTCAGCAGCACGGTCGGCACCGCCATGACCTGGCGCGCCTCGACCTCGGCCTGGAACAGGGCTCCGTCGACGGCCACGTGGCTGATCCTGGGGTTCAGCGCGCTCATGGTGTTGAGCGCCTGCACGACGTCGGGACAGTTCTGGCAGGTTTGGGAGAAATAGGTCTCGAAACGGTAGTCGCCCTCGAGCGCCTTCACCCGTTCGATCACCTCGGGATCGACCTTGGGCGGGTGGCCGCCGACATGCAGCAGGGCCAGCACCAGGGAGGTGAACTCGTGGCCCAGCGGCAGGCCGGCGAAGCGGACGCTGGCGTCGCCCGCCTGGCGGGTGATGGCGAAGGACGGCGTGCGGACGTCTTCGCTACGGGCCAGGCTGACCTTGTCCGAAACCGAGATGACGTCCTCGAGCAACTCCAGCATCTCCCGGGACTTGGCGCCGTCGTCGAGCGACGCGACCAGTTCGACCGGCTGCCGAAGGTTCTGCAGATAGGCCTTCAGCTGGGTCTTCAGGTTGGCGTCCAACATCACTTGCTCCGAATGCGGCGGCGCCCGGAGGCGCGAAATAAAAAACGGGAGGAGCGCCGCCGCCCGTCCCCGAGGGAGACGGACAGCGGCGCAGACCGGACTTAGATCTTGCCGACCAGGTCCAGCGACGGGGCGAGGGTCTTTTCGCCTTCCTGCCACTTGGCAGGGCAGACTTCGCCCGGATGGGCGGCGACGTACTGAGCAGCCTTGATCTTACGCAGCAGTTCGAGCGCATCACGGCCGATACCGCCGGCGGTGATCTCGACGATCTGGATCTTGCCTTCCGGATCGATCACGAAAGTGCCGCGATCGGCTAGGCCGGCGTCCTCGATCATCACGTCGAAGTTGCGGGTGATCGTGCCGGTCGGGTCGCCGACCATGACGTATTCGATCTTCCGGACAGCTTCCGAGGTGTCGTGCCAGGCCTTGTGGGCGAAGTGGGTGTCGGTCGACACCGAGTAGATTTCGACGCCCAGCTTGCGGAATTCACCGTAATTGTCGGCCAGATCTTCGAGTTCGGTCGGGCAGACGAAGGTGAAATCGGCGGGATAGAAGAAAACGACCGACCACTTGCCCTTCAGGTCGGCGTCGCTGACGGTAATGAACTTGCCGTTCTTGAAGGCCTGGGCCGTAAAGGGTTTGATGTCGGTATTGATCAAGGACATGAAGCGCTCCTGCGAATGGAGTGCGGCTTGTAGGGGCCCGAGGAAAATAGGTCCAATCAATTAAGTCAGTCCATGAGATAGAAATTTTCCATTCATCCGGAGCCGGCGCTTTCCCCTCGGAAGGGCGCCCTGCCGGGCGCACGTCCCGACGGGCGCAAGGCCCCCTGGGAAAGTCAATTCATAGGTTATTCCTATTCAATTATGGCGTGATTTGTATTTTCCCTAACACCGGTCTCTCCCTACGGTTTCTGAGCGCTGCCGACCGGTCCGCGCCAACCAGGGACGAGCCAGAACCATGAGCAAATTGACGACCGCGTTCGGCGCCCCCGTCACCGACGACAACAACATCATGACCGCCGGGCCCCGCGGCCCGGCCCTGCTGCAGGACGTCTGGTTCCTCGAGAAACTGGCCCACTTCGACCGTGAGGTGATCCCCGAGCGGCGCATGCACGCCAAGGGCGCCGGGGCTTTCGGCACGTTCACCGTGACCCAGGACATCACCCGCTACACCCGGGCCAAGCTGTTCTCGGAGGTCGGCAAGAAGACCGAGATGTTCGCCCGCTTCTCCACCGTGGCCGGGGAACGGGGCGCGGCCGACGCCGAGCGCGACATCCGCGGCTTCGCCCTGAAGTTCTACACCGAGGAGGGTAACTGGGACCTAGTCGGCAACAACACCCCGGTGTTCTTCATCAAGGACCCCCTGAAGTTCCCTGACCTCAACCGCGCAGTGAAGCGCGACCCGCGCACCGGCATGCGCAGCGCCGACAACAACTGGGACTTCTGGACCCTGCTGCCGGAGTCGCTGCACCAGGTGACCATCACCATGAGCGAGCGCGGCATCCCGAAGAGCTGGCGCCACATGGATGGCTTCGGCAGCCACACCTACAGTTTCATCAGCGCCGCCAACGAGCGCTTCTGGGTGAAGTTCCACTTCAAGACCCAGCAGGGCGTCCGGAACATGACGGATGCGGAAGCCCGCGACCTGATCGGCGACGACCGCGAGAGCCACCATCGCGATCTGTTCGAAGCCATCGAACGTAGCGAGTTCCCGCGCTGGACGCTCTACGTCCAGATCATGACCGAGGATGAGGCCGACAGCTATCACATCAACCCGTTCGACCTGACCAAGGTCTGGCCGCACAAGGACTATCCGCTGATCGAGGTCGGCGTGATGGAGCTCAACCGCAACCCGGAAAACTTCTTCCAGGATGTCGAGCAGGCGGCCTTCGCGCCCTCCAGCATTGTGCCTGGCATCAGCTTCTCACCGGACAAGATGCTCCAGGGGCGGCTGTTCTCGTATGGCGACACCCAGCGCTACCGCCTGGGGGTGAACCATGCCCAGATTCCGGTGAACGCTCCGAAGTGCCCCTTCCACAGCTACCACCGCGACGGAGCCATGCGCGTCGACGGCAACGGCGGCCGTGAAACCCACTACGAACCGAACAGCCATGGCGCGTTGCAGGCCCAGCCGGACTTTTCCGAGCCGCCGATGCGCAACGAGGGCGCCGTCGCCCGTTGGAACCACCGCGAGGACCCCGACTACTATTCGCAGCCGGGCGACCTGTTCCGCCTGATGACGCCGGCCCAGCAGCTGGCGCTGTTCGACAACACGGCGCGAGCCATCAACGGAGCCTCGCAACCGGTTGTTGAGCGCCACATCGCCAACTGTAGCCGGGCTGACCCGGCTTATGGGAAAGGCGTGGCGGAGGCGATAGCCCGCCTCGCCCGGGCCAAGGCCACCCCCAATCCGGTGACCGACGCAGCCGGATAATCCTGGTGTACAGACCGCCGGGCAGGTCCAGTCCCTAGGGCCTACCCGCGCGGAACTTGTCCGGCCGCACGCGCGCCATCAATAGGAAAATGGGGAATAACTTCAGCTTCCCATAGTTAGTATCTATATCGTCGCCATGAGCGTTGCAGGCCTCTCTCTCCGCGACATGGAGTATGTCGTCGCCGTCGCCGAACTCGGCAGCTTCGTGCGCGCAGCCGAACGGTGCCGGGTGGCGCAGCCCTCACTGTCCGTACAGGTGAGCAAGCTCGAAGCGCGGCTCGGAACCACGATCTTCGAGCGAACCACCCGTCGATTGCTCATCACCCCCGAAGGACGCCAACTGGTCGACCAGATGCGCAGGGTGCTCGCCCAGGCGCGCACCCTGCTCGCCCTTTCGAACCGATCCACCCGGCCATTCGGGGGCGCGTTGCGGCTGTCGGCGATCGCAACCCTGGGCCCCTACTACTTTCCGCACATCCTGCACGACCTGAGGGCGCGCTATCCCGATCTGTCGCTCGTGCTGGGCGAAGGCAGGACCCGCGAACTGGTCTCAGCCCTGCTGCAGGGCGACCTGGACGCCGTCCTGATGGCGACGCCGGTCAGCGACGCGGGGCTGGTGGAAGCCCGCCTGTTCCGAGAACCGTTCGTGATGGCCTGCCCTGCAGGTCACGCCGCCACCTCTCTGGATGGAGGCGGCTGGATCGGACTGGACCCTCGTGAGCGGCTCCTGCTGGAGGAAGGCCATTGCTTGCGCGACCAGGCGATCGCAGCCTGCGCGGAGAGCGACGTATCGAACCGGCACGCCACCAGTTTGGAGACGCTGAAGTACATGGTTGCGGCGGGCGAAGGCTGCACCCTGATGCCGCTGCTGGCCGCGACCCAGGTCAAGGGCCTGGAATACGCCCCGCTTCCAGCCGACGGCTACGCTCGCACGGTGACGCTGGTCTGGCGGCGCAGCGATCCACGCGCCTCCGAGTTCGATGAACTGGCGTTGCATCTCCAGTCCACCCCGCCTCCGGAGACCCAGTACTTCGCTTAGCCCCCAGCACTGACGCGCCAGTCGGGAATGAGCCTTCCCCACGCATAGCCTCCGCGGGCGCAGGGGCCCGCCGATCATCGCCCACAATCAGCCCCGGCTTACGGCGACCATTAGCGGGCGGAAGGACTCCAGCGACGCGGTCGGCGCGCCATCCACCTTGGCCAGGTCGTCGTAGCGGCGCAGACGCAGGGCGCCGGCGAAGCCTCGGGTCTTTTCGAAACGTCCGCATTCCTCCGGGGTGAAACGACCACCCTGGAGCTGCAGGCTGAGCGTCGAAGCCGGACTGAGCGCCGCCTCGTAGGCGGGGTCGACGGCGCAGAGATAGCGCTTGGCGGCTACGTGCAGCGCGATCGGCGCCAAGACCTCGGCCGGAAACCATGCGGACAGGACAGAGGCGCCGTGAACCTCGTGGCGGGCGTCAACGCCCAGGTCCTGGGCGGGGTCGCCGAGTTCGCCGACCAGGTGTCCGTAGTCGTGCATCAGCGACGCCACCACCAGGGCGGGCGCGGCGTCATCGCGCGTCGCCAGCTCCGCGCACTGGAGCGCGTGCTCCAACTGGGTCACCGTCTCGCCATAGCGCTCGCCGCCACGCCGGGCGAAGGTCGCGAAAATCTCGTCGACGAAGATCGGACTCATGGGCTCCTCCTAATCGCCGCAGCCCAGCCTGGCGAGCGTAGCCATAAGGCCGTCGCGGTCGGCGTAGCAGCCTTGCAGCCATCGCGCGCCCGGCCGGCCCAGGACAGCACGGCGACCGTGCAGGATCCGGCGATTATCGAACAGGACCACATCGCCGGCCACCAGGCGTCGCGCATAGGCGGCCTCGGGCGCATGCAGGGCCCGGACATAGTCCAGATAGGCGGCGTACCACGCCTCCATCCGCTCCGCGGCCAGGGGTGGCGCGACGAGTGAGCGATGGTTGACACGCACAGCCGCAACTTCCCCGGCTGGCCCCAGCGTGATGATCGGCGCGGTCGTCCGCCACCAAGCCCCGGAAGTATCAGCATAAGCGAATCCGACCGGCTGGGCGGCCAGGATTTCGAAAGCCGCGGGGTCGCGCCGCCGAAACGTCTCGGCATGGGCGACGCCATCGACGAAGAGGCTTTCCCCGCCCCCGGCCTCGTCCGCCTCGACCACGTGCAGCAACTGGAGCGTCGGCATGGGATCGCGGTACGGATTGTCCGTGTGGAGTTCGAGAGCCTGGTCGGTGAAGGCGAGGTTTTCCGGCTCGGATTTGGCGCGAACGGTGAACAGCCGGCCGTAGTTGGTCTCCCGGATGTAACCGAAGCGGGCGACGATCGCCTCTAGCGCATCCGGTCGGGCGCCGGCCCCATGCAGCAGGGTCAAACCATGCCGCGCGGCGTTCGAGAGCGCGGCGTACAGGGCCAGATCATCTTCGAGATAAGCCAGGGCCTCAATGGGCGGCGCCGCCAGGATCGCTTCTGGCGTGGTCCACAGCACAGGCTCCGGGTTGGCAAGCGTCGGGCGAAGCTCGCCCAGGCGGACATGCCGGGCCATCCCCGATGAGAATTCAAGGCGCACGACGCCATCGCCAAGCTCGGCCCGGTGGATCGAAAGATTGGGGTCGAGCTCAAGGGCGCCTCCCCCGCGCTGGCCGCTCACCGGGTCCCGTGCTTCGACAGCATGGTCGAATAGCCAAAGCGCGGCGAACACCTCGCTGGACCCGTCGGCGTAGTCCAGCCGTAGGCGCCGTCCATCCTCGACGGCGATGCGTTCAGGCATTGGGCTCACGTGGGGCCTCCGGTCCGGCGGGCGAGACGCGTGCGAAGCCACAGGCCGCCGACGCGCGCCGCGACATTCACGTAGACGATGAGCATGCCCATGGCCGCCGCGGGCGCGCTGTCCCCGGCGTCGTCCATGTTCAGCACCGCGACCGAAGCGAGCTTCACGTCCGGCGGATACAGGAACACCACCGCCGAGACCGTCGTCATCGCGCCCACGAACAGATAGATCGCCACCTCGACCAGGGCCGCCGCGCTCAGGGGCGCGATCACACGGGAGATCAGGGTCAGGCGGCTGCGACCCAGCACGGCGCCCGCCGCCTCGAATTCGGAATCCAGCGACCTCAGCGCCGAGACGCAGGTCAGGTGGGCCACGGTATAGAAATGCACCACGGTGGCGGCGACCAGTATGGCGAAGGTCCCGTAGATGGCGTGCAGCGGATTGGCGGGATCGTTGAAGAACAGGACATAGGCCAGCCCCAGGGCCAAGCCGGGCACCGCGGCCGGCGCCAGGGCGAACGTCGACACTAGGAGCCGCAGTCCCTTGAACGTCTGCGAGCGTTCGGTGGCGTAGGCTCCGGCGAAGGCCGCTCCTGCCCCCAGCCCGGCGGTGGCGAGGCCCAACAGCACAGAATCGAACAGGGCCGACCAGCCGCCGCCGTCGAAACGATCCAGTTGGTACTGGTCCAGACAGAGGCTGAGGTCATAGGGCCACAGCCTGACCAGCGCCGCCCATTGGCAGACGGCGAACACCGCTATGATCACAAAGGCGATCAGCCCGCAGACGAGGCCGAGCCCCACGTCCCTCGCCCGGCTGGAGCTCGCCTTGAAGGCCGTCGAGCGCGAAGAGACCAGCGCCGCCTGCCGCCGCGCCACAAGGCGTTCGATCACCACGGCGACGATGCTGGGCGCCAGCAGGAACAGGGCAGCCGCCGCGCCCAGTTGGAAATCCTGTCGCCCGAGCACGGCCTTGTAGATGTCCAGGGCCAGGACATCGAAGTTCCCGCCGACGACCTTGGGCGCGCCGACATCGGCGATGGTCAGTGAGAACACCACCACAGCCGCCGAGACCAGACCATGGCGCACATTGGGCAGGGTGATCCGCCAGAAGCTCCGCCAGGGGCCGGAACCCAGGAGGCTCGCCTGCTCATAAAGTCTCCCGTCGGCGGCAGCGAGCGAAGTGCGCAGGATGATCAGGGCGTGGGGAAAGACCGCGATGGCGTCCGCGATCAGGACGCCCTGGGGCCCATAGACGGTCCAGCCGCCCAGGGCCGGCGTGATCAGGCCATGGCGTCCGAACAGATAGACCAGGGCCAGGGCCGGAAGCAGGGAGGGAATCAGCAGCGGGGCGCTGAAAATCGCCTGGAGGACAGGCTTGCAGGGCAGGCGACTGCGCTCCAGGGCGAAGGCGGCCACGAAGGCCGCGGGCAGGACGACCGCTACCACCCCGGCCGCAAGCCACGCCGTGTTGGCCAAGGAACGCGCCAGCCCCGGCGTCGCCAGGTAACGCCGCACCACCGCAAGGGTGAAACCGCCTTCGACGGAGCCGAAGGCCTGGACCGCCAGCACCGCCAGGGGCGCCGCCAGGAACGCGGCCATGGCGAGGAGTATGACGGCGACGAGGGCCGTGTCCCCGCTTCCTCTCAACCTGATCACGCGGCTGCGCCCGCCTCGCGGGGGAACAACCTGACGCGGTCAGGCGGAAAGGTCAGGGCGACCGCCGCACCGGTCTCCGGCGCATAGGCCGCGCCAGCCGCGACGTCGACTAGGACCCGGGCCTCAGGCGCCGCGTGGGGGGCCGCTTCCAGCCGGATCGCCGCCCCTCCGAAGAGGCGGGTGACGATCTGAGCGGGGAGCCCTTCGCCATTCGCGCGCAACTGGACGAACTCCGGGCGGACCATGGCGGCGACCTTGGCCCCGGAGATCCAACCTGAGGTGTCCGCAGCCATTTCCAGCGCATCCCAAAGCCGGATCGTCCCAGCCCTGACGACCTCGGCGTCGATACGGTTGGCGGCGCCGAGGAAGCCGGCGACGAAGGCGCTGGCCGGGCGATCGTAGAGGAGCTGGGGATCGCCGACCTGCTCGATATGCCCCTGGCGCATGACCGCGATGACGTCCGCCACCGCCAGGGCCTCGGCCTGGTCGTGGGTGACCATGACAGTGGTTATGCCGAGACGCTGCTGCAGCCGCTTGAGTTCGGCGCGGAGCTGCTCGCGGATCAGGGGATCGAGCGCCGAGAGGGGCTCGTCCAGCAGCAGGATCTTCGGCTCGGTGGCGAGCGCGCGGGCGATGGCGACCCTTTGCTGCTGGCCGCCGGACAGTTGCTGGGGCCAACGCAAGGCGAAACCGGCCAGGCCCACCGTCTCCAGCAAGGCATCCGTCCGCTTCCGTTGCTCAGCACGTGGAACGCCACGCATGCCGAAGGCTATGTTCGCGGCGACGGTCATGTTGGGGAAAAGGGCGTAGGACTGGAACACCATGCCGACGCCGCGCGCGGCGGGCGGCTTCTGGGAGACGTCCTCGCCATCGATCTCGATCCGCCCGCCGCTGGCCGTTTCCAGCCCGGACAGCATCCGCAGCAAGGTGGTCTTCCCGCAGCCTGACGGTCCGATCAGGCAGGCGAACTGGCCGCTGGCTACCTCGAAGTCCAGCCCATCCACCACCACGTCCGCGCCGAACCGTTTGCTCAGCCCTCTGATCCTCAGTGCGGGCGGCGGGCTCATGGCTTGGCGTCCGGCTGGGGCTCAGACTTGGCGCCGTAGCGTCGCGTCCACTCGTCGATGATCCGGTCTCGGTTGGCGGCGGTCCACCTGAGATCGACGCGCGCGAGATGGCTGGCGAAGTCCGCCGGGAGGCCCGGTGGTGGCGACGAGACCGCGGGGTCCGCCACCAGGGCCAGGTTCCTGGCGTACAGCCGCATCGCCTCGGGCGACATGGCCCAGTCGATGAACGCCTTGGCGGCCTTGGGATTATGCGCCCCCTTGACCAGGCCGGTGGCCTCCAGGTCCCAGCCGAGCCCCTCGCTTGGCAGCACGATCGCGACCGGCAGGCCCTGGGTCTTCGCCTGGGCGGCGCGGAAGTCGATCGAAATGCCGATCGGGATCTCGCCGCGGGACGCATCCTTGCACGGCTTGGAGCCGGAATGGACGTAGGTCGCGACGTTCTGGTTCAGGCGGTCCATGAACGCCCAGCCCTTGTCCTGCCCGAACACCTGCAGCCAGGCCCCGACCGCCAGCAGCCCGGTGCCCGACGAGGCGGGGTTGGGCATGGAGATCATGCCCCGATAGACGGGCTTGGTGAGGTCCTCCCAGCTCTGCGGAATTGGGAGCGAGCGTCTGCGGGCTTCGTCGGTGTTCACACACACGGCGACCGACCAGAGCGCCTCGCCGTTCCAGTGCGGCGGGTGGGCGCCATCGCGGAACCGCGCCTCAAGCCGGTCGGCGCCCTTGGCCGCATAGGGTTGCAGAAGGCCCTGCCGATCGAGGTCGATCATGGACGTGGCCGCCAGGGCGAAGATGACGTCGGCGCGCGGGTCCTTCTTTTCCGCCATCAGCTTGGCGGTCACCACGCCCGTGGAATCCCGCACCCAGAGCAGGTCGATATCGGGATGGGCGGCCTTGAAGCTCGCCTCGTAGGCCGGGATCTGGTCCGCTTCGGCGGCGGTGTAGACGACCAGGCGGGGCTTTGCCGAACAACCGGCGAGCAGCGCACCAAGCGCCATGAACAGACCGAGTTTGGCGAAGCGCCGCATGCAACCCCCGAGCGGCGCAAGCGAACAGCCTGGCCTCAAACTTCCCAGTTACGCCGCCTGCCATAGCGGCGACTATCTCGGTTTCGTGAAGGTGCTTCGCACCTGCCCCCGGAGCGGGATAACCAAGCTCACCGGTAGGTCGATACGGCCCTTATGTCGGCGGCGATCGAGTGGAGCGCCCGCATCAGCGGGCTGCGGCGGCGCTCGCTTTGGCACACCAGATAACCGCGCAGGTAGTACTCGCGCCCCGCCGTATCGAGCGGCCGGTAGGCGATGCGGATATCGGGGGGACATTCACAGGTGAAGAAGACGCTGACGCCGAGCCCCAGAGCGATGCCTTCGCGGATGGTTTCGCGGCTTTGCAGTTCGAGCCGGCTGGCCGGCTCGACCTCGGCGTCGGCGAGCGCCCGCTCCGTGAAGGCCCGCGTCTTCGATCCAGGCTCTCGCAGGATCAGCGTCTCGTCGATCAGGGCGTCGATCGGCACGGTTTCAAGCGATGTCAGGTGATGGGCCACCGGCAGGGCGCATGAGAGGCCGCTGGTGAACAGTGGCTCATACGAGAATGTCGCGTCACCCGGGGGATCGCTGGCCTGGGCCACGTCGATCTGGGCCTCTCCTAGCCATCGCATCACGTCGCGGGCGTTGCCGATGCGCACATGGACGTCGGTCTGGGGATGGCGCCTGCGGAACAGGTCGACCATCTTCGCCGCGTAGAATGGGGAATCCGACCCCAGCCTCAGCATCCCGCCGGTCAGGCCGGCGGTCTCGCCCAACATGTCGTCGATATCGGAGGCGGTGGAGAAAAGTTTCTGGGTCAGGGAAAACAGGTCCCGCCCCGCGACGGTCAGCTTGAGCGGCGCCTTGCGGCTTTCGAACAGCGTGACGCCGTGGCGCGCCTCCAGCGCCTTCAATTGTTGTGACAGTGTCGGTTGTGAGACGTTCAGACGACGGGACGCACGGGTGATCCCGCCCTCCAGGGCGATCGCATGAAACGCCCGCAAATGCTGATAGTTGGCCGCCATGACTTGCTAAGCGCTATAGGCTGCCTGTGAAGGCTGCGTGACAGTTTCGGGCGCTTTTCCATAGGCGAGACCTATGCACGCCATACGCTCAAAGCCTTGGCGCCCGCCCAGCGATCCAGGTGAAAGAAAAGGCCCAACCGCGGCCTCGAGACGGCTTTTCCTTGTCCAGCGACAGCTTCGACATCGCCATCGTCGGCGCCGGCGTCGTAGGGCTCGCCCATGCCCTGGCGGCGGCGCGCCTCGGCATGCGCGTGGTGGTGCTGGACCGCGACGCCCAGGCCAATGGCGCTTCGATCCGCAACTTCGGCTTCATCACCGTTACCGGCCAGGCTCAGGGCCAGGTCTGGCGCCGCGCCCGCCGATCCCGGGATGTGTGGGCGGAGATCGCGGGCCCGGCCGGGATCGCGATCGAGCAGCATGGCCTGGCCATGGTCGCCCAGCGCCCCGAAGCGCGGGCCGTGCTGGAAGCCTTCCTCCAGACCGATATGAGCCAGGGCTGCAGCTGGCTCGACCGCGCGGAAGCGGCCACCCGGCTCGGGACCATGCAACCGGCCCAGTTCGAAGGGGCGCTGTTCAGCGAAGCGGAGTTGCGCGTCGACTCCCGCGCCGCCCTCCCTGCCCTGACGCGCTGGCTCGCGGACCACCATGGGGTCACCTTCCGGCGCGGGATCGCCGTCCACGGCGTGGAGACCGGGCGGCTTGACACTACGTCCGGCCCCATCGCCGCCAGGGCGATCGTCGTCTGCCCGGGCGACGACCTCACGACACTGTTCCCAGACGCCCTGGCCCTGGCGGGGCTGACCCGCTGCAAGCTCCAGATGCTGCGTCTCGCCTCGCCCGGCTACCGCCTGCCAGCGACCGTGATGTCCGACCTCAGCCTGATCCGCTATCTGGGCTTCGCGGCCCTGCCCCAGGCAGCGGCGCTCGAGGCGCGCCTCAAGGCCGAGCAGCCCGACCATCTGGCGAACGGCGTCCATCTGATCGTCGCCCAAAGCGCCGATGGAAGCCTGATCGTCGGCGACAGCCATCACTATGCGCAGACGCCCGATCCGTTCGCCTCCGCCGAGGTGGAGCGCCTGATCCTTCAAGAGTGTGCAGCCGTGCTCGGTACGGCGCCGGCCGTGCTTGAACGCTGGACGGGGACCTACGCGTCGGCCGACTTCCATAGCCTGGTCGAGACCCCGGCCGAAGGCGTGCGGCTCGTCCTAGTGACCAGCGGCACCGGCGCCTCCACCGCCTTCGCACTCGCCGAGGAAGTGATCGGCGACCTCGTGAACCAGAAGTTGGGAGCCGCCGCATGACCTTCGCGATCAAGGCGGTGGTGCTCGACTGGGCCGGCACGATGGTGGATCACGGCTGCCGCGCGCCCGTGGTGGCGCTCCAGAGCGTATTCGCCCAGGCCAAAACGCCGATTTCGGAGAGCGAGGCCCGCGCCGACATGGGCCGCGCCAAGCGCGACCACATCCGGGCGATCCTCGCCATGCCGCGCGTCGAGCAGGCTTGGCGGGAAGCTCATGGCTCGGCGCCCGCCGAAGACGATGTGACGGCGCTCCATGACTCGGTCGAGCCGATGATGCGCAGCGCGGCGCGCGATTGCGCGGCGCTCATTCCCGGCGCCGCCGAACTGGCGGCGCAGCTGCGGGCGGCCGGCGTCAAGATCGCGTCCTGCACGGGCTACACCCGGGCCATGAT
>JBARAK010000434.1:0-2111 GCA_049791955.1 Caulobacteraceae bacterium
GTCCAGCACCGTCTCGCGCGCGGCCCCATGGTCGGCGGCGAGCACCGGCCGCCCCATGGCCTGGGGCTCAACCGCCGTACGACCGAACGCCTCGGGCTCAAGCGAGGGCGCCAACGCGAAGTCGGCGGCGAGGTAAGCGGCCGGCATATCCTCACAATGCCCCACGATCCTCACCGTCTCGCCAAGCTCGGCGGCGGCGATGGCCGCGTCCAGTTCGGCCCGGTAGCCGACGCGTCCCTGGTCGTCTCCGGCCAACACCAGCAGCAGGTCCCCACCGCTTTCACCGGCCCTCATCCGCCGGATCGCCTCGATCAGCAGTCGCTGTCCCTTCCACGCCGTCAAGCGCCCCGCCAGCAACAGCACCGGCCGGGCATCATCCGCGGACAAGCCCCAGGCGGCGCGTACGGCGACCAGACGATCGCCCGCCACGGCGGTCGGATCGAAGCGGGCAAGGTCCACGCCGCGCGGAATGGCGACCACCCGATCGGGGTCGATTCCTTCGTGTTCGGCCAACAGGTGATCACGAGTGAATTCGGAGTTGGCGATCACCCTGTCGCCGCGGGCCATCACCCGGTTGTACAGTCGCTTGGGCGCTGAACGAGCGTTGTAGACGCCATGGTAGGTGGTGACGAACGGAACCTTGGCCCGCCGGGCGGCGATCCACGCCGAATAGGCCGGGGCGCGGGAGCGGGCGTGGACCAGGCTGACGTTACGCTCGCCAATCAACCGCTCAAGCCGGCCGGCGTTCTGCAGAACGGTCAGCGGATTCTTGGAGGCCATGGGCAGGCGGACCAGCTCGGCGCCGTCAAGCGCCAGTTCGCCCTCCATACGACCGCCAGCGGAAGCGACCAGGGCGCGTCCACCCGCCGCGACCACAGCGCGGGCGACGTCCAGGGTGGTCCGCTCGACACCGCCGGCGTCGAGCGCGGGGACGACCTGGAGCAGAACGAAATCGGGCGGCAGGCTGCGAAACACCGCGTTCTGTACGCAGAGCCCCGCCGCCACGTCCAGAGCGCGAATGCCCGCCCCCTCGCCTTGCGGAGAGGAGACGGGCGTCTCGCCTGAACCTAGTGGCTCACGTTGTCCGTCTTGCGGATGAACGCCGCCATGTTGTCGTGGAGCTCCTTCAGGGAGTCCTGGTGAGCGTAAACCATGTGGCCCGACTGGTAGTAGTGGTACTCGATGTTGCTCTGCAGCTTTACCGGCATCGGCAGGTGGTGCATCTCGTACCAACCCTCGTAGAAGGGCGTGGCTAGGTCGAAGTAACCGCCGTTCAGCATGATCTTCAGGTTCGGGTTGTACTTCATGGCCGAAGCCAGGTCGGGCATGACATTGACCGTGCCCGGCAGCGGGAACGGCGCTCCCGGCGGCTGGTGCTTGAAGTCCCAGGACTTGAAGACGTCGATCTCTTCCTTGTAGGTCTGGCCTTCGCCGTAGCCGAGCTGCTTGCGGACATAGTCGTTGAAGGCGGTGACGTAAGCCGAGCTGATGGCCGCGGATTGCGGATCATAGTCGGCGCCCTGGCTCAGCGGGTCCATGTCCGGGCCGGAGAAACGCGTGTCGAAGCGACCGGTGGTCAGGTTTTGGTCATCCAGCAGGTTCTTCTCGAACTCGCCGCCGTTGATGCGCAGGTTCGCCTTCAGCACATATGCAGTCGGCAGGCCGGTGTACTGGCTGACCTTCTCCGCCACAGCTTGTTTACGCGCCGGATCGAGTTCGGAACCGGCCTCGAGCGCAGAGGCGTATTCGCCGGTGGCGAACTGCTCCACCTGGCCGAGGAAGGCCGGCAGGTCCTGCGGACGCTGCCCTGGCAGCTTGTTGTGGTACCAGGCGGTCGCGGCATAGGTCGGCAGGGCGACCACATAGGCGGTGTCGATCCCCGGATTGGCTTCCGGGCCGTCCACGCTGAGGTCGAAGTTCAGGATCTGCGACAGCAGCATCACGCCATTGAAATCGACGTTGTGGCTGGTCTCCAGCGAGTTCACCACCAGGGCCGAGCGAGGCGTGCCGTAGCTCTCCCCGAACAGGTACTTGGGCGAGTTCCAGCGGCCGTACTTGGACAGGAAGGCGCGGATGAACTGGTCGAAGGCGTCCCGGTCCTGGTCGGTGCC
>JBARAK010000435.1:0-8287 GCA_049791955.1 Caulobacteraceae bacterium
GTCAAGGCCCGCACCGAGGCCGGCCATGGCGAGGACACGGAGGCGTGGCGCGGATGATCGACGATCTCTACAGCGGCCGCATCCTGGCGCTGGCGGCGAACATGCCGCGCGCCGGGCGGCTGGCCCGGCCCCAGGCCAGCGTGGAGAAGATTTCGCGCCTGTGTGGCAGCCGGGTGACTGTGGACGTGGTGGTCGAAAACGGCCGCATCGCCGACTTCGCCCAGGACGTCCGCGCCTGCGTGCTGGGCCAGGCCGCCGCCGCCATCCTGGGCGAGAAGGTGATCGGCGCGGAGGTGCAGGAGATCCTCGCCGCCCGCGACGAACTCAAGGCCATGCTCAAAAATGGTGCGCCGCCACCGCAGGGCCGCTTCGGCGACCTGGGCGTATTGGCGCAGGTCAAGGACTTCCCGGCCCGCCACGCCTCCACCCTGCTGGCGTTCGAGGCGACGGCGGAGGCGGCGGTCAAGGCTTCCGAAGCAGCCACCCGGACAGTTCCTGCCGAGGGCTGATATTGCCGGGCGGCAAAACCGCCCCGGTGGCGGCTGTTTGCTTGGCGTGATACCGGAAGCCTTCGCCGACAAAGGGCGGGAGTCGCGATTGCCTGGAGCTTACCCGCGGTTGATCCGAGGCGCCCTCGGCGTCTACAAGGCCGCGGTCTCGCCGTGGCTGGGTTGGCGTTGCCGGTTCCTGCCGACCTGCTCCGAGTACGCTGCGGCGGTGCTGATATCCCATGGGCCCGCGGTTGGCGGCGGGCTGGCGCTGCGACGGCTTTGCCGTTGCCATCCCTTCGGCGGTCAGGGTTACGACCCGCCTCCGGAACCTGTCGAGAAGGTTGTGCGCGCCCGGGCGCGCCTGAAGTGTGAAGCATGATCCAACTGCAGTTCCCCGACGGCGCCGTTCGAGATTTCCAGGACGGGACCACCGGCCGCGAGATCGCCGAGGGCCTGTCCAAATCCCTGGCCAAGAAGGCGGCCCTGGTGCGCCTGGACGGGGTGCTGCTGGACCTTGACCGCCCGCTGGAGCGCGGCGGCGAACTCGAGATCCTGGTTCGCGACGCCCCCGATGTGCTGGAGACCATCCGCCACGACGCCTCCCACGTGATGGCGCAGGCGGTGCAGGAGCTGTTCCCCGGCACCCAGGTCACCATCGGCCCGGCGATCGAGGACGGCTTCTATTACGACTTCGCGCGCGACGAGCCGTTCAGCCTGGACGACCTGCCCAAGATCGAAGCCAGGATGCGCGAGATCGTGGCGCGCAACGAGCCGATCAAGCGCGAGGTGTGGGATCGCGACGAGGCCATCGCCCACTTCAAGGACATCGGCGAGGCCTACAAGGCCGAGATCATCTCCGACCTGCCCGAAAGCGAGACCATCACGGTCTATCGCCAGGGCGTATGGAAGGACCTGTGCCTGGGACCGCACCTGCCGTCGACGGGCATGGTGGGCGACGCGTTCAAGCTGACCAAGCTGGCCGGGGCCTACTGGCGGGGCGACCACCGCAACGCCCAGCTCCAGCGCATCTACGGCACCGCCTGGGCCAGCAAGGCGGACCTGGACGCCTATCTCCACCGCATCGAGGAGGCCGAGCGCCGCGACCACCGTCGCATCGGCAAGACCATGGACCTCTTCCACATGCAGGAAGAGGGCAGGGGCATGGTGTTTTGGCACGCCAAGGGCTGGACCCTGTGGCGCACGCTGGAGGCCTACATGCGCCGCCGCCTCGACGCCGCCGGCTATCGCGAGGTGAAGACCCCCCAGGTGCTCGACCGCACCTTCTGGGAACAGTCGGGCCACTGGGACAAGTACCGGCCCAACATGTTCGTCTGCGAGACGGTGGAAGGCGAGGTGCTGTCGCTGAAGCCGATGAACTGCCCGGGCCACGTGCAGATCTTCAACCTGGGCCAGAAATCCTACCGCGACCTGCCGATGCGCGTCGCCGAGTTCGGCGCCTGCCACCGCTACGAGCCCTCCGGCTCGCTGCACGGCCTGATGCGGGTGCGCGGCTTCGTGCAGGACGACGCCCACATCTTCTGCCGCGAGGACCAGATCGAGGAGGAGACGGAGAAGTTCGTCCGCCTGACCCGGCTGATCCACGGCGACCTCGGCATGGAGACCCACCACGTCGCCCTGGCCACGCGCCCGCCGGTGCGCGCGGGAACCGACGCGTTCTGGGACAAGGCGGAGGGCCAGCTGCTGAGCGCCTCGCGCAAGGCCGGGGTCGAGCCGGTGATCGCGGAGGGCGACGGGGCCTTCTACGCCCCCAAGCTCGACTTCATCGTGAAGGACGCCATCGGGCGCACCTGGACCTGCGGCACGCTCCAGCTCGACTATGTGCTGCCCGAGCGGCTCGGGGCCGAATACGTGGCCGAGGACGGCTCCAAGCAGCGGCCGGTTATGCTGCACCGCGCGATCCTGGGCTCGTTCGAGCGCTTCATCGGCATCCTGATCGAGAACTACGGCGGGGCCTTCCCGCTGTGGCTGGCGCCGGTGCAGGTGGTGGTGGCCACCATCACCTCCGACGCCGAGGACTACGCCCTGCAGGCTGCGGAAAAGTTGCGCGCGGCCGGCTTGCGCGTCGAGGTCGATCTTCGTAACGAGAAGATCAACTATAAGGTTCGTGAGCACAGCTTGGCCAAGGTTCCCGTGATCGCGGTGGTCGGCCGCAAGGAAGCCGAGACCGGTCAGCTGGCCTTGCGCCGCCTGGGTTCGGACCGGCAGGCGATCGTCACCCTGGCCGAAGCGGCCGAGGGCCTGGCGCAGGAGGCGCTGCCGCCCGATCTCGCACGCCCCTCGGCCCCCGCGGCTCCGGCGCGGAGCCTTGAAGACGCATGAACACCTACGTCCGACCGCTCAACGGAGGCCTGCTGAACCGAGCGCGCGTCCTGGCCGCGCCGCTCGCGGTCGAGACCTCGGTGATCATGGTGGTGTTCCGCACCGGGCCGGCGCTGGAGGAAAGCGTCGCCAAGGTGCTGGCCGACCCGTCGGTGGATGAGTTCATCGTCATCGACAACGGCTCGACCCCGTCCGAGGAAGCGGTGCTGGACGCCGCCGCGGAACGGGACGGGCGGGTGGTGCTCAAGCGCGGCCATGGCAACGTCGGCTTCGCCCGGGCCTGCAACATGGGCGGCGAAGTGGCCCGCGGCCGGGTGCTGGTGATCCTCAACCCCGACGCCTTCCTGCAGCCGGGCTGCATCGAGGGCCTGACCGCGGCGCTGGACGCCACGCCCAGCCCGCGCATCGTCGGCGCGCGGATCATGAACACCGACGGGACCGAGCAGCGCGGCGCGCGGCGCGGCGAGGTGACCCCGGTCACCACCCTGCTCAGCCTGACGCGGCTGTCGCACCTGGGCGTCTTCCACGGCTTCGAGATCCACCACGAGCACGACCCGGCGCCGGGCCAGCTGCTGGAGGTGCCCACCATCTCCGGCGCCTGCTTCGCCATGACCCACGACGACTACACGGCCATGGGCGGCTTCGACGAGGGCTTCTTCCTGCACGTGGAGGACGTGGACCTGTGCTGGCGCGTGCGCCAGAGCGGCGGCAGGGTGGTGTTCAGCCCCGAGGCGCGGGTGGTCCACCTCGGCTCGACCAGCCACACCTCGCCGGTGAAGGTTGAGTTCTTCAAGGGCCTGGGACTGGTGCGGTACTTCCGCAAGCGCGCCGACAACAAGCGCCGCGCGGCCCTGGCCCTGGCCCTCGCGCCGCTGATCATGCTGGTCTCGGTGTTACGCCCCCTGTTCCGCCAGCGCCGGCACGCCTGAAGCCCTCTTCCACTGGCGGCGGTGTTGTACCCGCCATCGGATCGGTTCGCGCCTTGTGAGCCCCCTCCACCGGGCTGCGCCTGGTGGAGGGGGCTCGTGGAGCGCTACGCTTCCTGCCTGTGTTCGACCGGCGCGTGGTCGTAAGTGGCCAAACTCGCGCCTGCCCCAAGGCGCAGAGGCGGAACGGCATGCGATGACAAGGGATCAGGCGGCTATGGCTGGTGCGCGTAGCACCTCGACCGTCAGGTGGGAGAGCGATGGCGTGCCAGCGAGCCGGCTGCGGTAGAATTCCGCGTCACGTCGTTCGGTCGTCCCTATCGACAGGATCGCGCCAAGATGGCCCGGACCGAGCCGCCAGAGGTGCAGGTCGGCGACCACGTCCCCTTCGGCTTCGACGACGCGCCTGAGACGGTCCGAAAGCCGACGATCCGGGTTCATGTCCAGAAGGATCGCGCCGGTGTCCCGTACGAGTCCGTAGGACCAGCTCGCGATCACCAGGGCGCCGATCATGCCTGCCAAGGGGTCCATCCAGAGCCATCCGAACAGCCGCGCGAGGACAAGGCCGACGATGACCAGTAGCGACACCACAGCGTCGGCCATCACGTGGACGATGGCGGCGCGCATGTTGTTGTCATGGCCATGACCATGATCGTGCGCATGCTCCTCGAACGCGAGCGTGACGCATTCCTCCGGCCCCGCGACCGGGCGCACCCTGACTTCGGCGACGAAGGCGTGCGGCTCCGGAATCTCCTCGACGCTTTCGAGGTAAGCGCCATGAGAGACGAAGCTGAAACGCTGCATCACGCCTTGTCGATCGGTCTGGACGGACACGCTGTCCGGGGAAGGCGTGCGGCCTTCAGGAAATGACAGCCGGAAGCGTGGAGGAACGCCGTCCTCGAAGATTTCCAGGCGGGCGGCGCCGCCTTCGAAGCGGACGTCGTGGACCGCGTCTTCCGCGTCGGCGTAGCCACCATGCCCATGCCCATGCCCATGATGGTGATGCTCATGACCTCCCGTGCTGAGCAGCCAGGCGCTGGCCACGTTCACGCCGAGGCCCAGGACCGCGATCGGGATGGCCTCGCCGAAGTGGATCGGGACCGGGGTGAAAACGCGGGAGATCGCCTCGTAACCGATCAGCAGCGCGATCATCGCCAGAACGATTGCGCTGGTGAAGCCCGCGAGGTCCCCGAGCTTGCCGGTGCCGAAGGTGAAGCGCGGGTCGTCCGCATGACGGCGGGAGAAGGTGTAGGCCAGCGCCGCCAGGAGCAGCGCGCCCGCGTGGGTCGACATGTGCAGACCGTCCGCCACCAGGGCGATCGAGCCGAACAGCAGGCCGCCCACGATCTCCACCAGCATCATGATCCCGCAGAGCACGATCACGAACCAGGCCCGCCGTTCGTTGCGCTCGTGGCCGTCGCCGAGGAACACGTGCGCGTGGGCAAGCGAATTTGCGGCGGGCGCCCCCTGCGAAGCTTGAGGGGTCATTTCAGATAGGTCCCAAGGACGTCCAGGAGCTGCTCCACGGCCGCGGCGTCCATCGCGTCCGGATGTTTCGCGCGGTCGACCAGGTGATGGCGCACATGGTCCTCGACCACTTCCACCATCAGCCCGGCGGTGGCGCCGCGGACTCCAGCGATGAGGTGCATGACCTTCTCGCACTCAGCCTCGGCTTCGAGCGCGCGCTCGATGGCGTCGACCTGGCCTCGGATGCGACGCACCCGCGCCAGCAGTTTCTCTCGCTCACGACCTGTATGCATAGGGTAGGTACCTATTCTATAGGGCGCGCGTGGACAAGCTTCGGGGGCGGGTCGTGACGTGGTTTGATTTTCGTTGCTGCGAACGCGTCGAGCAGGAGCGCCTGACTCAGCCCAGCCGATGCACCAGCCCGGCCGCGTCCGCGGCCATGGCTATGATCGCGGCGCCGAGGATCACCCAGGCGACTTCCACCTTCGTCGCCAGCAGCAGGATCAGGGCGGCCGCGGCGATGGCGATGGCGACGGGGTCTGTAAGGGCCTCGCGGCCCAGCGGTATGGCGGCGCCCAGGAGCAGGCCGGCGCTGGCGATCACGACGGTCTGGAGCACCGAGCGGACACGGGGATGCTCGATCCGACGCCCCGCGAAGTGGACGGTTGGGATGATCAGCAGGGCCGGCGTGATCATCGCCAGCCAGCCGGCGATGGCGCCGGGTATGCCCGCGGCGAAGTAGCCGGCGCTGACCACCCATAGACCGACAGGCCCGGGCGTACTGCGGGTGATCACCACGGCCTCGTTGAGCTGCGCCGCTGTCAGCACATGACGATGGGTCACCAGGGCGTCCTGGATGACCGGCAGGGATGCGAGGCCCGCGAATGCGGTGGCCGTGCCCTTCAGCAGGACCAGGTAGAGTTCAACGAAGCTCATGCGCGCGCCGGGGGCAGGAAGAGGCCGGCGCCGGCCGCCAGCAGCAGCACCTCGATCGGCGGGATGCCGACCAGCACGTTCAGGAGGAAAGCCATGCCGGCGATGGCTGCGACCCGCAGCCTCGTTCCCGGATGGACGTGCGGGTGGGCGATGGTCCAGCAGGTTTTGACGGTGACCGCGACGGCCGCGGCGACGGCGCCATGGATGGCGGCCTGAGCCCAACCGACGTGCTGCCACAGGCTGAACAGCGCGGTGACCAGCACGACCATCGCAGCGCAGGGGATGGACGCGGCGAGCAGCGCCACCACGGCTCCGGAAAATCCCCGGGTGAGCCACCCGACGCCGGTGCAGAAGGCCAGCAGGTTGGTGCCCGGGGTGAGCCTCGCCAGGGCGAAGCAGACCGTGAAATCATCCTCGCCGATCCATCGTCTCCGATCGAGGATCTCGCGCCGCAGGACAGCGATGGTCGCACTGCCGCCGCCCAGCGTGATGTTGCCGTAGCGGACGAAGATGTCCGCCAGCCGGACGAGGCTCGGGCGGGTTCCTGCTAGCTCGGTCATGGTTGGACTGTATGGCCTGCATGCCGGGCGCGCCAAAGCACGCCCTACACCTGCACGTGCAGCCGCAGGCCGAGCACGGAAACCGGGCCGCGGTCGCGGTTGAAGGCGGGGTTGTCGACGAACTGGTAGTCGAGCGTGACGTGGCCGTACTTGAAGGCGGCGAGGCTGTAATAGGTCTCCACCACCGTTTCCGGCCCGGGATGGGGCAGCATGCCGTCGCCGGCCAGTATGCCCAGGCCCCCGGCGTTGAAGTAGGCGTAGGCGTCGTGCGAGGCCTCGCCGACCTCGACCGCCAGGCCGAAGGTGTCGTCCTTGCGCTTCCAGGCGGAGCCCTTGAGCGAGAGTCCCGCGGCCGCGGTGTTGTCCATGTCGGTGAACTCGAAGCCCTCGTACTGCGGGTCGGAGTGGCCGGCGCGGGCGAAGACGCCGAGGTCGTCGCTGATGGCCTGCTCGATGTTCACCGACAGGCCCGCGCGGGCCCGGAAATGCCGCACCAGGGCGATGTTCGCCGGCTGGCCGGTAGCCTGGGCCAGGGCGACGGCGTCGGCGTAGCGGCCCATTCGCCCGTCGCTGTTGAAGCCGGTCAGGCGCACCGCGCCGTCCTGGCCGAACAGCCGGTAGCGCCGCTCGATCTCGGCGTCGATCTGGTACTGGCTGAAGCGGTTGTCCAGGTGGGTGCTGTTGGGCGTGGTCGACAGGTCGAACAGGCCGCCGCGCAGGGTCCAGTCGCCCTGATACCATTCCAGCGCCGCGCCATAGGTGAAGCCCCAGGCGTTCGCCGCATAGTCGAAGGCGCCGGTGTCGATCACCGCCCAGTTGAGGAAGTCGTTGCGCGGATCGTGGGCGTACTTGTTGGTGTCGAACACGTCGGGGACGCCGAACTTGCCGATGGTCAGGACCAGCCGGTCGGCGGTGGTCTCGCCGGCGAAGGTGGAGAGGTCGGAGTCGACCTTCTGGCTGTCGCCCCCCAGCTCGATGGTCTGCCGCAGGAAGGCGCGCGGCAGTTTGAAATAGGGCGTGCTGTCGCCGACCTTGTAGGCCTCGCCGCTGGTGAAGGCGTCCACGCCCAGGGTGTTGGAGAGGCCGAACCCCTGGTCGATCTCGGGTTCGACCCAGAACTCCGCGCCGCGCCATGGCCGCACGCCGGCATAGAGGGTCACGTCCGCCGTCTCGGCGCTGCGCTGGCCCGGATTGAGGCTGTTCCCCCCCGCGTAGGGCGAGGTGAAGCCGGGATGGTACTGGTCGGTGAAGGTCGCCTGGCCGTGCACGGCGAAGGCGCCGTCCTCGCCGCCCGCAGCTTCCGCCGGCGGCGGTGCAAGGGCCTGCGCCAGGACGCCGCCCCCGTAGGCCCAGCCGCACGCGACAATGGAGAGCGACGCCAGCAGGCGATGGCGAACGGTCATGGCCTTCCCCTCTTTGGTCATCGGCCCCTCTCTGGTCATCGGGCGCTCTTTGGGTATCGGCGCGTCATCCCTTGGCGCCTCGCTTAGGCAGGTTCCGCTTCCGCAGGAAGCCCGCGCGGGTCTGATCCGAGCGCCGCCACGCGATCAGGGCCGCCCGGGAGCAC
>JBARAK010000436.1:0-10212 GCA_049791955.1 Caulobacteraceae bacterium
ATCCCGCAGCGCCGAGGCCAGGGCGAGGTCGCGCATCACGTGGCCGCCACCCACCTCGGGTCCGGAGGCCGGGGCGAACAGGATGCTTGGAGTCGCGATCTGCGCCATGCGCCCTCATAGCCCGGTAGCGGGCCAAGGTAGCCACGGTATGGTGCAACCCATGAACATCTTCGTCCTGACCGGCGCCGGGATTTCGGCGGAGAGCGGCCTTGGCACCTTCCGCGACACCTCGGGCCTGTGGACGCGCTTCGATCCGATGAAGCTGGCCACGCCGGAGGCGTTCCGACGCGATCCCGCCCAGGTGCAGGCCTTCTACGACGCCCGTCGCGCCAACCTGAGGGCGTCGGAGCCCAACGCCGCCCACTTCGCTCTGGCGGGTTTGCAGCAGCGCATGCGGGACGAGGGTGGCCGCCTATACATGTGCACCCAGAACATCGACGACCTGCATGAGCGCGCGGGCGCCGATCCGGTGACGCACATGCACGGCGAGCTGTTCAAGGCCCGCTGCACCGGTTGCGAGGCGGTTCTGGTCTGGCGCGAGGATCTGGGCGGGGCGCGGTGCGAAGCCTGCGGCGCGGGCCTGCGTCCCCACGTGGTCTGGTTCGGCGAGACGCCCCTGGAGATGGATGCGATCTACGCGGCGCTCGAAGAGGCGGACCTGTTCGTCGCCATCGGCACCTCAGGCTCGGTCTATCCGGCGGCGGGGTTCGTGGCCGAGGCGCGGCGGGCGGGAATCCGGACCTGCGAGCTCAACCTCGAACCGTCCGACAACGCCCGCGCCTTCGACGAGCGTCGCTACGGGCCGGCGAGCGAGATCGTGCCGGCCTGGGCCGAGCGCATGCTGACTTAAGTTCGCGAGGGGGCTCAGCCCCAGTGACGGACCGGACCCACGTCGACGTGGATGAAGTCTGACGCGGGATAGTAGCCCACGCCACCCCGCTGCAGCAACAGGGCCGCCTTGTGCAGGTGGGCCAGCTGGACGTCGGGCAGGCGGATGTCGATGGCCATGCCGCGCATGTGGTAGCTGTTGCTGGCCACGCCGGAGCTGGTTTCGTGCAGCATCTCGTTGGTCTGCGGCGAGCGGTAGCCCGAGATGATCTGGAAGGGCGCGCGGCTGTCCACCGTCCGGGAGATGGTGTGCAGCAGGTCGAACACGCGCGGGTCCATCTGGTGGATGTCGCCGGTGCGGAAGTCGCGCAGCACATGGTTCATGGCCGCCAGCGCATCCGGCACATACTCGCCGTTGTCGAAGTAGATGGTCTCGACCGACTCGCCGGTGTGAAGGTTGTGCACCGCCACCTGGCGAACCGCCGCATCCGCATCGAAGGTCGTGGGAGCCGCGAAGCGCTGCGAACCGTAGTAGCTCTGGGCGTAGGATGCGCCCTGGGCCAGACCGCGCGAGGGGAGCGCCGCGACGCCTGCCGCGGCGGCGCCGCCGAGAGCGCCGAGACGAAGAAGATCGCGCCTTGCGTACATAGATACCTCACGCCGGACCAACATCCCCGAATCTCAAAGTAGGGGAGTCGGTCATTTTTGCCGAGAGGCAGAATGTCTCAGTATCAAGTTGTTATGCGGTTAATCGGCAAGGTTTGCAGAAGGTGAATCGGGCCCTTTGACGTCGCCGATCAGGGCCAGCAGTTTCCGGTCCCAATCGTATGCGTCAGGCCGGAATTCCATCGCTCCGGCGTTGTCGACGAAGGCGGTCCAGTAAAGAATAAACAGCGGGATCTGCTGAGGCAGGGTGGCGCGGATAGTCTTGTCGCCTGCAACGACCTGATCGATCCGATCTTCCGGCCAGGCCTGATCGTCTTGCAGGAGCAGGGCAGCCAGCGCCTTGGGCTGTTCCAGCCTCACGCAACCGTGACTGGCCAGGCGGCTGGTGCGGGAAAAACCCGACTGCGCCGGGGTGTCGTGGAGATACACGCCGAAGCTGTTGGGGAAGTCGAACTTGAAGCGGCCGAGCGCGCTCTTGGTCCCCGCCTTCTGGATCAGGCGCACGACCCCGTCGTCGCCCTTGTGGGTGATGAACTGGTTGCGGGCCAGGTAGCCCTTGTCGCGGCTGGCCTTGGGCCAGATCTCCTTCTTGGCGATGGAGTCCGGCACGTGCCAGGGCGGGTTCAGCACGATGCTCTGGATCTGCGACGTGAGCATGGGAGTGGCGTCGGCGGGTTTGCCGGCCACAGCCTTCATGGCCATCGCGGGCTCGCCGTCGCGGTAGACCGCCAGCACGGCGGCGGCGATGTTCACCTGGACGCGGGTGGCGGGCAGCTCGCGCGGCAGCCAGCGCCAGCGCTCCATATTGGCTTCGATCTGCAGCACCCGCTGGCCCAGGGGCGCGTTCAGCGCCGCCAGCGTCGGCGGTCCCACGATCCCGTCCGGATAGAGGCCCGAGCGCCGCTGGAAGGCCTGCACCGCCTGGGTGAGGGCCGTATCGTAGAGTTTCGGGTCCTTGGGCTTGGCCGGAAGCGCCGTCTCCCCGCCCTGCAGCGGAGTCTCGGCCAGCAGCCGCGCCCGCAGCGCCGCCACCCGGGGGTCCTTGGCGCCTGGCTTCAGCGGCGCGCCGTCCGGGATCGTCTTCCAGCCCTTCAGCGCGCGATAATGCGTCAGCGCGCGCCGGAGCGCCTGGTAACCCTCGTAGCGGGGCGGCAGGCTGTCGAGCCAGGAGCCCAGCCGGTCGGTGGAGACCGCGGCCACGAACTCGGGTTCCGGATCATAGGGGGCGGGGCGCACGGCCCACTCCTCGGGAAAGCTCGAAGGTGTGATGCGCTGGCCCCGTTGGGCGTGCGCGTAGTCGAGGATCGCGCTCTTCAGCAGGTCCTGGGCGTGCGGGTCCTGCAGGTTCTGGTCATGGATCAACTGCGCCAGTTCGGGCGTGACGAACTCGTTGCGGCGGAAGCCATGGGTCTCCGCGTCGGCCAGGGCCCTGACCAGGATGTCGGTCTGCCTAGCCGAAAGGGGTGTGTGCACCAGCGGATGGCGGACGGGCGCTGGGCGTGGCGCGGGCGGAACCGGCGCAGGGGCCGGGCCGAGGGTGTTCTGCGCAAAGGCCTGACGCATGTTCACGGCGGCCAGCAGGGCGCCGGCGGCCACCGTCAGCACGGCGCGGCGATCCGCACCCGATGCTCTCCGATTGGTCATGCGACCTCCTCCTGCCCCAGCACGCCAGGACGACTCACACGGAACGGCCCGCATACGGCGTTGCCACCGGCGCGCAACCTTAGCAAGAGCATGCGCTCAAGGAGCCCACCGGAAGGACGGGTCTCAGGCGGCCTTGCGATCTGCGTTAACGGCGTAATGCGCCTCCAGCACGCACGCCACTGAGGCCGAAAGCCGCCGTCCGGTCGGCAGGTCGATGAATTCGTTCGGGCCGTGGGCGTTGGAGTGGGGCCCGAGCACGCCGGTGATGACGAATTGGGCGTCGGGGAACTTCTCGCCCAGCATGCCCATGAACGGGATGCTGCCGCCTTCGCCCATCATGGCCGCCGGCCGGCCGAAGGTCTGCTGCGAGGCCTGGTCGATCGCGTCGGTCAGCCAGGAGGCCAGGGGCGGGGCGTTCCAGCCGCTGCCGGCCTTCTCCAGGGTGAACTCCACCTTGGCGCCATAGGGCGGATCGCGTTCCAGCAACTCCTTCACGAAGGGACCGGCCTTGTCGGCGTCCAGGGTCGGGGGCAGGCGCAGGCTCAGCTTCACCGCCGTGAACGGCCGCAGCACATTGCCCGCGCTCTCCAGCGCCGGCAGGCCGGCCACGCCGGTGACCGCGAGCTGGGGCCGCCAGGTGCGGTTCAGGATCAGCTCCACCGGATCGGTGGTCACGGGCCGGCCGCCCGGCGGGAAGGGAAACTTGGTGTAGAGTTCGTCGCCGAGCGCCGTGGCGGCGCGCCTGGCCTGCTCGATCCGCTCGGCTGGGATCTCGGCATGCAGTTCGCGCGGCCGGATCTCGCCGGTCTGCTCGTCCTCCAGCCGCGACAGCAGCTGGCGCAGGATGCGGAAGCTCGACGGGACCACGCCCGAAGCGTCGCCCGAATGGACGCCTTCTTCCAGCACCTGAACCTTCAGCGTGCCGCCGGTCATGCCGCGCAGCGATGTGGTCAGCCACAGCTGGTCGTAGTTCCCGCAGCCGGAGTCCAGGCAGACCACCAGCGAGGGCTTGCCGATCCGTGCCGACAGATGATCGACGTAGAAGGGCAGGTCGTAGCTGCCGGACTCTTCGCACGCCTCGATCAGGATCACGCAGCGGGCGTGGGGTGCGCCCTGGTCCTGCAGGGCGGAGATGGCGGCGAGCGCCCCGAACATGGCGTAGCCGTCGTCCGCCCCGCCGCGCCCGTAGAGCCGCTCGCCCTTGATCACCGGCTTCCAGGGACCAAGGTCGTCCGCCCAGCCAGTCATCTCCGGCTGCTTGTCCAGGTGGCCGTAGAGCAGCACCGTCTCGCCGCCCTGGCCGGGAATGTCGATGAAGATCACCGGCGTGCGGCCGGGCAGACGCACGACCTCCAGGCTCGCGCCGGGGATGGCGGCGACCTTCGGCCTGGCCCAGTCCTCCAGCAGCTTCACCGCCGCATCCAGGTGGCCGTTCTCGACCCACTGGGGGTCGAAGGCGGGGGATTTGGCGGGAATGCGGATGTAGTCGACCAGCGTCGGGGTGATCTCGTCGTTCCAGGTCCGGTCGACGAAGGTCTTCAGCCGCGCGAGGTCCATGGAAAGGCTCCTGATCCGTGGGGAGCCTTACCTATGGCTCCAGGGGAGCTGCGTCCAGTTTGGTGGCGGGGAGGTTTGGACTGGCTTGGTCACGGGAAAGCCACGCCAGCAGCAGGTCGATCACTTTAAGCCTGCGCGAATCCCCTCGTCACCGCTCATCCCCGCGCAGGCGGGGATCCAGATTCATTCTCACGCGTCGGCGGACCTGATCTGGATTCCCGCCTTCGCGGGAATGAGCGGATTAGAAAGTGGGGTTCAATGGAGAAAGGCTCAGCCCTTATCCAGCGCGGCCATCAGCTCGGGCACGGCGGTCTTGTAGTCCTGGACCAGGCCGTAGTCGGCGATCTGGAAGATGGGGGCGTCGGCGTCCTTGTTGATGGCGACGATGACCTTGCTGTCCTTCATGCCGGCCAGGTGCTGGATGGCGCCGGAGATGCCGATCGCCACGTAGAGCGCGGGCGCGACCACCTTGCCGGTCTGGCCGACCTGGTAGTCGTTGGGCGCGTAGCCGGCGTCCACGGCCGCGCGGCTGGCGCCGACCGCGGCGCCTAGCTTGTCGGCCAGGGGTTCGATCACGCGCTGGAACTCCTCGGCGGAGCCCATGGCGCGGCCGCCCGAGACCACGATCTTGGCCGCGCCCAGTTCCGGACGCTCGGACTTGGTCACCTCGTCGGCGACGAAGCGGGCGGTGGTCGAGGCGGCGGGCGTGTCGATGCTTTCGATTGGAGCCGAGCCGCCCTCGGAGGCGGCGGCCTTGAACGCGGTGGCGCGGATGGTAGCCACCACCTTGGGGTCGGCGGTCGTCACCGTCTCCAGCGCGTTGCCGGCGTAGATCGGGCGCACGAAGGTCTTGGCGTCGATCACCTCGATCACGTCGGAGACCTGCATCACGTCCAGCAGCGCGGCGATGCGGGGCGAGGCGTTCTTGCCGGTGGTGGTGGCGGGGGTCAGGATGGCGTCGTAGCCTGCCGCCAGCGGAACCACGGTGGCGGCGATGGCCTCGGCCACCGCGTGGGCCAGGGGTTCGCTCTCGGCCTTCAGCACCTTGCGCACGCCCGGGAGCTTGGACGCCGCCTCGGCCGCGGTCTGCACGCCCTGGCCGAACACCAGGATGTCCACGTCGCCGCCGATGGCCTGGGCCGCGGTCAGGGTCTTGTGGGTGGTGTCGCGCAGGGTGGAGCCGTCGTGGTCGGCGATGACGAGGACGGACATCAGATCACTCCCGCTTCGGTCTTCAGCTTGACCACCAGCTCTTCGGCCGAGGCGACCTTGATCCCGCCTGACCGCTTGGGCGGCTCGGCGACCTTGGTCACCTTCAGGCGCGGCGCGATGTCCACGCCGTAGTCGGCGGCGGTCTTGGCGTCGATCGGCTTCTTCTTGGCCTTCAT
Organism: Caulobacteraceae bacterium; assembly: GCA_049791955.1. GTDB lineage: Bacteria > Pseudomonadota > Alphaproteobacteria > Caulobacterales > Caulobacteraceae > CAHJWH01. The sequence continues at coordinate 6,084 of JBARAK010000436.1, forward strand.
GATGTTGGGCAGGGAGGCGTAGCGCGGCTCGTTCAGGCGCAGGTCCACCGTCACCACCGCCGGCAGGTCAGCCGACAGGGTCTGCAGGCCGCCGTCCACCTCTCGGGTGACCGTGGCGACGTCGCCCGCGATCTCAAGCTTGGAGGCGAAGGTGGCCTGGGGCCAGCCCAGCAGCGCCGCCAGCATCTGGCCGGTGGCGTTGTTGTCGTCGTCGATCGCCTGCTTGCCCATCAGCACCAGCCTGGGCGCCTCGGCGTCGACCACCGCCTTGAGCAGCTTGGCCACCGCCAGCGGCTCGACCGTCTCGTCGGTGGTGATCAGCACGCCGCGGTCGGCGCCCATGGCCAGGGCGGTGCGGATGGTCTCCTGCGCCTGCTGCGGGCCGATCGAGACCACCACGATCTCGGTGACGATCCCTTTTTCCTTCAGACGGACCGCCTCTTCCGTGGCGATCTCGTCGAACGGGTTCATGCTCATCTTGATATTGGCGAGATCCACACCGGACTGGTCCGGCTTCACGCGGACCTTCACGTTGTAATCGATCACCCGCTTCACGGGCACCAGCACCTTCATCGGATCACCTGGGATAGGCGCGCGTGGCCCGCGCTGTTGATATAGGGACCCGTTTGAAGCCTTGACGCATACGTCATGTCAAGCGCGCCGGGTCTGAGGCCTGGCGCATTTTAATTCCGGCCTGCCTCAGTCTTTTGCATTCAAGACGCGGGGGACTGGGGGGCGAAATGTCTGCGTCAGGCGCAATCCCGACAATGGCCATGCGCGACCTGCTGCTCGAAGAGCCACCTCTCTGAAGGGCGCGTGGGCTATCGAGCTGTGCCGCGTGTCATCCCAACGTCATCACAATCTGGGATAGGACTTCCGTATGCGTACAGACGAGACTCGCGCCTTGCCTTCCGTAAGGAAGGTCTAGGGCCGATATGCTCCGCGTCTGATCGTGGGGCTTCCTCGCCTGCGCCGCCAAGGACGTAGAGGTCGATGGTGTCTGATACAGCGACGGCCGAACTTCCCGGCCAATCCCTCGGAAAGTCGGTCCAGGACCACATCGACGAATTGCCCGTATGGGCCGACGGCACTCGGCTGACCGCCGCCCCGATGACCGGCATGCAGTGGCTGATCTGGTCGCTGGCCGCCGCCGGAAAATTTTTCGAAGGCTTCGTGGTCTTCATGACCGGCGTCGCCCTGCCGCTGCTGTCGCGCGAGTTCGATATCAAGCCGGCGCAGAACGGGTTGATCACCGCCGCCAGCCTCGCCGGCATCCTGGTCGGGGCCGTGGGGCTGGGCGGGCTGTCGGACAAGTTCGGGCGCAAGCCGATGTTCGTGATCGAGATGGTGATCTTCTGCGGCTTCCTGGCCGCGCTGCTGGCCTGCACCAACTTCGTGTTCCTGGTGATCTGCCTGTTCGGGATCGGCCTGGCGCTGGGCTGCGACTACCCGACCGCGCACATGATCATCTCGGAGAGCATCCCCAGCACCAGCCGCGGACGCCTGGTGCTAGGCGCCTTCGCCTTCCAGGCGGTGGGGGCGCTGGGCGGCACGGCGGTTGGGTTCATCGTGCTGAAGACCCTGCCGGACCTCAGCGCCTGGCGCTGGATGTACGCCTCGGCCCTGATCCCGGCGGTGCTGGTGACCATCGGGCGGCTCTACATCGTGGAGAGCGCCAACTGGCTGCACATGCGCGGTGATGTCGGCCGCGCCGAGCAGGCGGTGAAGAAGTTGCTGGTGCGCAAGCCGCAGTATCCCGAGGTGGTCAAGCTGTCGCCCTACGCGCCTGGGGCGTCGGCCGAGGGGCACGGCAAGAGCAAGGGCAGCTTCCTGTCGCTGTTCAGCAAGGCCAACCGGCGCGCCACCATCCTCGCCTCGGTCCCGTGGTTCCTGCAGGATCTGGGCACCTACGGCATCGGCATCTTCACCCCGACCATCCTGGCCGCCGCGCTCGGCGCCAACTCGGACCACGCCCGCAGCGTGGCCGACGTGATCGCCCAGGACATCACCGCCGCCCAGGGCGCGGCCATGATCACCGTGCTGCTGATCATCGGGGTGATCTTCGCGGTGATGCTGGCCGACGTGGTCGGGCGGATCGCGTTGCAGATCCTGGGCTTCTTTGGCTGCGCGGCGGGGCTGTTCATCGCCTCGCTGTCGACCTACTTCACCGACGGCGTCCAGACCCTGCTGATCTTCGCGGGCTTCATGCTGTTCAACTTCATGACCAACCTGGGCCCCAACGCCCAGACCTACCTGCTGGCAGGCGAGGTGTTCCCCACCGCCGTGCGCGGGCAGGGGGCCGGCTTCGCCGCGGCCTTCGCCAAGATCGGGGCGGTGGCGACGGCGTTCCTGTTCCCCATTCTGCTGACGGCGGTTGGCACCCAGGTCCTGCTCTACGGGCTGGTGGCCGTGTCGATCCTGGGGGCGATCGTCACCTGGCTGTTCCGGATCGAGACGACGGGCGTCAGCCTCGATCAACTCGAACAGCACTGAACTGAACAACACTGGCATCCTTGCAGAGAACGGACGCGCATAGGCATGACCGATCCCCGGACTTCCTTGCGTCGCGCGCTCGGGGCTTTCGCCGCCGTGGCTGCGCTCGGCCTGGCCGCGTCGCCGGCGCTCGCGGCTGACGGGCCAGCCGTCACCCTGACCGAGACCGGCTCGACCCTGGCCTACCCGCTGTTCACCGTCTGGGCGTCGGAATACCAGAAGACCCACCCCGGCGTACGCATCGTCGGCCACGCCACCGGCTCGGGCGCGGGCATCGCGCAGGCCGAGGCGGGGGCGGTGCAGATCGGCCTTTCCGACGCCTACATGTCGGACGCGGAGGCCAGGCAGCATCCGGGCATCCTCAACGTCGCGATGGCCATTTCCGCCCTGACGGTCAATTACAACCTGCCGGGGCTCAACGCCTCCAACCTGAAGCTCGACGGCCCCACGCTGGCCGGCATCTATTCAGGCAAGATACGGCTGTGGGACGACAGGGCGATCGCGGCGCTCAATCCGGGCGTCAGGCTGCCGCACCACGCCATCGTTCCCATCCGCCGCGCCGACGCCTCGGGCGACAGCTTCGTCTTCACCCAGTACCTGACCTTTTCCACGGTCGCGTGGGAGAACGGCGTGGGCTTCGGCGTCTCGCCGGCCTGGCCCGCCGTTCCGGGCGTCCTGAACGCAGTCGGGAACGACGGGGTGCTGAACGCGACCCAGCGCACGCCCTATTCGATCTCCTACCTCGGCGTCAGCTTCCACGGGGGCGTGGCCAAGGCGAATCTCGGGACGGCGCTGCTGAAGAGCTATTCGGGCCAGTTCCTGGCGCCCAATCCGCAGACCATCGCCGCGGCGGCGGCGGGGCTCGGCCCCCGGACGCCGCCCGACCAGCGCCTGACCCTGGTCAATGCGCCCGGCGTGAACGCCTATCCCCTGATCAACTACGAATACGCGGTGGTCTCGGCCCGGCAGCCCAATGCAGCGACTGCGGTTGCGCTGAAGCGGTTCCTGCAATGGGCCGCCGCGCCGGACGAGGCCAATGCGGCCTATCTTGAGGATGCGCACTTCATTCCGCTGCCCGCGCACATCTGGGTGCTCACCCACGACCAGATCGAGCGGATACATTAGGCCGCTCCCCCGCGGACTTGTACTCTCGCGGTGGCGGTCCCATTAAGGCTCGCATGAACCGCGCTATCGGCCGTGTCCAGCTCCTGTTCCTCGGGGTCTTCGCCCTGTCGGTCTTCGGCATCTGGGCCTATCAGGATTTGTACGTGTCGCCGGCCAAGGCCTGCGAAACCTCCGGCAACTGGTGGGATCCGGCCTCGCGCACCTGCGGGCATGTGATCTACCTGCCTGACGTCACCCACCGGCCGCCAGGCGCAAAGACGCCGCTCTATCCCTCGCTGCCGAAGTCGGCCGACGAAGCGTCCCAGGCCACTTCCGGCCGCCACTGATCGGTCCAGGACCGGGCGTCAGCGCGTCGCGCCGGGCCGCCAGAGCACCTCGTCGGCGCCCTTGCCGTTGGCGTAGCGCGCCATCACGAACAGCAGGTCCGACAGGCGGTTCAGATACTTCAGCGCCGTGGGGCTGACGCGTTCGCCATCCTGGTCCGCCAGCCGCGAGGCCACCCGCTCCGCCC
>JBARAK010000437.1:0-4951 GCA_049791955.1 Caulobacteraceae bacterium
CACGCGCGTCGGGATCCTGCACCCCACCTCCACCGCCACCGCATCGGAGCAGGCCCTGGAGCGCCCGCTGGACCCGGTTGTCCGCATCCGAACCGGGCGGGGAGGCGCTGGGTCGGGAGGCGCTGGGCGGGGGCGGCGCCGGCGACGTAGCCTCGCCGCCGGAAGGAGGGGCGGCTATCGGCGCTTCCACCGGCGATGCGGGCGGGCTTCGGGTCCGGGGCGTGGGATAGGCCGCACGGCTCGGCGGCTTCGGAAGGAGCGCAGAGCGCGACGGCGGAGCCAGCCGGATCAGGACCGGCGCGGAGACCTCCATCCGCTCGGGAAACGGCGCGCGGGCAGTGGCGAAGAACAGGAAAAGGACAGCGCCGTTCGCCGCCAGCGAAGCGCCCAGGGCGAAAGCCGCTGTCCTTCGGTGTGGCCGCAAGCCGTCTCCGCCACGTTGCCTCGAAAGGGTCGGCGATCCTGGCGGGCCAAATACGGCTTAGCTAGGGCGTGACAGCTGCAACCGGATGACAGCCGCCGCCACGCTTTAACCTTTTGATTCAGGAGCGGGACGCGAAAACGCGCCCCAGCCGCCTCATCCCACGAAGGCGCGTTCCAGCACGAAGTCGCCGGGCTCGGAGTTGGAGCCCTCCTTCAGGCCCTGGGCTTCGAGCATGTGGGCTACGTCCTTGATCATGGCCATGGAGCCGCACAGCATCACCCGGTCTTCGGCCGGATTGAAGGCGGTCTGGGACAGGCCCGCGTCGGCGAACAGCCGGCCGCTGGAGATCAGGTCGGTGATACGGCCCTGGCGGGCGTAGTCCTCGCGGGTGACCGTCGGTATATAGACCAGCTGCTCGCGCGCCAGCTCGCCGAAAACCTCGTCGTTCGGCAGCTCGGTCTCGAACATCTCGCGATAGGCCAGATCGCGCACCTCGCGCACACAGTGGGTCACGACCACCTTCTCGAAGCCGTCGTAGACGTCCGGATCGCGCGCCACCGACAGCCAGGGCGCCAGGCCCGTGCCGGTGCCAAGCAGCCACAGCCGCTTTCCGGGCAGCAGGGCGTCGGTCACCAGGGTGCCCACCGGCTTCTTGGCCATCAGGATCTGGTCGCCGGGCTGGATCTTCTGCAGCCGCGAGGTCAGGGGGCCGTCGGGCGCCTTGATGGAGAAGAACTCCAGTTCCTCCGCGTAGGACGGGCTGGCGATCGAATAGGCGCGCAGCACCGGCTTGCCCGGTTCCCCGTTTTCCTTGGCTTCGCCGGGCAGGCCGATCATCACGAACTCGCCCGAGCGGAAGCGGAAGCTGGCCGGGCGGGTGATGCCGAAGCTGAAATACTGGTCGGTCCAGTGCTTCACCCACAGCACCGTCTCCACGTGATGGGTGGCGCTGACGATCGGGGCCCGAGACTCGGAGCTTTGGGGCTCGGGGCTTTGGGGCTCGGGGTTCTGGGTGGGCGCGGCGGCGTCGATAGCGCCCATGCTCATGTCGTTCATCAAACCTATCCGGAAGCGCGCAGTCTCAAAGGTCGAGCGTGACGGCTGACGAGAACCTGGGTTCGTCCCGGCCGTCGCGTATCTCAGATGCCCCCGCCGATATCGTCTTCGGTCGGATCGGGGCGGCGACGTAGCGTATGTATGCCGCACTCGGTCTTTTCGGAACCCGCCCAGCGCCCGGACCGAACGTCGCTGGGATCTTCTGTGGGTTTTGTGCACGGCCAGCAGCCCAAAGAGGCGTATCCCGACGCGACCAACGGGTGAGGCGGAAGGGCGTGCTCGCCCACGTAGGCGTCCAGTTCCGCCTTGCTCCAGCCGGCCAGCGGATTGAACTTCACCTTGCCCTCGGATCGCTCCACCACCGGCAGGTGGACGCGACCGCCGCCGTGGAAACGCTTGCGGCCGGTGATCCAGGCGTCGAAATCACGAAGCGCCAGATCCAGCGGCGCAACCTTGCGCACGGCGCAGCAGGCGTTGGCGTCGGTCTTGTACAGATCGGCCCTGGGATCGTGCACGGCGATGTCGGCGAAGGCCGGGCGCAGGTCGCGCACGTCGGCAAGCCCCAGCCGACGGACCACGCTGCGACGGTAGTCCAGCGTCTGGGCGAACAGTTGGCCGGTGTCGAGGAACAGGACCGGCGCCGCCGGGTCGATCCGGCTCAGCATGTGCAGCAGCACCACCGACTCCGAGCCGAAGGACGAGACCACCGCCACCCGCCCGGGCGCACAGGCCAGGGCGGCGGCCAGAATCTCCTGCGCCGTCGCGTCCCTGAGCGCCCGGTTCAGCGCAAGGACATCGATCGCTTCGGGAAGGTCGGCTTCGAACGGCATGGCGCGTCAGGCCGACCCAGATGGCGTCGGGGCCGGGGACGAAGACGGGACCGGGGCCTCAGCTTCGCGCTCGATGAAGGCTGGCGGCCGATCGTCGGCGGCCGCCTGGTAGACGTGGTGGAAGCGGAAGGCCGAGCGGCCCCACTGCTCGGGCGTGGAGTCGTCGGAGGGCTCGAAGGCGTCGAAGCCGCACCGGACCATGAAATGCGCCTGTTCGCGCAGCACCTCGCCCACGGCGCGGATCTCGCCGGCGAAGCCGTAGCGCTCGCGGAGCAGGGCTGCAGCGCTATAGGCCCGGCCGTCGCGGAACTTGGGGAAGGTCAGGGCCACGAGGCTGAGCCTCGGCAGGTCGTAGGCCAGTCCCTCCACCGCCTCGTCGGGCGCCAGCCGCACCCCCACCTTGCGCCCGGACGACAGCCAGGCGTCGCCGTCAGCCTGGAAGCGCGCCAGCGAAACCAGGACCGCGCCCCGGGTCGGGGTCTCCTCGTCCGCATCCAGCGAGACGAAGGCGTCCTCCGCCCACTCGGGCTGGCCACCGTGGAGTTTAATCAGCTTCGGCATAGACCGCGGCCTTGAAGGGGGCGAGACCAACCCGCCGGTAAGTGTCCACGAAGCGCTCGCCGCCCTGGCGTTCCTTCAGGAAGGCGTCGACCAGGGCGTCGATGGCCGGCGCCACCTGCTCGTAACCCAGCGCCGGGCCCAGCACGTCGCCCAGAGCCGCGTCCTCCGCGCTCGAGCCGCCCAGGGTGAGCTGATAGTATTCCTCACCCTTCTTATCGACGCCCAGGATGCCGATGTGACCCACGTGGTGGTGGCCGCAGGCGTTGATGCAGCCGGATATCTTGATCTTCAGCTCGCCGATCTTCTGGGCCAGGTCGGGCTCGGCGAAGCGGGCGGCGATGGCCTGGGCCACGGGGATCGCCCGGGCGTTGGCCAGGGCGCAGTAGTCCAGGCCGGGGCAGGCGATGATGTCGCTGGCCAGGCCGATGTTTGCCGTATCCAGCCCGACCGCCTTCAGCGCGGCGTAGACTTCCGGCGCGTCGTCCAGCCGGACGTGGGGCAGCACCAGGTTCTGTTCGTGGGTCACCCGGATTTCGTCGTGGCCGAAACGCTCGGCCAGGTCGGCCACCACATCCATCTGGTCCGACGAGCAGTCGCCGGGCACGTCGCCCGGCCGCTTCAGCGAGACGTTGACGATGGTGTAGCCGGGCGCCTTGTGCGGTTTCAGGTTGTTGCGCACGAAGCGGGCGAAGCCCGCATCCGCCTTGCGGGCCGCGTCGAACAGGGGCGAGGTCGCCGGCAGCGCCTCGAAGTCGATCCGGCCGAACGCGCCGCGGATGCGGGCGAGCTCGACGTCGGGCAGGTCGACGCGATCCTTGTCGATCTGGGCCCATTCAGCCTCGACCTGGCGGGCGAACTCGTCGGCGCCGAGGCTGGCGACCAGGATCTTGATGCGGGCCTTGTAGATATTGTCCCGCCGGCCCAGGCGATTGTACACGCGCAGGATCGCGGTCAGGTAGGACAGCAGGTGGCGCACCGGCAGGTGCTCACGGATGGTCCGGCCGATGTAGGGCGTACGGCCCAGGCCGCCGCCGACCATCACCTCGAAGCCGAGCTGCCCGTCGCGGGCCCGGCGCAGCTGCAGCCCGATGTCGTGCACCTTGGCCGCCGTGCGGTCCTCGGGCGCAGCGGTCACCGCGATCTTGAACTTGCGCGGCAGATAGCTGAACTCGGGGTGCAGGGTGGACCACTGGCGGATCGCCTCGGACCACACCCGCGGATCGTCCAGCTCCTCGGCCGTGGCCCCGGCGTAGGGATCGGCGGTGGTGTTGCGGATGCAGTTGCCGCTGGTCTGGATCGCGTGCAGGTCCGCCTCGGCCAGGGCGTCCAGGATATCGGGGGCGTCGCGCAGCTTGATCCAGTGGAACTGGATGTTGGTGCGGGTGGTGAAGTGGCCGTAGCCCTTGTCGTAGGTGCGCCCGATCCACGCCAGCCGGCGGAGCTGGGCGGAGGACAGGGTGCCATAGGGGATCGCCACCCGCAGCATGTAGGCGTGCAGCTGCAGGTACAGGCCGTTCATCAGCCTGAGCGGCTTGAACTGGTCCTCGGTGATCTCGCCCGCGAGACGTCGGGCGGTCTGGTGACGGAACTCGTTGGAGCGGTCCGTCAGTATGCTCTTATCGATGGCGTCGTAGCGATACACGCGGCGCCTCCCTTACTTCTTCAGCCGGATCAGACCGAGCCGGCCCGAGGAGCGGGCGGCCCCGTGAGCCGCCTGCATCGCTGCGATCACCGGCCCACCCTCGGCTTGCTTGCCCATATCCGGGTGGATGGTGGGGCCGAGCGCCCTCACCCGTTCGCGATAGCTGATAGGCACGGGCAGGCCGCTCTCCAGCACCACGTCGATCAGATAGGGGTCGACCACCACAGTCGCTTGCGTCTTGGCCGAATTCAGGGCGGTTTCGCCCAATTCCTTTGCGTCGAACAGCTGCGCGTCGGCAAAACGCTCGACCCAGCAGCCGGTGGACCAGAACACCACGTCGCCGGTCTGGAGATCGTTGGCGGTCAGGGCGGCGTAGCTCATGGGCGGGCCTTCGCGTTTTCAGTCGTGGGTTCGGGCGGACCGCCGTCGGGCCCGACG
>JBARAK010000438.1:0-3098 GCA_049791955.1 Caulobacteraceae bacterium
GGATCAGGTTGTCGTGGGCGTCGATCCAGCTTCCCTCGGCGAGCTTGTTAAACAGCGCACGGTCGAGGCCGCGCGAGGCTTTGTAATCGACATCCTCGACAGCAGCCTGATGACGCAGTCTGGCGTAGCGCAGGCGCGCCGTCAGGCGTCTGTCACGGCTCCAGGTGGCTTCTGTCACCAGCGTTTTGAATTTCACTTAAAACCGGCGGATTGAATCTGCGGCCCGGCGGCGGCGGTCGGTGTGCGCTTGCGGCCGAAGCGGTTACGGCCCGCAACGGCTGGCCGTGAGGAAGGCCGACCGTTGGCGGGCTGCTGGTCTGTGGGGTGTGGGGGAGACGCGCGCGGCGCGGAGTGCACCGAAGAATAGCCCCCGGCCGGCAACGACGAGCCGAATCAGATGTCCGAAGTCTCGCGCTTGGGACCGTTTCGACGGCGCTGTTTGCCGGACGGATCGCGTTGGCGTGGTCCGGCGCCGGATGTTGGCGTGATGGATTGGTAGTAGCGGCGTATCTGGGCGAAGTGTGTCGCCTCGAATTGCAAGGCGAGTTCCATCAGGGCGTCTGCGATGTACGCCGCGGCTTCGTCGGAGACGGCGTCATCGGATGGCGTAGTTTTGGGTTTGCGCGTCATGGCGGCCGCTCGACCTATTCGTCGATCTCGTCCTTCATGCGGAAGCTCTTGCCTTCGATGATGACGGTCTCGGCGTGATGGAGGACGCGGTCGAGGATGGCGGAGGTGAGGGTGCTGTCGTTGTTGAAGATCTGCGACCAGTGTTTGTAAGCGCGGTTGGTGGTGATCACCATGGGGGCGCGCTCGTAGCGCTGGCTGATGATCTGGAACAGCAGGTCGGCGCCGTGCTTGTCGATGGGCAGGTAGCCGAGTTCGTCGACGATGAGGAGGGCGGGCTTGAGATAGCGGGCGAGTTCGCGCTTGAGGCGGCCGGCGGCCTGGGCGGCGGCCAGGGTGTTGACGATGTCTATGGCGGTGGTGAAGAGCACGGTGTGTCCGTTGAGGCAGGCGGCGTGGCCCAGCGCGATCGACAGATGCGTCTTGCCGAGGCCGACGTTGCCGATCAGGACGACGTTGGTGTGGGCGGCGATGAAGGCGAGGCGGAACAGGTTCTGGATTTGCGGCCGGTTGATCTTCCTGGGCCAGTTCCACTGGAAGTCCTCGAGGGTCTTGAGCACGGGGAAGCGCGCATCCCTGACGCGGCGCTCGATGCTGCGGTTCTCGCGCAGCGCGGTCTCGCCTTCTGCGAGTTGCGCGAGATAATCCACGTGCGAGCGCTGCTGCTCGGCCGCCTTGTCGGCTGCGGCTTGGTAGTGGCTTTTGAAGTGGCGCAGCTGCAGCTGCTGCAGCTGGCTCTCCAGTCGCGTCTGGTCACTCGGGGTCATGATCCTTTACCTCGTAGGCGTTGAGGTCCGGCGGAGCGATATCGATGTCGAGCAGGTCGTGGCGGCGGGTGAGCTGCAAGGGACCGGGTTCCGGCAGCGCGCGGGCGCGGGCTTCCAGGATGTTGGTGATGTACTCGGCGCTGAAGGCCTGGAAGGCGAGGCCGTCGGAGATGGCGCGCGCCACGGCGTCGGCGGGATAGATCTCGGCGAGGGCGAGGATCTTGCGGACGTGATGGCGGGCATTGATGCGGCGCTGTTCCAGGCCGTCGTAATAGGCGGCGGCATCCGGCGACAGCGCCAGGAAGCGCATCATCAGGCGCTGTTCGCGGGCGTGGCTGCGCTGGGCAACCAGGGCTTTGGCGTGGTCGGCATCTTCGATGTCGAGATGACGGCCGTAGCGGCGGGAATGGCGGGCGATGAGCTGGTTGTCGAAGTAGATGCAGACGCGGTCCGGCCAGGATTTGACCGTGACGCGGCGGTGCGCGTAGCTCGCCGGGACGGAATAGTGATTGGTGTCCAGGGTGATGCGGAACTGGCTGGAGGCGACGCAAGTCGCGGTGCGGGCGATGTCGTAGGGATTTGAGTTGAGTGGCAGCAGATGCTCACGCTCCTGCGCGAACAGATCGACGGGCCGCTGTTGCGTTTCGCCGTGAATGCGCACGTTGGCGATGGTGTCGAGCCACACTTGCGCGGCGGCCTGAAGGGAGCTGAGGCCGGCCGGATCGAGACCGTTCAGGAAGTTCTTCTTGACATAGCCCACCCCTGATTCGACGCGCCCCTTCTCATTGCCGCTGCGGACATTGCAAGGGGCGATCGCAAAGCCGTAATGGCGGGCGAAGTCGAGATAGCGCGGATTGAAGACCGGCGCGACGCCGGCCAGGCGCTGCAGGACCGCCGACTTGAGATTGTCGACCATGATCTTGGAGGGCACGCCGCCGAACGCCGCGAAGGCGTGCTCATGGCAGGCGAGAAAGTGCTCCATGGTCTGGGAGACGGTGAACTCCACATACATCCGGCGGCTGAAGGCGAGCACCATGACGAAGAACGACAGCCGGCGGTGGGTATTGTCCACCGCGACGCTGCCGTAGGAGCCCCAGTCGACCTGGGCGCATTCGCCGGGCGCAAAATGCAGCTTGAGATAGACCGGCCGCCGGGGCGGCCGGATGCGGCGGACGTAATCGCGCAGGATCGTCATGCCGCCGCCGTAGCCCTCTTCGCGCAGGCGCTGGAAAATCTGCTGCGCGCTGTAGGGATGGGTGTCCAGAAGCCGCGTGATACGCGTCTTGAAGGGATCGAGGACGCTGCTGCGCGGCGGCGAGCGCCGCGGCTCGAAGCGCGCGCGGGCCGACCACGTCGCCACCGTCTGCGGATGCAGACCCAGCGCCCGCGCGGTCTGCACGATCGTCAGGCCCTGGCGGTCACGGCAGTCGTGGATCTTGGCGAAGGTCTCGTAGTCGATCACCGCCGGCTCCGCAATCCGGCATCGGCGGCGCTGCCCCTGCCGCGGATGTCGCGAGAATGTCCTGCCCCAGCCGTAGCAGCCGGCCGGCGGTGCGCACGATGTCATCTTGCAACGGCGTCCCCGTCAGATGAGCGATTAAGCCAATCAGAACAGCAGGTTGGGCCGACAAGAACTCTTGTAACGGCGACCTCGCCACTTCGCCAGTTTCCTTCATAGAATCAATAGGTTGTGCGGTTAAGACA
>JBARAK010000439.1:0-1576 GCA_049791955.1 Caulobacteraceae bacterium
GTCTGCTGCACCGCGTCGGCGCCGGTGGCCATGGGCTGGCCGTCCGGCAGGCGGATAGCGGTCTCCTCGATCTCGGCGCCGGGCGACAGCAGCACGGCGCGGTGCATGGCGTTCTCGAGTTCCCGCACATTGCCCGGCCAGCGGTGCAGGGCCAGGCGGCGGCGCGCCTCCGCCGACAGCGGCTTGGCCGGCAGACCATTGGCGGCGGCGTACTTCTTCACGAAGTGCTCGCATAGGGCCAGGACGTCGCCCGGCCGTTCGCGCAGCGGCGGCAGACGCAGGTTCACCACGTTCAGCCGGTAGAGCAGGTCTTCGCGGAAGGTCCCGGCCTTCACGGCCACGGTCAGATCCCGGTTCGAGGTGGCTAGGATACGGATGTCCACCTTCACCGGCTTGGAACCGCCCACGCGGTCGATCTCGCGCTCCTGGATCGCGCGCAGCAGCTTGGCCTGCAGGCGGACGTCCATCTCGGAGATTTCGTCGAGCAGCAGGGTGCCGCCGTCGGCTTCCTCGAACTTGCCGACCCGCCGGGCCAGGGCGCCGGTGAAGGCGCCCTTCTCGTGGCCGAACAGCTCGGACTCGAGCAGGTTCTCGGGGATGGCGGCGCAGTTGACCGAGATGAACGGCCGTTCGGCGCGGCGCGATTTCTTGTGCAGGTAACGGGCCATCACCTCCTTGCCCACCCCGCTTTCGCCGGTGATCAGGATGGAGGCGTCCGAGGCCGCGACCTGGTCGGCCAGGGACAGCACCAGCTGCATGGACGGGTCGCGGGTGACCAGCGGACGGTCGTCGTCCGCCACCGCGGCCAGCACGGCGGCGATCAGCTCGGCGTCGGGCGGGAGGGGGATGAATTCCTTCGCCCCGGCCCGGATGGCCGCGGCCGCCTTGCGCGCATCGCCCCCGATGCCGCAGGCCACCACCGGCACCCGGATGCGCTCGGCCTCGTTCGAGGCGATCAGGGCGGCGATGTCGAGCTCGAAGTCGACCATCAGCAGGTCCGCGCCCTGGCCCGCGCGCAGGGCGTGGGTCGCCGCCGCCTCGGTCTCCACGTGGGCCACCTTCGCGCCAGTCTGCATCGCCATCTTGACCGCCAGGGCCAGCTGGCCGCTGAGACGGCCGACCACAAGAAGCCGCATGGGTTTTCTCCTTCAGCCGTCCGGGCCCTAGAGCCCGGAGTCGCCGTCCTTGATGATTTCAGTCATGGTCACGCCCAGTCGTTCGTCGACGACGACGACCTCGCCGCGGGCGACCAGGCGGTTGTTCACGTAGATGTCGATGGCCTCGCCGACCTTGCGGTCGAGCTCCAGCACGCTGCCCTGGCCGAGCTTCAGCAGCTGCGCCACCGACAGGTGGGCCTTGCCGAGCACGGCCGAGATGTTGACCGGAACATCGAACACCGGCGCCAGATCGTGGGCGGATTTCTCCTCGCCCTCGTCGGTCACCGCGAGCCCGTTACTGGACTCGAACTCTTCCAGGGGCAGGTCGCTCATTGGTCGGCCTCACGGGTGATGGACGGTGGCGCGGGCGCCAGGGGGTCTGCATGCAGACCCTCGGCGGCGAGCGCGGTCTCCAGGGT
>JBARAK010000440.1:0-5035 GCA_049791955.1 Caulobacteraceae bacterium
CCAGCAGGCCGCCGAGGCGGCGCGCCAGACCCAGGCTGCACAGGCTCAAAGGCAAGCCACCCAGGCCGCCGAAGCCCAGCGACAGGCCGCTCAAGCGCACCAGGCCCAGGCGGTTCAGGCGCAGCAACAGGCGGCCCAGGCCTCTGCCCAGCGGGCGCATGAAGCCCAGGCGGCCGAGGCCCGCCAAGCCCAGGCCGCTCAGGCTCAAAGGCAAGCCGCCCAAGCTGCCGAAGCCCAGCGACAAGCCGCTCAAGCGCACCAGGCGCAGGCCGCCCAGGCGCAGCAGGCCGCTGCTCAAGCCGCGGCCCAGCGGGCGCATGAAGCCCAGGCTGCGCAGGCCCAGCAGCACGCCCAGGCCGCCGCCCCGCACCCTGCCGCCGCCAACGCTCAGCCTCACCCGCCCCAAGGCGACCAGCATCATCCCGACGACCAGCACCATCACGGGGACGAGCCGCACTGACCCGCAGGGTTCAAACAGAACCAAACGCGGCCAGAATTCTCCAATAGTTAGGGCATGATAGCTGAAGTTGCCGTCCCGCTTCGGCTGTCATGCTCCAGGTGCGCCCATCTCCATGGCGAACGATAGGAAGCCGCCTCCCGAGGGTACGGAGGGCGGACGCTTGGCGCGTGGATGAACCCCGCATCACCCGGTGCAGTGATGACGGGTCGCCGGAATGGCCCGATTGAAAATCGGGCGCCGGTCACAAGACCGGTTCTGAAGATGCGAAGACGGCCTTTCCGAAGCCGGCAGGCGTCGCCCGTCACGGTGAGCTTGGGGAAGCGGATCGCCAACATCCTCAAGCAAAGGAGATCGGGACCATGCAAGATCAAGACCCTCCAATGCTGGCGCGTCGCCGTCTTTTATCCGGCCTTGGTACGGCTGCGGCCGGCGGCCTGATCGCCAGCGCCACTTCCGCCGTCGCGCCTGCACAGGTCCAGGCCCAGACCCAGGAGTTCAAAGGCCCGGTTCCCTCGATCCTGGTCTTTGACATGAACGAGACCACGCTGGACATCGAATATACTGCGCCGGTGTTCGAGCGGGTGTTCGGCAACCGGGCCGTCCTGCGGGAATGGTTCGCCCAGCTGATCCTCTATTCCAACGCGATCACGCTTGCGGGACCCTATGCGACCTTCTTCGAGCTCGGCGAGGGCCTGCTGAAGATGCTGGCCGAGGTCCACAAGGTCACGGTCAAGCCATCGGACGTCGAAGAGCTCCGGCACCGCTTCGCCACCCTGCCGGCACACCCCGACGTCGAGCAGGGCCTGACCCAGCTGAAGGCGGCCGGCTTCCGTCTCGTCGCCTTCACCAACTCGCCGCCGGTGCATCCCAGCCCGGCCGAGAACGCCGGCGTCGGCAAGTATTTCGAGCGGGAGTTCAGCATCGATCGGGTCCGGCGGTTCAAGCCAGCCCCGCAATGCTACCACATGGTGGCCGAGGAACTCGGCGTGGAGCTCACCGCCTGCGGCATGGTCGCGGCCCACGTCTGGGACACGCTCGGGGCCCAATGCGCGGGCTTCTCGGGCGCCGCCCTGATCACCCGCGGCGTCAATGCGCCGTTGCCTGTGGCCAGGGTTCCCCAGCCCCAGATCGTCGCGGTCGATTTCATCGGCTTGGCGGAGCAGGCCGTTCGCCGCTGGCGCAGCTAGAAAGCAAAGGCCGCAAATGGGGTCGCTTCCCTTGAGGCGATCCCATCTGCGGCGGCTGCACGGGGAGGCCCGACGGGTCAACATGTCCCGTCCCGGGCTCCCCGCGCGGCGGGGATGACGGCGGCAGGCTGGCGTCTGGAGACCACGTCATGATCGACCTCGCGACGCCCATGACGGCGACCCGGGAACGGCGCGAGGCGCCGTTCGGCCTGGGCCTGGCCCTCACCTGCATCGTCCTGGTGGCTCTCGACTTGAGGCCCGGCCTCGTCTCGATCGGGCCGATCCTCCCGGCGGTGCGCGCGCAGTTTGGAATGTCGCACACCATGGCGGCGCTCCTGACCAGCATCCCGGACGTGCTCCTGGGGCTCCTCGCCTGGCCGACGCCTTGGCTCGCCCGCCGCTACGGCCGGGACAATGTCATCATCGTGGCGCTTGTGGTGCTCGGTCTGGCGATGATCGGTCGGGCCCTCGCGCCCAACGTGCCGACCCTGCTGCTGACGACGGCCGGAGTCGGCGCGGGCATAGCGATTTCCGGCGCCCTCATCGGAACCTTCATCAAGGCGAGCTTCCCGGCCAGGGCCGCCTTCGTCATGGGCATCTACGCGACCGCCTTGTCCATGGGCAGCACCCTGTCGGCGGCGCTGACCGGGCCTATTGTCCGCCTGGCCGGAGGCGGCTGGCGCGTGGGCGCAGGGTCGTGGGCCCTGCTGGGCGTCACGGCGATCGGCGCCTGGCTCGTGATCGCCAACCGCAGCAGGACAGCCGTGGGCGGGGCGGCTGCGCCTGTCCACCATCGGCTGCCCTGGCGCAACGGGACGGCCTGGTTGATCGCGCTCTACTTCGGAGGACAGAACCTCCTGTTCTACGCCCTGGTTTCGTGGCTCGCACCGCTGTTCCAGGAGCAGGGCTTCTCGATGACCACGGCCGGTCTTGTCCTGGCCAGCTTCACCCTGGCCTTCACGGTGGCCAACCCGATCTTCGGCGCGCTCAGCAGGTCCGACGACAGACGGCCTTGGCTCGGCCTCACCGCCGGATTGGCGGCCGCCGGCCTTGCCGGCCTGGTGATGGGACCGATGACCGCGCCCTTCATCCTTGTCCCCCTGATAGCCTTCGGCATGGGGGGATCGTTCACCCTGGGCATGACCTTGCCTTTGGACAACACGAACAGCGCTGAGGAAGCGACGGCCTGGAACGCCTTTGTCCTGATGGTGGGCTATCTGATCGCCGCCGCGGGGCCGCTCTCGGTCGGGGCGTTGCGCGACCTGACAGGCGGCTTCTCGGCGTCCATGGTACTGCTGTTGGCGGTCGCGATCGGAATGAGCGCCCTGACGCCATTCCTGCAGCCGCATGCGCACAAGCTTGCGCGGAAGACGCAGAAGACAGCCACCTGACGTCCGCCATGGCCAAGACGACCTCTTCCATCGGTCAGTTGCTTTCCGTCAATGTCGGCTTGCCGCGCGACATCTCCTGGCGGGGCCGGGTGGTCCACACCGGTATCTGGAAGGAACCGGTCGCCGGCCGGCGGCGGGTCAGCCGGCTGAATGTCGAGGGCGACGGCCAGGGCGATCGCGACGGGCACGGCGGCGAGCAGCGCGCGGTGTTCGTCTACCAGATCGGCTCCTATCGTTATTGGCAGGATCAGCTCGATCGCCACGATCTCGTCCACGGGCAGTTCGGCGAAAACTTCACGGTCGACGGCCTGGAGGATGATCAGGTCTGCATCGGCGACCGCTACCGGATCGGCACGGCGGTGTTCGAGGTCACCCAGCCCCGCGTCACCTGCTACCGCGTCGGCATCCGGATGGATCATCCCCAGATGGCCTCCCTGCTGACGTCCAGCGGGCGGCCGGGGTTCTACTTCCGGGTCCTGCAGGAGGGCGAGGTCGGGGCGGGCGATCCCATCGCGCTGATCTCCAGGGGCCCGCAGCGGATGACCGTGGCCGCCGTCAACGCCCTGCTCTACTCCTCCCGGCACGCGCCGGACGCGCTGGAACGCGCGCTGCGGATTCCCGCCCTCTCCCCGGGGTGGCGCGAGTCCTTCGAGACGCTGGTCAAGGCTCACGAGGCGCACCCCAACGCCAGAGGCAATCCGGCCCTGGCCCCGGCGGCGGCCAATGCGGTGCCTGGATTCCGCTCGATGCGGATCGTCAGCCTCACCCCCGAGGCAGAGGACATCATCTCCTTCGCCCTGGAACCAGCGGATGGCGGCGCCCTGACCAGGCCGCTCCCCGGGCAATATGTCGTGCTGCGCCTGCGGCCGACGCCGGGCGGGCCGCCGCTGTTCCGGAGCTATTCCCTGTCCGGAGCGATCTCGGATGCGCGCTACCGGATCAGCGTGAAGATCGAGCCCAACGGCGCGGCGGGCGCCTACCTGGGCGCAGGCGTCCGGACCGGGGACCTGATCGACGTGAGCCAGCCACGCGGCGGGTTCACCCTTCAGCCGGGCGACGGACCCGTGGTGCTGCTGAGCGCCGGCATCGGCGTCACCCCCACGCTCGCCATGCTGCACGCCCTGGCCGCCGGCGGCTCGTCGCGCGAGGTCTGGTGGCTGCATGGCGCCCGCAGCGGCCAGGCCTACGCCTTCGGTGCGGAGACGCGGCGGCTGGTGGCCGGCCTGTCCCACGGCCGGTCCAGGGTCTGGTTCAGCCACCCGGCGGCAGCGGACTGCGCGGGAAAGGACTACGACGCAGCCGGCCGGCCGTCGATCGACGCCCTTACGGCCCTGGAGATTCCGCACGAGGCGGATTTCTACATCTGCGGGCCGACCGGCTTCATCACCGATATGAGCGCTGGCCTGGCCGCCTGGGGCGTCGCGCGACAACGCATCCATTCGGAGCTGTTCGGCGGGGCGCCGTCGCTGACGCCCGGCGTGATCGCCGGTCCGCCACGTACGCCGCACGCCCCTGCCGGTCTCGAAGGAAAAGGGCCGCTGGTCTCATTCACCCGCAGCGGCCTGGCGGTCCGCTGGCGCGAGGAGGACCAGAGCCTGCTCGATCTGGCCGAGGCGTGCGATGTGCCCGTACGCTGGTCCTGCCGGTCAGGCGTCTGCCACACCTGCGAATCCGGGCTGATCTCCGGGTCGGTCAGCAATCAGCCCGAACCGCTCGACCGGCCGGCCGATGGCGCCATCCTGATCTGCTGCGCCCGGCCGCGCGAGGACGTAGCGATCGATATCTAGGGCGATCGATATCCAGGCGGCGGCGCTCTTTTTGGTGACGGCCTAAAATCAGACTTGAATCGTATACTATTTGCGTTGGTAATGGCGCCGCTTCCCAGGGGGTGTCCGTCCATGCGCCGCAGATCGTTCCTAGCCGCCCTTCCACTGGCCACCGCCGCCGCCCAGGCGGCCGCGACCGGATCAGCGAACGCCCAGGCCAACGCCCAGTCC
>JBARAK010000441.1:0-4758 GCA_049791955.1 Caulobacteraceae bacterium
CGGAGGAACCGCCGGGCCATCTGGGGAAAGGGCGCGAGTGACGGGACTCCAACCCGCGACCTCCGGCGTGACAGGCCGGCGCTCTAACCAACTGAGCTACACCCGCAATCGACCGTGGCCGGTGCGAGGTGGCGTGGATAGGGCCTAGCGCTTCCGGGGTCAAGCGGCGTTTTCCGCCTTTTCCCAATGATTTTGAAGCGACCCCTCCCCGCCTCTCCACCCGGCCGGAAAAACGAAAAAGGCGGCCCGGAAACCCGGACCGCCTTCTCCAATTCAGACGTGCAGCGAAGCTATGCGAGGATCAATCCTCGGCCTCGAACACCTGCACCGGGCCGCTGTCCTTGCCCTTGGCGGAGACGTCGCGATCCACGAATTCGATCACCGCCACCGGGGCGTTGTCGCCGTGGCGGAAGCCCGCCTTCATGATGCGGATATAGCCGCCGTTGCGGTCCTTGTAGCGGGGGCCGATGGCGGCGAACAGCTTGCCGACCTGGTCCACGTCGCGCACCCGGCTGATGGCGATACGACGCGCATGCAGGTCGCCCCGCTTGGCCAGGGTCACCAGCTTCTCGACGAAGGGACGCAGTTCCTTCGCCTTGGGCAGGGTGGTGGTGATCTGCTCGTGCTTGATCAGGCTGGCGGCCATGTTGGCGAACATGGCCTCGCGGTGGGCCGAGGTTCGGCCAAGTTTGCGGTGTGCATTTCCGTGACGCATATCGGTCTCTCCTCAGGCATGCCTCACCCTCAAGCACGAGGGGGCGGAGCGGGCCCCTGCGGGGCGCGCGGTTGAAAGCAATCAGATCTGGTCTTCGAACTTCTTGGCCAGGTCTTCGATGTTCTCCGGCGGCCAGTTCGGCACGTCCATGCCGAGATGCAGACCCATGCCGGTGAGCACTTCCTTGATCTCGTTCAGCGACTTGCGGCCGAAGTTCGGGGTGCGAAGCATTTCGCCCTCGGTCTTCTGGATCAGGTCGCCGATGTAGACGATGTTGTCGTTCTTCAGGCAGTTGGCCGAACGGACCGACAGCTCCAGTTCGTCGACCTTCTTGAGCAGCGCCGGGTTGAAGGGCAGCTCCGGCTTGGTCTCTTCCGAGACCTTCTTCTTCGGCTCGTCGAAGGTGATGAACAGCTGCAGCTGGTCTTGCAGGATGCGCGCGGCGTAGGCCACCGCGTCGACCGGGGTGACGGCGCCGTTGGTCTCGACTTCCAGGATCAGGCGGTCGTAGTCGAGCGACTGGCCCTGGCGGGTCGGCTCGACGCGATAGGCGACGCGCTTCACCGGGCTGTAGAGCGAGTCCACCGCGATCAGGCCGATCGGGGCGTCCTCGGGACGGTTGTGCTCGGCGGCGACGTAGCCCTTGCCGATGTTGATGGTGAACTCCATCCGCACCGAGGCGCCGTCGTCCAGGGTGCAGATCACGTGATCCTTGTTGAGGATCTCGATGTCGGCGGGGACTTCGATCTGCTCGGCGGTGACGGGGCCCGGGCCAGTGGCGCGGAGCGTCATGCGCTTGGGCCCTTCGGAGTGCATCCGAAGCGCCAGTTGCTTGATGTTGAGGATGATGTCGACGACGTCTTCACGGACGCCCTCGATGGAGGAGAACTCATGCACCACGCCGTCGATCTGGACGGAGGTGACGGCAGCGCCCTGAAGCGAGGACAGCAGGACCCGGCGCAGCGAATTGCCCAGGGTCACGCCGAAGCCACGCTCAAGCGGCTCGGCGACCAGCCGCGCCTTGCGCTGGCTGTCAGAACCCGTCTCGATCTGAGGCTTCTCGGGACGGATAAGGTCTTGCCAGTTTCTTTCGATCACGATCGTCTCTCGAACGGGGCTTAAGCGCCGGCCCTGGATCCAGTCCGAAAACTGGGGGCTCGGCGCCCGCTATAGTGGGGCGGCGGGGATCAGACCCGGCGGCGCTTCGGCGGTCGGCAGCCGTTGTGCGGAATCGGGGTCACGTCGCGGATGGTGGTGATGGAGAAGCCCACCGCCTGAAGAGCCCGAAGCGCCGATTCGCGACCCGAACCGGGGCCGGCGACGTTCACTTCCAGCGTCTTCACGCCGTGCTCCATGGCCTTGCGGCCGGCGTCTTCGGCAGCGACCTGGGCGGCGTAGGGGGTCGACTTACGCGAACCCTTGAAGCCCATCGTGCCCGACGAAGACCAGGAGATGGTGTTTCCCTGGGCGTCGGTGATGGTCACCATGGTGTTGTTGAACGTGGCGTTCACGTGGGCGACGCCGGACGTAATGTTCTTGCGCTCGCGCTTCTTGACGCGCGTCGGTTCCTTGGCCATCGGGACCGTTCCTTACTTCTTCTTGCCGGCGATCGGCTTCGCCGGGCCCTTGCGGGTGCGGGCGTTGGTGTGGGTGCGCTGACCGCGAACCGGCAGGCCCCGGCGGTGACGCAGGCCGCGATAGCTGGCCAGGTCCTGCAGGCGCTTGATGTTCATGGAGACCTCGCGGCGGAGATCGCCTTCGACGATGTACTCGCGGTCGATCGTCTCGCGAATCTGCAGCACCTCGGCGTCGGTGAGCTGATTCACCCGACGAGCATCCTCGATGCCCACGGTCTGAAGGATCTCCTTGGCCCGCTGGGGCCCGATCCCATGGATGTACTGCAGCGCGATCTCGACGCGCTTGTTCGTGGGAATGTTGACGCCTGCGATGCGGGCCACGTCCGATATCTCCTGTGCGCGCACGGAAAACGCGAACGGGCCCGGCTGCGTGCATGCACGGAGCCGACGCACCATCGCGCCCTTTCGCGGAATGCGGTGTTATAGAGAGCTTGTCGCGCGCGTCAACTGTCTGTTCACACGCGTTTCAAACCCCGGCCTCAATAGAGGTGGACTCCCACCTTTTCCAAGGCCTTGTCGATCCCCTGGGCCACCTCGTCGACGGACGCCATTCCGTCCAGTTCCACGAGCTTGCCCTGAAGTTGGTAGTACGGAAGCAAAGGCGCGGTCTGGGCGGCGTAAGCCGACAGGCGCGTCTCGAACACTTCCGGGTTGTCGTCCGGCCGTCCCTGCTCGGCGAACCGCCTGGCGATCCGCGACAGCAAGGCGTTGTGGTCCACCACCAGCCGAATCACGATGTCGATCTGAGCGTGACGATGGGCCAGCATATTGTCCAGCGCCTCCGCCTGGGCGACGGTGCGCGGGAAGCCATCGAAGATCGCCCCGCCGGCCGCCTCGGCCTCGGGCAGGCGCTCCTCGATCAGGTCGATGACGATCCCGTCGGAGACCAGCTCGCCCCGGTTCATGATCTCCGCGACACGATGCCCGAGCTCGGACCCGGAGGTCTTGGCCGCACGCAGCATGTCCCCGGTCGAGAGCTGCACCATGCCGCGCTGCTGCACCAGGCGCTGGGCCTGGGTGCCCTTTCCCGCCGCCGGCGGGCCGAACAGAATCAGGTTCATCGAGTCGCGATCCGGGGCCGCCCGCCGGCCGCTCCGCCCTTGCCACGGGATTTCTTGATCAGGCCCTCGTACTGGTGGGCCAACAGGTGGGACTGGATCTGGGTCACCGTATCCATGGTCACCGTCACGGTGATCAGGATCGAGGTGCCCCCGACGATCTGCTGGGTGGTGAAGGTGCTCATCAGCGTCTCAGGCACCAGGCAGACGATCGCGATATAGCCCGCGCCGATCACCGTCAGGCGGGTCAGCACGAAGTCCATGTAGTCGGCGGTGCGCTTGCCAGGACGGATGCCGGGCAGGAAGCCGCCGTACTTGCGCAGGTTCTCCGCCGTCTCCTCCGGATTGAACACGATGGAGGTGTAGAAGAAGGTGAAGAAGATGATCATCGCCCCGTAGAGCACGATGAACAGCGGCCGCCCGTGCTGGAGCTGGCCGACCGCGCCCGGCAGCCACTGGGCCCAGGACGGCAGGTGGGCCGTCGCCAGGAAGCCCATCACCGTGGCGGGCAGCAGCAGAAGGGACGAGGCGAAGATCGGCGGGATCACACCCGCGGTGTTGATCTTCAGCGGCAGGAACGAGCTGTCGCCGCCGTACATGCGGTTGCCGACCTGGCGCTTGGGATACTGCACCAGCAGGCGGCGCTGGGCGCGCTCCATGAACACGATGAACAGCACCGCCGCGATCGCCAGGGCGAAGATGGCGAACAGGCCGAACGCGCTCATCGCGCCCGTGCGGGTCAGCGAAAACATCTGCCAGATGGCGGTGGGCAACTGGGCCACGATGCCGGCGAAGATGATCAGGCTGGTGCCGTTGCCGACGCCGCGGGTGGTCATCTGCTCGCCGATCCACATCAGGAACAGCGTCCCGCCCGTCAGGGTGGCCATGGTGGTGATGATGAAGAAGACAGGCGACTGGTCGACCAGGCCCGGACTGTGCAGCAGGGCCTGGGAGATGCCGAAGGACTGCACCAGCGCCAGGACCACGGTCAGGTAGCGGGTGTACTGGTTGAGGGTCTTGCGGCCCGCCTCCCCGCCTTCCTTCCGCATCTTCTCCCACGGCCCGTACATGGTGGCCATGAGCTGCACGATGATCGACGCCGAGATGTAGGGCATCACGTTCAGCGCGAAGATCGCCATCCGCGACACCGCCCCGCCCGAGAACAGGTTGGCCATGCCGAAGATGCCGTTCTGCTGGTGCTCGATCAGCGCGGCGATGGCGGCCGGATCGACGCCGGGGATCGGGATGTAGGTCCCGAGCCGGTAGACGATCATCGCCCCGAGGGTGAACAGCAGGCGCTTGTGGAGTTCGGTCGCCTTGGCGAAGGCGCCTACGTCGAGATTGGCGG
>JBARAK010000442.1:0-11917 GCA_049791955.1 Caulobacteraceae bacterium
GCCACATCCAGGTCGACAGCGCCGACACCACCTTCGCCGGGACCGCGCTGGCCCGCGGCGGGGCGGCGGGCGGGGACGGGGGCCTGATCGAGACCTCCGGAACCCAGGTCAACTTCACCGGCGCCCACATCGACACCACCGCGGCCGCCGGCAAGACCGGCGAGTGGCTTGTCGACCCGACCGACCTGACCATCGACACCAGCAACAACGCCACCCTGTCCGCCGATCTCGCCACCACCAGCGTTGTCCTGCAGACGACGTCTTCGACCGCATCGGGAATCGTTGGCGTCCAGACCACCACCGGCAGCACGAAGGGCGATATCAACATCGATGCGCCGGTGAGCTGGAGCAGCAGCAGCACCCTGACACTAGAGGCCTACCACTCCATCTACATCAACGCCCCGGTGACCATCTCCGGATCGGGCGTCAACGCCGGCCGCCTGACGATGACGACCAACGCCGCGACTACGGACGGCGACCTGTTCTTCGGCGGCGGCGGCAACGTCCAGTTCACCGGCTCAAACGTCGCAAACCTGGGCGGGCATGCGAGCCTCAACGGCACGAGCTTCACCCTTGAGACCAGCGTCGCCAACCTGATCACGGCGATCAACGCCAACCCCGCCGGCAACTATGCCCTGGCGACCTCCGTCACGGCCAGCGGAACGCTGAACGGCGACCAGGTCGCAGCGCCGGGCAATTTCAACAGCACGTTTGTCGGAACACCGTTTACGGGCGTTCTCGAGGGGCTCGGCAACACCATCACCGGCCTCACCATCCACGATACGACCGCGACCGGCACGACCGGCGCGATCCCTGAAGTCTTCGTCGGCCTGATCGGCTACCTCGCGGCGCCCGGGGTGGTGCGCGACATCGGCATATCCGGAGCAAACGTCTCAAGTCTCTCCACCGCCGACTCCGTGGGCGCCCTGGTCGGCTACAATGCCGGCGGTTCGATCATCAACGCCTGGTCTTCGGGAACCGTGAGCGGGCAAACGGCCGGCGGGCTTGTCGGCACCAATGGCGACGGTCTGGGGAGCATTGGCGGCCTAGTCAGCGGCTCCCGGTCCAGCGCCAGCGTGACCATAGTCTCCGCCACCGGCGACGGAAATCCCGCTGGCGGCGGCCTCGTCGGCGAGAACGGCGACAACGCCACGCCTGCGCTGGTCACCAGATCCTACGCCACCGGACAGGTCAGCGACGGCGGCGTCGCTGGGGCCGTGGGCGGTCTGGTTGGATTTAACGGCCTGTCCGGCAACTCCGGCCTGATTTCCCAGAGTTACGCCACCGGCGTGGTGACGGCGACCGGAAACCAGTCCGTGGCCGGCGGCCTTGTGGGGGACAACAACGACACCATCATCGATTCCTACGCAAGCGGAACAGTCAACTCGGGCGCCAACATCTTCGGCGCCGGAGGCCTCGTCGGCCAGAACGACTTCAGCATCGTCAACGCCTATTCATCAGGTGTGGTCTCCGGCGCGGGCACCCGCGGCGGCGCGATCGGCTTCGACGACTCCACGACCAACGGCGCCGTGGTCTCCCACGTCTATTACGACTCGACGGTCAACTCGATCGCCGGCATCGGCACCAGCACCGGCGCGACCGCGACCGGCGAGACGACCATCACGCTCAAGGGCAGTACGTTACCCAGCGGCTTCAACACCGCCATCAACGTCACGACGGGGCAGTCCTTCGGCGAAACCACCAGCGCCACCGCCTGGGGGGCGTTCAGCGGCTTCTATCCGTTCCTGAACTTCCAGTACCCGCACGGTGCGATCGAAGTCTCCGGCACGGTGTTCAACGGCTATGACACCTCGCTCGCGGGAACCGGCCTGACCGTGGCGCTGGCGTCCTTCGGCACGATCCAGAGCACGGCCCTGACCAACGCCAGCGGCGTCTACGCCCTGCTCGCCGACGGCGGCCAGCAGAGCGAGGTCCTGCTCAGCGGCGACGCGTTCCACGCCAACACCTATCTGGGCGCGCCGACCTCCGCCACGACGGCCAATCTTTATAGCGGCTACCTGCGCCTGCCGGCGGCCTCCACCAGCCTGTCATCCACCCTGGCCGGGGTCAGCCTGGCCGTGGGGAACAACACCGGCAGCGATTTCCTCTACACCAGCGCCGGCGGCCTGGCCGCCAACGCCAGCGTCGACATCATCACCGGCGGCGCCTTCGTACTGGATACGGCGCTGAACGCCGGGACGGGCACGGTTTCGATCAGCGCCGGCGGCGCGGTGACCCAGACCGCCGCCCTGGACGCGAGCAAGCTGGACCTGCTCGGAAGCGGAGCCAGCTACAGCCTGACCGCTATCGGCAACAGCATCGGAACGCTCGCGGCGAATACGGGCGGCCTTACCCTGACCGATGGGAGCGCCCTGACGGTCGGTGCGGTCAACGCCACCACGGGCGTCACCAGCACAGGCGCGGTGTCGCTGAGCGCCAGCGGGAACCTGAGCCTGGCGAGCGGCGGCGTCACGGCCGGCGCGAACAGCAACGTCACCCTGGCGGCGACAGGGGACTTCCTCAACTCCGTCGGCGCTTCGGCGGTCCAGGTCTCCGGGACCGGCAGGTGGCTGATCTATTCGGCGGTTCCGGGCGCCGACAGCTTCGGCGCCCTCAACAGCAACAACACCGCGGTGTGGGACACGGCGTCCGGCGGGTCGGTCAGCGCCAGCGGGAACCGCTACGTCTTCGCCTTCCAGCCCACCCTGACCTTCACCTCCACCAGCGACAGCAAGACCTACGGCGCCGACGCCAACACCCAGATCCAGTCCGACCTTTTAGTCTCCGGCCTGCAGACAGGGGTAGCCAACGCCTATCTTGGCGACGCCTTCTCAGGCACGCCAACCCTGAGTTCGGCCGGCGCCTCGACTTCGGCCACGGTGCTCGGCGGGCCCTACCCGATCACCGTGACTCAAGGTTCGGTCGTGTTCCCGAGCGGCTACGCCTCGAGCTTGGTAAGCCCGGGCCTGCTGACGATAAATCCGGCGACCGTGAGCTGGAGCGTAGCGAACTCCAGTTCGACCTATGGCACGCTGGCCATGCTCGGAGCGGTCACCCTGACCGGCGTGCTGGGCAGTGATCAGCCCAACATCGACGCCACCACGGGAGCCTTTACGCTCGGGGGAACCTCGGTCACCCTGGGTGCGAGAACCGCGGCCGGAAACTACCTCGCCGAGGTCATCGGCCTGACCGGCAGCGCGGCCTCCAACTACATCCTTGCGACGTCGGGGAATTCGGACGGCGCCCTGACCATCAATCCGCTGGCCCTCACCGTCGGCTTGGCCAACACGGTGAGCAAGACCTACGACGGAACCACCGCCGCGACCTTGGCCGCCAACAACTACACGCTCAGCGGCGTCATCGCCGGCGACACCGTCAACCTGAACGACCCGACCTCGGGGACCTACGACACCAAGGACGCCGGAACCGGCAAGACCGTCACCGTCAACGGCCTGTCCCTCGTCGGCGCCGAGGCCGGCGACTACACCATTTCAGCCACGACCTCCGGCGCGGTGGGCGTCATCAACCCGCTCGCCCTCACCGCCAGCCTGGTCGGAAACGTCACCAAGACCTACGACGGGAACACCGACGCCGCCCTGGCCGGCGCCAACTACACCCTCTCCGCCCCCATCGGCTCCGACGTCGTCAGCCTCGTCCCCGTCACCGCCGGGACCTACGACACCAAGGATGCGGGAACCGGCAAGACCGTCTCCGTCTCCGGACTCACCCTCACCGGCGCGGACGCGGAAGACTACACCGTCGTGAACTCGCTTTCCGGCGCGGTGGGCGTCATCAACCCGCTCGCCCTCACCGCCAGCCTGGTCGGAAACGTCACCAAGACCTACGACGGGAACACCGACGCCGCCCTGACCGGCGCCAACTACACCCTCTCCGCCTCCATCGGCTCCGACGTCGTCAGCCTCGCCCCCGTCACCGCCGGGACCTACGACACCAAGGATGCGGGAACCGGCAAGACCGTCTCCGTCTCCGGCCTCACCCTCACCGGCGCGGACGCCGGGGACTACACCGTCGCGAGCTCACTCTCCGGCGCCATCGGGGTCATCAACCCGCTCGCCCTGACCGCGACGCTCAATGGTCCGGTGTCGAAGACCTACGATGGGACCACCGCGGCCACCCTGGACGCCGGCGCCTACACCCTCAACAACGTAATCTCTGGCGACAGCGTCGGGCTGGGCGCGCCGACTTCGGGGACCTACGACACCAAGGACGTGGGAACCGGCAAGACCGTCACCTTCATCGGCCTGTCGGTGATCGGAGCGGACGCCGGGGACTACAGCTTCTCGGGAAACCTGTCGGGCGCGGTGGGCGTGATCAGCCCCCTGGCCCTCACCGCAAGCCTGACCGGCACGGTGAGCAAGACCTATGACGGGACCACGGCCGCCACGCTCACCTCGGCCAACTACACCCTGTCCGGCGTCATCGGCGGCGACAGCGTCGGACTGAACAGCCCGACCGCCGGGACCTACGACACCAAGGACGCCGGAACCGGCAAGACTGTCACCGCCACCGGCCTGGCGCTCACCGGCGCGGACGACGGCGACTACAGCATCACGGGCACGGCCTCCGGCGCCGTCGGGACGATCAATCCCCTGGCCCTGACCGCAGCTCTCACCGGCACGGCGACCAAGACCTATGACGGCACAACCACCGCCGCCCTCTCCTCGGCCAACTACACCCTGTCCGGCGTCATCGGCGGCGACAGCGTCGGACTGAACAACCCGGCCAGCGGGACCTACGACACCAAGGACGTGGGAACCGGCAAGACCGTCACCGCCAACGGCGTCGGCCTCGTCGGCGCGGACGCCGGCGACTACACCGTCGCGAACTCGCTCTCCGCCGCCATCGGGACCATCACCCAGCTCGCCCTCACCGCGACGCTCAACGGCCCGGTGACCAAGACCTACGATGGGACCACCGCCGCCACCCTGGCCGCCGGCGCCTACACCCTAAACGGGGTCATCGGCGGCGACAGCGTCGGGCTGGGCGCGCCAACCTCGGGGACCTACGACACCAAGGACGTGGGAACCGGCAAGACCGTCACCTTCACCGGCCTGGCCCTGACCGGGGCGGACGCCGGGGACTACAGCTACTCAGGAAACCTGTCGGGCGCGGTAGGCGTGATCAACGCCCTGGCCCTCACCGCCAGCCTCACCGGACCGGTCAGCAAAGTCTACGACGGGACCACCACCGCGAGCCTGACATCGGGTAACTACGTCCTGTCCGGTATCGTCTCCGGCGACAGCGTCGGCCTGAACGACCCTGCCTTCGGAACCTACGACACCAAGGACGCCGGAAGCGGCAAGCTCGTCACCGTCGGCGGCCTGGCCCTGACCGGCGCGGACGCGGGCGACTACACCGTCGCCGCCTCCACCTCCGGAAACGTCGGCGTGGTCACCCCACTGGCCCTCACCGCCAGCCTCACCGGGACCACCAGCCGGACCTACAACGGGACCACGACGGCGAGCCTGGGGTCGGGGAACTACGTCCTGGCCGGCGCCGTCTCCGGCGACAGCGTCGCCCTCAACGACCCCGCCTTCGGGCTCTACGACACCAAGGACGTAGGGGTAGCCAAGACGGTGACGGCCTCAGGCCTCGCCCTCACCGGCGCCGACGCGGGCGACTACAGCATCGCCAATTCGGTTTCCGGAGCGATCGGGACCATCACCCCGCTCGCCCTCACCGCGCGGCTGACCGGCTCGGTGACCAAGACCTACGACGGGACCACCGGCGCCACCCTTGGCTCGAATAACTACATCCTGGCCGGCTTGGTCTCCGGCGACGCCGTCGCGCTGAACGATCCGACCGCGGGGGCCTACGACACCAAGGACGTCGGAACCGGCAAGACCGTCACCGTCGGCGGCCTCGCCCTCTCCGGCGCCCAGGCCGGCGACTACAGCATCACCAGTTCGGTCTCCGGCGCGATCGGGACCATCACCCCGCTCGCCCTCATCGCGCGCCTGACCGGCTCGGTGACCAAGATCTACGACGGGACCACCCTCGCCACCCTGACCTCGGGCGACTACGTCCTGGCCGGCGCGGTTTCCGGCGACAGCGTCGCGCTGAACGATCCGACCGCGGGAACCTACGACACCAAGGACGTCGGAACCGGCAAGACCGTCACCGTCACCGGACTGGCGCTCACCGGCGCCCAGGCCGGCGACTACAGCATCGCCGGCACAGTGGCCGGCCCGGTCGGGACGATCACGCCGCTGGCGCTGATGGCGACGGCCGCCGCCAACAGCAAGGTCTATGACGCCACCACCACCGACACCGGTTCGGCGATCCTCGGGGCCGGAGTGGTCGCGGGGGATCAGGTTTCCCTGACGTCCGGGACCTTCACCTTCTCGGACCCCAACGCCGGCCAGGGCAAGACCGTGACGGTCTCCGGCCTTGTGCTGACGGGCGCCGACGCCCGCGACTACAGCCTGTCGGCTCCCTCCAGCACGACCGCGGACATCACCGCCCGCCCGATCACCATCGCCGCCAACGACGTCACCAAGCTCGACGGCCAGGCCGATCCACCCCTCACCTTCTCGATCCCCTCCGGCTCGCTGGCCGGGAACGACCAGGTCAGCGGCGCGCTCGCCCGGGCCTCAGGCGAGACCCTGGGCGCCTACGACATCAACCAGGGCAGCCTCGCCCTGTCGGCGAACTACTTGCTGACCTTCGTGGATGGGCTGTTCACCATCGCGCCGCCCACGCCCGGGAATATCGCCTTCGCCCCCGCCAACGCCCAGGGCTCGAACGCCAGCAACGGCCCGTCATCCTTCACCACGGCGGGCCCTGGACCTGGAACCGAGGCGGGGAGCGCCTCCACCGCGGCCGGCTCGCCGGGCTTGGCGCCATCGGCGTTCGGCGCCCGCCAGCAGGATGACAATTCCGGCTCGCCCTATCCGGACAACCGCCGGTTCTCCGACAACATCCGCTTCAAGATCGGGACCAATCCATGAGCGCAGCCCGCATCAAGCACGGCCTGTTCAAGACAACGGCCGTCGCGGCGCTCGCCCTGATCGGCCTCTCGACAGCCCACCGGGCCCACGCCCAGGCGATCGAGCGTAACCTGCCGCCGGTCCCGCCGCCCTCGCCCCAGCCGCTGCTGGCGCCCAACGCCACCCCGTCCGACCAGGACGACCGCCCGATCGGGCCCGCCCTGTATGGCCTGCTGCTGCTTGGCGCCAACGACCCGGTCCGCACCGAGCCGGTCCAGGGGCTCAACGCCGCCCTGGTCCCCCGCCTCAATGAGGCCGGGGCGCGCACGAAGCTCGCGGCCTTCGTGGGCCAGCCGATGTCGAAGAAGCTGATCGCCGAGATCGAGGCGACCATCGCCCGCTACTACCGCCGGCGAGGCTATCCCTTCGTCTCCATCTCCACCCCGCCCCAGAGCATCCGCGCCGGCGTGCTGCAGGTGCGGGTGGTGGAATTCCGCGCCGGCGAGGTGAAGGTCTCCGGCGTCGGCCCCCGCCAGGCCGCCCAGGTGCGCGACGCCGTACGCCTGCAGCCCGACCAGCCGATCGACGCCATCGTGCTGGACCAGGACCTGGACTGGCTGAACCGCTATCCCTTCCGCCACGCCGAGGCGGTGTTCTCGCCCGGCGACGTGCTGGGACGCTCCAACCTGGACCTGCAGACCACCGCCTCCAAGCCGTGGCAGGTCTACGCTGGCTACGCCAACTCCGGCTCGCCCTCCACCGGCTGGGACCGCTACTTCCTGGGCGGCCAGGTCGGCGGCCTGCTGATCCCGGGTTCGCAGCTGTCCTACCAGTTCACCGCCTCGCCGGACTTCTTCGACAACCACGGCGACGCGTTCGGGAACACCAGCCATCCCCAATACCTCAGCCACGGGGTGCGGGCCTCGATCCCGACCGGCGAGCGGCAGGAGGTGGAGATCACCTACGACCACGTGGAGACCAACGTGGACGCCGATCCCTTCACCGTGCGCCAGCAGACCGACGAACTCTCGCTAGGCTATCGCAGCTCGGTGTCGAACTACGTGCGCTTCCCCGGCGACCTGTTCGCCGGGATCGAGCTGAAGACCGAGAAGCGCACCACCTTCTTCGCCGGCGAGGACGTGCTCAACAACAGCATCAACGTCTACCAGGCCTACGGCGGCTGGGCCGACGCCTGGAGCGACATCGGCGGCCACAACGCCTTCAACCTGATCATCCACGGCAGCCCGGGCGGCATCGACACCCATAACGACGCCGCGGCCTTCACCCTGTTCAGCAACGGCCGGGTCACCTCTGGCGACTATGTCTACGCCACCGCCCAGTTCAGCCGCACCACCCGCCTGGCGTGGCGCTGGACCCTGGTCAACACCGTGATCGGCCAGTACGCCGGTCGCGCCCTGCCCGACACCGAGCAGATGGGCGTGGGCGGCGAAGACCTGGTGCGTGGCTTCACCTTGGACGACGGCAGCTACGACTCGGCGATCGTCTCCCGCAACGAGCTGCGCACCCCGACCTTCCAATTGCTGGGCCTGCGCGGCCTGGCGGCGGACCAGCTGTCGCCCTACGCCTTCGTCGACGCCGCCGATGGCGCCAGCCGGGTGATCAAGACCAGCATCCAGCCGTCCTCCATCGGGGTGGGTACGGACTACCAGCTCGGCTCCCACCTCAGCGCCTCGGCCACCGTCGCGCGCGCCATGTCGGCCGGGCTGCGCACCCGGGAAGGCGACTGGCTGGTGCAGAGCCGCGTGACCGTCAGTTTCTGAAGCCTGGCGAGGCCTTTCGGGGCGATTGCGGAACAACACGCTTAACGAGAATTTCGTTTGACGCCCCAATAGATTTCATGCGCTCGTGCCGCCCCGTCACACCAGGGGAAATCTCGAGATGAGCGATCCGGAACCGCCGATCCCGCCGTGCTTCGACTGCGGGCGTGACCCGACCGGGCGCCTGATCGAGATGTTCGTCGGCATCGCCCAGAAGAAGCGGATCGCGCTGGGCCAGCGCCCCGCCGAACGGCCGGTGTTCCGCAAGCTGCATGGCGCGGCCCGTGGCCGGCTGACGATGCTGAAGGACATCCCGCCCGAGCTGAAGGTGGGGGTGTTCGCCTATGACGAGCTGGCGGCCTGGATGCGCTTCTCCAGCGACACCTCCCCCACCTCGCCGGACCTGCAGTCGACCCTGGGCATAGGCCTGAAGGTGTTCGGCGTCCCGGGCGAGAAGGCCTATGGCGGCGAAGGCGACACCGCCGACTTCATCATGCAGAACTACCCGGTCTTCTTCGTCGATGACGCGAAGGAGATGTGCGAGTTCACCTATGCCGGGGTGGTCCAGGGCGACTACCCGACCTACCTGGCGCGCCACCCCAAGACCAACCGCATCCTCAATGAGATGGCGCGGGTCGAGGGCAGCGTCCTGACCACCACCTACTGGGGCATCCTGCCGTTCGGGACCGGCGAGGCCCAGGCGGTGAAGTACCGTCTCGATCCGGAGACCGCGCCCGAGAACGTCGCCAACGACGCTGTCGACTATCTCGCCGTCGACATGGCCAACCGCCTGTCCAGGGACGAATACCGCTTCCGCTTCATGGTGCAGCGCCGAACCAACCCGGCGACCATGCCGCTGGACGAGGCGACGGTGGAATGGCCAGAGTCCGAGAGCCCCTTCGTCCAGGTCGCCACCCTGACCATCCCCAAGCAGGATATCGAGGCGCGCGGGCAGGCCGAATACGGACAGTCGCTGGCCTTCAACATCTTCCGCGTCCCCCCCGAACAGGCGCCGGTCCCCGAATCCTCCATCGCCGCGGTGCGCAAGGCGGTCTACGCCGCCAGCGCCGACACCCGCCACGAGGCCAACGGCCAGCCGCTGCAGGACCCACCCCAGCCCCGCGTGGCCAACCCGCCCGCCCCGCCGGCCGACACCTGCGTGGTCAAGGCGGTGATCTACCCCTCGATCGGCGTCGCCCGCGTCGGCAACAGCCCCGACGAATGGTTCCTCGGCCCCGAGACCCCCGATCCAAAGCCCCTGCCGCCCGGCGCGTACCGCGACAAGGACGGGCGGCTCAAGCGCCAGGCGGCCAGGTTCCGCGTCTATGGCGTCAACGCCAAGGACGAAATCGTCCGTGAACTGACGGGTCAGGACGACGACGCCAAGATCGCCTGGTCGGTCGAGCTCGCGAACACCAAGTCGGCCTGGTACGGCTTCCAGCTGGCGCTCGATATTCCCGAGGCGGCCTCGGCGCCGCCCACCACCCTGAGGAACGCCGCCGTCGCCGACAGGGCGCGGCTGGCGATCACGCCGCGTGCGCGCGAGGTCGCCGGCCGCAGCGCCGGCCCCAAGGCCTTCGACACCGGCGAATTCATGGGCCAGAAGGTCTATCTGGGCGAGGCCTGGACCGACGAAGCCGGCCGGCTGATGGTGCTGGGCGGCCACGGCAAGTCGGCCTCCTGCGACGGGACCTGGGCCATCACCTTCGCCAACAACGAAGGCTGGTATGACGACATCTCCGACGGCCCGGTCAACGCCAAGGTCGAACTGAACGGCGTCCCTCTGGAGGTCGTACCGGCCTGGATCGTGGTCGCGCCGCCCAACTTCGGCCCGCAGCGCAAGTCGGTGCGCACGATGTGGGACCTGATGCGCGACACTGCGATCAAGGCCAAGCTGCTGCCGGCGCCCAAGCGGCCGTCGTTCACCCAGGACATCCTGCCGATCTTCCAGCGGCTCAACGGCCTGCAGTGGGTGAACGCGGGCTTCGCCGCCGGCTTCGGCTGGGAGGGCGCGTTCGACCTGTCGACGCCGGAAGGCATCGCCAAGCTGGCCGACCGCGGCCCGGCCAACCAGGAGATCCGGCGGGTGCTGGACAATTCCTTCCGCCGGTTCGACGTCGACTCCTGGTCGCCCAAGCCGTGGCCCTGGCTGTACGGCGACGCCATGGCCATTCCGCCCGCCCCCACCCCGCGCCAGAACTGCGCCCTGAGCGACTGCCAGCTGGCCATGCTGGACCAGTGGGCCGCCGGCGACTTCGACGCCGACTACGACCCGGCCTATGTTCCGCCGGAAGACATCGACCAGGTCCCCGTGGCCCAACAGGGCGAGGTCCTGACCAAGGCGGCGCTGGACTTCTGCCTGGCCGACGCCTTCCACCCCGGCTGCGAGATGACCTGGCCGGTGCGCGCGGCCACCATGTACATGGCCCCGTTCCGCTTCGCCCACGTACTGGAGGGGTGGATCGCGCCCCAGCTCGGCGAGGTGCTGACCAGCGACAGCGTCACCATCCCCAACGGCCCGCTCTACGGCCAGACGCCGGGAAGCGTCACCCGCTGGATGGCCGTGCCCTGGCAGACCGACAGCGCCAGCTGCCGGTCGGGCTACGACCCGGCCTACGATCCCTATGTCCCGGCGTTCTGGCCCGCGCGGGTGCCCAACGAGGTGCTGACCCGCGAGAACTACGACATCGTCATGGACGGGAAGCGTCCGCTGTCGGAGCGCCGGGCGGCTTTCGCCAACCGGGCGGCCTGGATCGATCCGCTGGGGACGACCAGCTACACCGACCAGATCAACAACATGATCGAGCACTTCGACCACATGGGCGTGGTCGAGGTCCACCCAGGCCCGGGCGACCCGGCTTTCCCGCCGGTGATCGAGGTGGAGGACCGGCGCAAGACCATCCACGACGTGATCCCCAAGCACGGGACGACCAAGAGCCTGAAGTCCGCCGCGCAGGCCGGGGCCGCCCACGCCGGCGCGCCCGGCACCACGCGCCAGGTGGACATCTCCGGGATCGACAAGTTCCGCCGCTTCCCGCTCGGCCTGCCGGTGCAGTTCAGGTAGGTCCGTCCCCAGCTTGGAGGTCGAGGTCGTCATCGTCGGGGCCGGGCCAGCCGGCGCGGTCGCGGCGCTGAACCTGGCTCCGTTCAGGCGGGTGCTGCTGGTCGACCGCTGGGCGGAGCCGCGCC
>JBARAK010000443.1:0-1566 GCA_049791955.1 Caulobacteraceae bacterium
GGCGCGGCGTGGTGGACATGAAGGGCGCGGTCGCCGCCTTCGTCGCCGCCGCCGCCCGCGTGCTGGACGAGGGGCAGCCGGCTGGCTCGATTTCGCTGCTGATCACCGGCGACGAGGAAGGCCCCGGCCACGACGGCACCCGCCGGGTGGTCGAGCTGCTGCGGGCCGAGGGCGAGCGCATCGACCACTGCCTGGTCGGCGAACCGACCTCCTCGGCCCAACTCGGCGACATGATCAAGGTCGGCCGCCGGGGCAGCCTGAACGCGGTGGTGACGGTGGAGGGGGTGCAGGGCCACGTCGCCTATCCCCAGCGCGCCGCCAATCCGGTCCCGGTGCTGGTGGGGCTGCTGCACCGCCTGGCCGGCCGGCGCCTGGACCAGGGCTATCCGGAGTTCCAGCCCTCCAACCTGGAGGTCACCGACCTGGAGGTCGGCAACTCCGCCCACAACGTCATCCCGGCCCGCGCCCGTGCGCGGCTGAACATCCGCTTCAATCCGAACTGGAAGGGCGCGGACCTGATCGCCTGGCTGCAGGACGAGGCGGCCCGCTCGGCCGACGGTTTCGCCGGGAGCATCTCCGTCGACGCCCGCGCCACCGGCGAGGCCTTCTACACCCAGCCGGGCGCCTTCACCGACGTGGTCTCGGCCGCCGTGCGCGAGGTCACCGGTTGCACGCCCGAGCTGTCCACCTCCGGCGGCACCTCCGACGCGCGCTTCATCCGCGACCTGTGCCCGGTGGTGGAGATGGGGCTGGTCGGGAGCACCATGCACATGGTCGACGAGCGGGCCCCGGTGGCCGAGCTGCGGGCGCTGGAGCAGGTCTACGCGGGCGTGCTGCGGCGCTACTTCGAGACCTTCCGTGCCCCCTGAACCGGCGGCGCGGCCCCGGTCGGAAATCCTGGAGGCGGGGCGCGGGCTCGGCCGGCTGCTCGGCTTCGACAAGCGCTGGGCCGAAGGGTTCGACTTCTCGCTCGGCGGCTTCCTGCGCTCGTTCTACGGGCCGCTGCTGGCCCTGCCGTTCTACGTCTTCTACGTCGCCATGGTGCAGGCGACCCAGGTGGCGGAGCGGGGCGTCTCCCTGCCGATCCTGGCGGTGGCGGCCGGCGAGCATCTGCTGGACGCGTTCGGCTTCATCCTGATCGTCTTCCTGATCGCCAAGCCGCTGCGGGTCGGGGCCGGGTTTTCGGCCTTCGCCACGGTGGTGAACTGGAGCTCGCTGTATCTGAACGCCATCCTGGCGGTGGCGTCCCTGCTGCTGATGGCGGGGGCGGACGGGCTGCAGGTGTTCGGCCTGGTCTACCTGATGCTGCTGATCGTCTCGATCTTCCTGGTCTGGCGGGTCGGCCGCGAGACCCTGACGCGCGAGTTCGCGCCCGTGCTGCTGGTGGTGGTGCTGTCGGTGGCCTGGAGCACGGTGGTCGATCAGCTGCTGGGTCTGGTCACCGGCGGGCTGTAGTCCACCCCGGTCAGATATAGCCCATGCGGCGGGGCCACCTGTCCGCAGGCCTTGCGGTCGCGGGCTTCCAGCGCCTCGGCCAGCCGCGCGGGGGTCCAGCGCCCGGCGCCC